>PHDB01000107.1 GCA_002842495.1 Bacteroidetes bacterium HGW-Bacteroidetes-6
TTGTATGGTGGTGTTGAATGGACAAATCCAAGCGATACCGGTTATAATGCATTTATGACTCATGCAAAATTTAAAGACAATTTTGAATGGTGTCCTCGCGAAGAGCTTGCAATTTCTACTCGTATTTTTACGAAGAAATATACTACCCGTATTGTAAAAGCTGCTTTCGAGTATGCAAAGAAACGTGGTTTTAAAAAAATAACCGTTTGTGAAAAACCCAATGTAATTCGTGAAACTTCGGGAATGATGCTTAAAATTGCTCAGGAAATGAGCAAGAATGAATATCCCGATATTTGGGTAGAAGACGTAAATATCGATGCTATGATGATGTGGCTTACCAAGAATCCAGATAATTACAATGTGATTGTTGCCGGTAATATGTTTGGTGATATCGTTTCCGATGCATTTGCAGGTCTTATAGGTGGTTTAGGATTTGCGACTTCGGCTCAATTTAATCCGGATTCGGGTGTTGCAGTGTTTGAACCAACACACGGTTCGGCCCCGAAATATGCTGACTTTGAAACGTCGATTGTGAATCCGATTGCAATGATTATGTCGGCTGTAATGATGCTCGAGCACCTCAACGAATTTCCAATGGCCAATCGCATTCGCAAAGCTGTAGAAGAAGTCGTTGCCGAAGGTAAAGTTCGTGCATATGATATGTTGAAACTTAAAGGAACCCCCGAAGTATTCAGCCAGGGTGCAGCTTCGACTCATGAACTGGCCGAAGCCATTATTGCAAAACTTAAATAACAAAACAATGCAAAACATCGAGCAGAAATACATCGATCAGGCCCGCGAATTGTGGCCCGAATTGGAATGGATAGCAGATGCAACACTACGCATGCAAACAACCAATACCTGGGCTCTTGCATTGCAGAAAAGCGTACTTACGCCCGACGATTTGCGGACAATTCCTTTTACATTGCTTGCCGGACCCGATCTTAAAGTGAGTTTCATGGATCACAAACGTGCGGTTGTTCATATTGCCCGCGATGCCGGAAACAAATGTGGTGAGTTTTTTCGTGCTGATTTACCTGTAAACATGGATGTTCTCATTGCGGGTGCAATTTTGGCCGATGTTGGAAAACTTCTTGAATACGAAATGAAAGAAGGAAAATCGGTTCAAGGAATGTATGGAAAATATCTTCGTCATCCTTTTAGTGGTGTTTCGCTTGCCGAACAATGCGGCGTTCCTGCCGATGTTTGTCATATTATTGCCACTCATGCTGGCGAAGGGAATATGGTAAAGCGCACAACCGAAGCATTCATTGTTCATCACGCCGATTTTATGACATTCGAACCTTTTAAGGAACGCCTGAAATAAATAGATGGGATGCGAAAACAAAAAAGCCCTGCATAAGCAGGGCTTTTTTTATGGCTCAGAAAGGTTTTTAATTGAATATGAGTTCGTAAATGCCTTCTCCCGATTCTCCAACTGTGTAATACACAGCTCGAGTTTCATCAGGTGACATACGGTAAAATAAATCGTCTTTTTCTGAATTGATGGGTTCTCCCAAACGATCGGGTTCTCCCCAGGTGCCATCGTCGCTTTGAACAGCAATGTAAATATCAAAATTGCTTTCGCTTTCGTGGCCTTTTGAACTGAAATAAAGAGTCATCCCATCAACTAACATATAGGGGCACTGTTCATCCTGATCAGTGTTGATAGCCTCGCCTAAGTTTTTGGGATTGCTCCATTTGTTTTTTCCAATCATTTCGGTTTCATAGATATCAAGTCCTCCATGTCCACCCGGACGATCGCTGGTGAAATATATTTTTTCGCCATCCATACAGAAAGTACCACTCGTTTCATTATAGTCGCTGTTTAAATCAAGACGTATGGGTTTTCCAAATAAACCATTGGTAAATTCAACCATATACAAATCGGAATTTCCTTTGTTTTCAACACTAATCAGAAATTTGCCGCTGGCATTGCTGAAATTTGAAAAGCCATCCGATTCGGGGAAATACATGTCAACCAATTTTCCATTAGTGATAGGACTTACAAAATACTCTATGTTTTGTAAGTTTCCGGCACTCATTTTTTCGCCTGTAAGAGCATAGCGCGCTCCATAAAGGACTTGGCTGTTCAAAGAATATCCCAAAGGGAATGAAACTGTTTTGTCCTTAAAAAGAATGAATACACTCTTCGATTTTACATTTTCAGGATTTTCAGTTTTAATGTTATCGTTATCCGATTTGTTGTCAGCAACTTTTGTGTTGCCATTTTCACCCGAAACCGATGCCCAAAAGAACATCAAAGGAACTAAGAATAAAAAATACCTCATGCAATTAAATTTACAAGTTTTTGTACGGTGCTTTTACAAAATCGTTACAAATATACAATATGAAAATCCAAAAAACAATAGTTATTTTCAATGTTATGCATATTATTTGCATATGAAATAATCATGTTAAGCTTTTTATTTGACGAAATTGTAAATTCGTCAAAATAATTCGATAATACACGGTGTAATTTTGACAAGTAACAGGTTGTAAGCTTTATTTTGCTTGTTTTGTACTAATATTGCTGATGAAATATCAATTTTGTTAGTTGAATTTCAAAATAACTAAGATGTTAAATTATCAGTGAAATAGTGTTAAATATTTTCAGAGCCATTTTATTAATTCAACTGATTGTATTCTCATAAAAAGTACTACTTTTGAGTTAGTCATGAAAAGCCTCCGAAAATATTTACAAATATTATTCATTGCAGCATTAAGCCTTATCTTGGCTTATTTGCCGGCTTGCAAAATTGCTTCCTACAATTCAGGGAAGGCTGTTTCACTTATGGTTAGCGATTCTTTGGATGCTGATTCGGGAATGGTTGCTCTTATTGAACCCTATCGGCTTCATATTGATTCAACAATGAATATTGTTATTGGAGTTTCGTCGAAGGCGCTCGAAAAAGGCACTCCCGAGAGTTTGCTTGGCGATTTTTGCAGCGATTTAATTCTTGATGAAGTTCTTACTCGATTCAAAGATTCGCTTGCAGGATTGAATGTGATGGTATTGCTCAATAATGGTGGTTTGCGAACTTCGTTGCCAGCAGGCAATATTACTATAAGCGATGTGTACAGACTTATGCCTTTCGATAACGAATTGGTACTACTGGAACTAAATGGGACTGAGGTAAAGGCACTGTTCGATCAAATTGCCCGAATGGGAGGCATGCCTGTTGCCGGAATAGAATTGGTACTTAATGCAACCAATTGGGTAAAAGCAAGCATTGGTGGAGAAATGTTTGACGAAAATAAACGTTATATTCTTGCAACGAGCGATTATTTGGCAAATGGCGGAGATGGTCTTGATTTTTTAAACCGCAATCTGAGATATGTGAAAACCGGCCTGTTTATTCGCGATATTTTTATTGATGGAATCGAAAAAATAACAGCTACAGGGAAAACAATAAATCCAACAATCGACGGGAGGATTTACTATGAGTAGCAGACGCGATTTTCTGAAAACAATATTTGCTGCAGGTGCAGTGTTGGCAACACCTCCAATATTGCGTGCAAGTGGTTCCGACAAGCTTAACCGATTGGTGATTTTACATACCAATGATTCGCATAGCCAGATTGAACCATTGCCTGAAAATCATTATCGTTTTCCGGGACAGGGTGGTTATGCTGCGAGAGCTGCAGTTATTAAGAAAGTTCGCGAAGAAGGTCATCCAGTACTGCTTTTTGACTCGGGCGACATCTTTCAGGGAACACCTTATTATAATGTCTATGGTGGAGAAGTCGAAATGAAGCTTATGTCTGAAATGGACTACTCGGCTGCATGTGTCGGTAATCATGAATTTGACAAGGGACTCGACGGGCTGGCATCGGCTATTCAATATGCTACATTTCCTTTTATTTCGTCGAACTATATTTTTCATCATCCAGTATTGTCGAAGGCAGTATTACGGTACAAGATTTTTACAATTGGAAAAATAAAAGCCGGAGTGTTTGCTTTGGGTGTAAATCCAAATGGCTTGATTGGAAAACTGACTTTTGGCGATACCGACTATCGCGATCCGGTTGTTACCGCTGCCGAAATGGCATATTTTCTCAAAAAAGAAAAAAAATGCTCAATTGTTGTTTGTCTCTCGCACCTGGGATATAAAACCGATGGCGATTTAATTGGCGATTACGAATTGGCCAAGCAAAGCAAAAATATCGATTTGATTTTAGGCGGGCATAGTCATACCCTTCTTTCAAATCCGGTTACCGTTTACAATTCGGATAACGAAGAAGTGATTATTACACAAAATGCTTTTGCCGGAGTGCGCATTAGCCGATTCGATTGTTACTTCTCAAATGCAGGGAAAAAGATTTTTGTCGATGCCTATACAAATAAAATATTTAAAATACAAGGCTAAAAAATTTTTTTTTTGAACTTTTTTTGTTCATCTTTGCCAACTGAAATCACTTGAAAACACTGGGCATTGCTGATTGAACTTGTTGTTGTTGTTAATTACTTGATTTCTAAATTTTATGGAACCAATCGACATATTCGATTTTAACAGTTTGAATGGCAAAAGATATTAAAAATATTTGGAACAATTGTCTCAAGGTAATCAAAGACAATATCGACGATCACAGTTTTTCTACGTGGTTTGCCCCGATTAAGCCTTTGAAACTTGACGGTAACGTGCTTACCATTCAGGTTCCCAGTAGCTTTTTTTATGAATGGATTGAAGAACACTACATCGACTTACTGAAAAAAACAATTCGCAAAGAATTGGGGCAGGACGGAAAGCTGGAATATAATATTCTGGTTGATGTTTCTCAGTCAGGCAACACCATATCGGTTAACTATCCTTCTACCGATCGCGAAAGTCTTAAAAATCCATCGGTTGATATTCCATTCGATATCAATCGGGGAACTTCTAAAGAAATTCCGAATCCTTTCATTATTCCTGGCCTGAAGAAAATCAAGGTCAACTCTCAGCTGGTTGAAAGCCTGAATTTTGACAATTTTATTGAAGGCGATTGCAATCGCCTTGCTCGTTCGGCCGGTTTGGCAATTGCTAAAAACCCCGGTAAAACTTCATTCAACCCATTGTTTGTCTATAGTGCAGCTGGCTTGGGTAAAACCCACTTGTCGCACGCTATTGGCATCGAGGTGAAAAAGAATTTCCCAGATAAAACGGTTTTGTATGTTCAGACTCCGGAATTTCTGAATCAGTTTATTGATGCTGTAAAAGATGGCACGACTAACGATTTTGTGCATTTTTATCAGATGATTGATGTTTTGATAATGGACGATATTCATAGTCTGGCGAAAAAACCAAAAACTCAGGATGTGTTTTTTCAGATTTTCAA
>PHDB01000003.1 GCA_002842495.1 Bacteroidetes bacterium HGW-Bacteroidetes-6
AGCTTTGTTCCACGCAACTACAGGAAACCAATTGGTCACAAACCGGGGTTCTGTCTCATCGGCTCCTTTAATTTTGCTATGTGTTGCAATTTTGAAACGAATCTTTTTGTTTCCGCTGGCAAAATTATGCACTTCGGGATCGAAGCCCACATATCCACACAATTCCACAACATTTGTTTCGCGCTGAAAATTGCTTTTGTTTTCTTCGTGCATGTTGTCCATGTTTTCCAATTCAACGTTGATTTCATCACTCATCTGGTTTTCGTTGTTCTTTTTCATAATAGTTGTTTTAAGTTTGAAAAAAGTTTTTTGAGTTAGCCGGCTTGTTTCAGTTCCGACGATGCAAAGTAACGGCGACCTTTTTGTGCCAGTCGGTTATTAAATACTTACTTTCGTTTATAAACGAATATAACCGCCTGCAATCGTTTGTTGTCGATTATATCGCTGATAAACAAATGTTTAAAAACCGAATTTGCAAAATTGATTTTCTGCAAAAAATGAATAATTTTACCGGATACAAATATTTTTATGGCTGAAACCGATCGCATATTCAACAATCTTTTAGAATTCTGGCAGTTTCTGGCTAAAGAAGAAGGTGGCTCTGTGAGAAAAATCCAAACAGCTCCTGGTATTTTTGGAGGAAATTCATGGCTGGTTTTTGAATTGGATATTCCTTACCGGAATGGGAATATTATTTTTCGGTGGAGTGAGGCTAGTCCACTCAAAGTTCGATACCTGTTTCCATCCACAGCAAAGTTTGAAATTCTCATTTACCCAGCCGATTTTATGGATCAAGTTGCTATTTACTTTGGTTCTAAGGATTTTAAAACTGGGAATGGTGAATTTGATAAGAAAATGATTGTAAAAGGCTTCCCAAGGTCCTTTGTTATGAAAATTCTCGACGACCAATTAATCAATTATCTGTTGAAGTACAAAACACAACTTTCCAATTTCAGAATACTAAAGAAAAAAGAGGTTTATTCATTGGAAATGAATATACAGCTAAACGAAAACGACACCGTCAAAACCCGTGAGATGATTGACGTGATTAAGCATGTGGCTGATAATCTTTTTGAGATAGAATAGAAACAACTTTCAGATTCATTTTGTAATTTCTAAACACAGCTTGATGAAATTCGACTTCCCCAAAGTTTTCCAACAACTCTCAAGTGAGCAAAGAGTGTTTTGGGAATATTACAAAGAATGTGTTCTCAATATTGAAAAGTTGTATACTGTTTCAACATCAATTTCCCCAAACATAACTGATTTTTTGCTAATAAACACAAAAAACGCATATAGAGTGCTGAATAGCTGGAACGTAATGGATAAAAATAATTCCTTTAAACTAGTTATGCTTGAGTATAAATCTTACCAAGATTTTGCTAGTGTTACAGGAGGGTCCCGACATTATTATTACGATCCGTATTTGATTGGAATGCTCAATACATTTGAAGATTTTGGTCACGTTTTAATCAGGCCCGAAACATTTGCCGATAAAATAATTGAAATTTTCAATGGAATAGAAACTGATTTTGCCGGACACAGAAAGTTCAACAATATGATCTATGTGATTTCAGATAACAAAGAAAAAACACTCGTCGATTTGAAAAACTCTTTTCTTGATTTTTTTATACAGTTTCCCAAACTGGAAGTGGAATTTTTAAATAAGAAGTGTGTATTCCGACTTGAAAAAGCGATTGATTTTGCTGAAACTGAAATGCTGTGTAAAATTGGAATGAAACTCGACGCAATGTTTAAATTGCATAAAACAACACATTGAAAACAATTTTATACCTTTGAGCTATAATCCAATACCATGAAACTCTCTAGAAAATGCGAATACGCTTGCTTAGCCATGATTGAGCTCTCGGCACACGATATTGCCGATTATACCAAGATTGAGGCTATTTCGACCACATGGAGTATTCCGCGCAAGTTTCTGGAGCAAATTCTCATTACACTCAAAAACGCTGGCTACCTAAAAAGCCGCAAGGGAGCCGAAGGTGGCTACAAGCTTGCGAAAGCTGCCAACGAAATCTCGCTGGCCGAAATCATTCGCCTTATCGATGGCGCATTGGCTCCGGTAGAGAGTGTTTCGACGTACTTCTACGACAACACCCCAGCCGAAAAACATCCTGGATTAATGGTCATTATGCGCGATATCCGCGATTACATTTCGAACAAACTCGAGCAAACCACTTTTGCCGATTTGGTGAAGAAATAGCAATTATCGCACAAACACTTTCCTCAACACCAGCTCATAATCAGACAAGTAACAAAAAACAAGAATTGAATATTGACGAAAGACAGGCAAATCAATCTGAACATATGTGGCAGAAGCCTCCACGTTCTTTTTATATATCAAATCTCCCTGCGTAGAATAAACATCCAACACTCCTCCACTCTGCATTCTGCGGGATAGAGTTAATATTATTATTCCACTATTGTCGGTAACCAACAATGTATATTCTGATTTTGCGATATTCACAACAACAAGAGACAAGATGTTTTCGGAGCCGTCAAAATCGTATTGAATCAGACGATAATAAAAAACATTTGCTTGCTGGTCAGATACATCGTTATAATAATAGTTTGTTTGCGAATTTGAATTCCCCTGCCCGGACAAAACAGCAATCGGTTCAAAGTTTACAGCATCAACCGATCGCTGAACAACAAAGTGACTGCAATTGGTTTCGGTTGCTGTTGACCATTGAAGCATCACCGATTGGGTTTGTTCGTCGTAAACACCTGTAAACGAAATAAGTTCAACCGGCAAAAATAAAACCGGCTCCGCATTATTAATAGCAATGTCGCCCGATTTAATCGACCAGAATTCGCTTGGATCGTTCGTGACTAAATCGAGGGTAAATCGCACTGTGTCGTGATATGCAAGAAAAAACGAATCGGTAATTTCTCTCACGCTGCTACCACCATTGCCATAAATAACAGTATCTGTAATCCATACACCGCTGTTTATCTGATGTCGTAGAGTAAGAGAATCCTCAAACTCAAGATTTCCGCTTTGGTTAATCGTAAATGTGAAAGGAACAACATAATTTCCTGAAATATCCTGCATCACAAGGTCAGGAATAAAAAGAGTACAACGTTCGTTTTTTACTGTCCATTGCGACGAAGCAATGGTTCCGCAAGAAATCTGAAAAGTTTGAGAATTGCCAAAGTCAATCACATACTGACATTGACCTTTTAGAAAAAGGAACAAAATTAGAGATGTGGTTAGGGCAATAAATTTCATCACAAAAAGTATTTGCATTTCATAGCTGCAAGATACAATTTGACTTACAAGGTTTTACGAGTAAAAACACTTGAATATTAATAACTTTGTCATTGGTTTTTGTGTACTTGCAGCTGCTTCGGTCTTGCCAGCGTCATTCCAACACTTCGGGCAACAAAAAAAGTCAGAAACGCTATCCAGAGGTTCATATCAGGCAAAATGTATTCCAATCCAAAATACAATGGAAAAAACACCCCGCCAACCGCAACCAGCATTACATTGCGCATAGCTGCCGTATGTGTCATTCCTGCATAAATTCCATCCCATACAAAAGCGGCAAACGACACGAGCGGAATAAGCACAACCCACAGTCGCCGGCTTTGCGCCATTTCGATTAAACTGCTGTTATCGGTCAGCAGACTAAACATGAGTTTTCCGCAACACAGATAAAGCAAGCTGAATATAACGCTCAGCACAGCTCCCCAAATCATCAGTGTTCGAACCAGGTAGCGAAGTGCCTTTATTTTTCCGCCTCCCAGGAATTTTCCACTGAGGCTTTCCCCTGCAAACGAAAAGCCATCGATAAAGAACGAAAAAACAATAAAAAACTGAAGCAACAATGTATTCAGAGCCAGCATGTCGGTTCCCTGTAAAGACGAAGCATAGGTAAACCATGAAAAAACAGCAAGTAAACTTAGTGTACGAATAAAAATATTGCCGTTCACCGAAAAAACCTGAATCAATCCCTCGCGTTCGAAGATATTACCCCATACCGGTTTCACCAGCCATTGCCGATGACGCAATATAACAATTGCAACTCCAAGGAAAAGCGAACTCCAGCGGGCAATCAAGGTTCCCAGCGCAACTCCGTCGGCAGCCATTCCCTGCCCCAACACAAACCACAGATTGAATCCAACATTGACTACATTTTCGAAAACAACTACAATCATAGCTCCACGCGAGTCTTGCACTCCAAGAAGCCATCCGACAATAACAAAATTCAGAATTGCTGCAGGAACTGCAAAAATACGAATTCCGAAATACTGCATAGCCACATTCAGCAATCCGAAATCGGGATTCATCAACCCGAAACCAATATTAGCTATTGCATTACGGGCAACAACAATAACCATTGAGATAATCAAAGCAATCAACAAACTGCGGTAAAAAACCACAGAAACAGCTTCTTTGTTTTGTTTACCGTAACTCTGCGCCGTGATGCCGGTTGTCGACATCCGTAGAAAATTAAAACTCCAAAGTATAAAGTTAAAAACAACACCAGCAAGCGAAACTGCAGCCAAATGAATGGTTGATGGCAAATGTCCAAGCACTGCCGAATCGGCAATGCTGAGCAATGGAATGCTCAGATTGGCAATAATATTTGGAATAGCAAGTCTGAGTAACGCCTTTCGCATTTCTATCCGCGGATAAATGTTTTTGTATTTTTGCCCGATGAACGCAAATCGAAACGATAACCCTCCATGTCGAAAGCTTCTAAGTCAGAAGAATTGGTAATACGGTTTTCAATAATGAAACGCGCCATCAGTCCGCGGGCAAATTTGGTGTGAACAGTCACATTCACAAGTTTTCCGTTGCGGTTTTCTTTGAATATTATATTTATCACATTGATGTCGGCTCTCAAATGGGGAATCACAGCTTTTGAATATTCTTCCGAAGCCAGATTTACCAAAAAATGATTATTCATACTTTTAAGTTCGATTTCGATAGACTTGGCAATCATGGTATTCCAATAGTTATACAAATTTTTCACAGGCCCTACCCAAACAGGTGTTTGCATTTCGAGGCGATAAGGCATTATCAAATCCATCGGCCGCAAAACACCATACAAAGCACTTAGAATACGCATATGCTTCTGGGCAAATGCCAGATTTGCATCGGTAAGCGTTGCTGCATTTAGCCCTTGGAAAGCAGTTCCATCATATGCCAAAACTGCCTGTAGTGCGACATCGGCCTTATGCGGCCAAATCCATTCCTGAAACCGCAAATGATTGAGTTGAGCCATTTTGCTGTTCACTTTAAGCAAAGCTGCCAATTCGTCGGACGAGAACATGCGAATTGCCGAGGCTATTTTAGCTGTTTCCTTTCCAAAAACAGACTGCGATTTCACAACTCTGCCCTGTTGTTTAAAATTCATGGTTTTCGCCGACGAAAGAATAAAAATCATAATTTTGTTTTATCTTGCGAAGATAAAACTTTGTATCTAAGAACAACAATAATATGAAAAAAGCACTGTGTATTGTCTTCATTCTTGCAGGCTTTGCTTCGTTGCAAGCTCAAAACAGCTTCACCGGAATTTGGCAGGGAAATTTCATATCCGATTCCAGAGATTTGCTCATGGTTTTACGAATCAGCGACAGCGATGGTAAACTGAAGGCGAGTTTAGATATGCCACAACTACTACTGGTTGATTTTAAAAGTGTAAAAATAACCACGGAAAACGACAGCGTTTGGCTTGATGTTCCGGCTTTTAAAGCAAAATACAGTGCCGCACGCATTGACGACAGTCTCAGAGGTATTTGGCTGCAACAAGGCGAAGAAACTCCGATTGTACTTGGCTTAACCCCGGAAGACAAAGCATTCAGGATGTTTCGCCCGCAAACACCACAACCACCTTTCCCATACATTTCGAAAGAAGTGACTTTCCGCAACAGCAAAGCAAAAATCAATCTTGCTGGAACGCTTACCATTCCCGACACAACCGGAAAATGGCCGGTTGTAGTTCTGGTCTCGGGCAGCGGGGCACAAGACCGCAACGAAGAATTGCTTAAACATCAGCCGTTTTTGGTAATAGCTGATTATCTTACTCGCAATGGTATTGCTGTTTTGAGGTACGACGATCGTGGTGTAGGACAAAGCGAAGGGACATTTGCAACAGCAACCACATTCGATTTCAACAACGATGCAGGAGCAGCCGTAACCTACTTAACCAAACTTGATTTTATCGACGCCAAAGCCATTGGGATTATTGGGCACAGCGAAGGAGGTATTATTGCCATGATGCAGGCTTCACAAAACAAGAAATTGCGTTTTGCTATTTCGTTGGCTGGAGTTACTATTCCGTGTTCGCAACTTTTGGTGATGCAGCAGGACAAAATGTTCGAGGGTTCAGGAAAATCGGAAGATATGCGTGAGTTGTGGTGGAATTTCAGCACTCAATACTACGATTTACTACAGAGCAGTTCTACTGCCGAAGAGCTAAGAGCTCAAACACTCGAATTACTCAAGACCACTACTGCCGACCTCTCCGAAGAACAATGCAAAGAATACGGTTTTTCCGAAGCCAACATCAATACATTGCTGATGCAGAGTGGTTCGGCATGGTTCAAAACTTTTGTAACTATTATTCCATCCAAGTATGTGAGCAAAATTCGCTGCAATTTTCTTGCTTTGAATGGCTCGAGCGATGTTCAGGTTCCAGCCGAAGCCAACATAGAAGGGTTCAATTCATATATTGTCCGTAAACAAGGATTAATACTCGATTCTCATATCTTTCCCGGACTCAACCATTTGTTTCAATCTTGCAAAACCGGCATGCCTGGCGAATACGCCATGATTGAAACAACCATCGACCCGGTTGTGCTTCAGTATATGGTTGATTGGATTAAGAAAGTGCTGGTTACTAATAAGGAATAACACAACAACTATACAACTATCAGCATGCCCTATTTCGCAACACAAAAACATCGTCGTGCCCGGTGGCATCAAACTTCATTTTGCGCAAATAGCGGCTGTGTTTTTTGTGGTAGCTGCGGGCATAAAGAGCGTCGGTATTGAGTCGTTCAAACACATTTTCGCGTTCAAACAAAAGCTTTCCGGGTTTCAGATTGCGGTGCGTGCGCGCCACATAGTCGAGTACTACATTGTAGCTACCGTCTTTGTTGGGACTGAAGCCAGTAACACTAATCACTGCGGTTCCTTTTACAATCAGAAACACTACATCTTCGTTATCGAAGGAGCGAAACGAAGGAAAATACTTCTGAATGTCGTTGATATAATACACCAAAAAACGATCGAGCATTGGAGCATTGAGGTGTGCAGACAAAACTGCATAATTGCCCTGAAGTTTATATGCCTGCCAAATAAACCATGCATTTACCGCCAGATTGAAAGCATTAAGTACAATAATGGGGTATGCTCCAATAAAGGATCCATAAACTATAAAAGTGATATTGCCAACAAGTATAAACCACCTCATTTTGAGGATAGAAGTCATCAGCATCGAAATGGCAATAATAAGCGAGCCGGCATATCCAATCAGTTCAATATATGAAAGTCCGGCAAAAAGAGACTCTGGATCCATGTTTTTGTTTTGAAATCGGGTGCAAAGATACGAAAATGGAAAATGCTGAATAATGAACACTTCCTCTCATCCCAGATTGAGCCCTGAAAAAGCAAAATAACAATCCAGATAATTGTCTATTTTTGCTAACATCTTAAGATTTGAAAATCCGTTCAAATGAAACAAATACTTTTCCTCATCGGTTGTTTTGCCATGTTTTCTTGTGGAAATTTGTTAAATTGAGCATATTTGTCTAATTTTGTTGTTCATTAAATTAACAATGCAAAAACTTGTTTTACTTGTATTATTCCTGCTGACAATTTCGTCGGCATTTGCCCAAGAATTCGTGATTGAATTGAATCTAAAATCTGGTTCACAATATACGAGGAGCTATTTTTCTTGTGCAACAATTGAAGAAAATATCAACGGAACTCCGTTTGTGATGAATTGGATTACAAATGAGGCGACTACATTTTCTGTTGTTGGAATAAACAATGATGGGTATATTATTGATGTCACGTACAACTGTTTTGATTACACTATGTTCATCAATGGTACCGATATTGAGTTGCAAAATGAATCGTTGGGCAAAAAAAGCAGCAGAAATTATACGCAAAAAATTATTGGAATTCCATGTAGACTTATTATTTCCAAAAAAGGGAGAGTACTTGAATTTGATAGTGAATTACTGCTTAATAAAATGATTGAAAATGAGAACGATATTTCACCAGAATATGTTTCTCAAATGAAATCGATTTTTACCAAGGATGCATTTAAAGGACAAATGGAGATTGCTTGGGCATTTTTTCCTGAAAATCCGGTTAAATTGAAGAGTAAATGGGAAGTGAGTACTCAAATAAATTCTACATTTATTGCTGATATTAATAATATTTATCAGCTTATCGAAATAACGGATAGTAGCTATACAATTGTTGGTAAAGGGAAAATTAAGACAATTCCCAGCGACAATTTTACAGTGTTGGGTAATATGGCAATTCAATATGATTTAAAAGGAACTATCGAATCTAAAACTATTGTAGACAAAGAAACTGGATGGGTGGTGCAGGCAAATTACTATCAAAAAATGGAAGGCACTGCAACCATTATGAAAAACGGGATTCTACCTGCAGGAACAATAATCCCGATTTCACTTACTCAAGAACTAATAGAAACCAAATAGCCCAATGAAAAATTTACTAATTCTAACTGTATTTATTTTTGTGTATAAAACCACATATTCTCAACCTCAAAAAGAATTTGAAGGGGTTATCTGGTACAAAATTGATTATTTTAATCCTGACGGAACTGATTGTACCGATCACACAAAAATGTTTTTAGGCAACTACATCAAAATCTACATCAAAGAAGGTCGGTTTCTTCAAAATTATCCTCAATCACCGTTGAGCGATTACTACTTTAATACAAAAACCAATAAAACTTACTCTAAATTCATAATGAGTGATTCTATTTATGTGAGGAGCTTAGAAATTGAAAAATACCCTGCGCTTTCGTCTCAAAAAGTTGACACATCTATTATTATTCTTGGCTATTTATGTAAGGGATACAGACAAATTTCAGCAATTGATAATAGTTTATTTTTTTATGCTGAAGATTTATTTCAAAGTCCAAAATACGTGAACAAAAAATTTCTGGGAGAAACCTACAATAGGTATGTTGCTGACACGCGTTCAATATATCTGAAACGAGTAACAATAGAAGAGGATTTAATTATTGTAATGACTGCTTTTTCGATACAAAGCAAGAAACTATCAAACAAAACTTTCAAATTGCCACATCTACCAAGAGTTTTTCTAGCATACTAAGCTAAGTGAATGAGAGAAGATCTTGTATTTGACAAGCTACATTTTCACATCCTCTCGGGCAGCTCAACACCCAGCAACTCCATGATGAAACGAAGGGTTTCGGCGGTGCGCTTTGCCAATAGCAGGCGGTTGTTGCGTAATATTTCATCGGGTTCGCGCAAAATGCTTATTTCCTGATACATGCTGTTGAACATCTGCGCCAGTTCGAAACTAAAGTTGGCAACAATGGCTGGGCTTCCTGCCGATGCAGCTTTCCCAATCATCTGAGGCAAACTCAGCAACTGAAATATCAATTCTTTTTCCTGCGTTTTCAACGCTGCTTCGCTATTCCATTCCAAAGATTCTGTATCGATTCCCGATTCTGTTGCTTTTGATAAAACAGAGCGAATCCGGGCATGGGTGTATTGAATAAACGGACCCGTATTGCCGTTGAAATCGATGCTTTCAGACGGATTGAACAACATGTTCTTTTTCGGATCGACGCGCAGAATAAAATACTTGAGCGCACCTTGACCAATCATTTCGTACAACTTATCGAGCTCTTCGGCAGGCAAATCTTGTGCTTTTCCAGCTTCTTTCGATATGTCGGCTGCTGTCTGTTTCATTTCGTCGAGCAGGTCGTCAGCATCAACCACGGTTCCTTCGCGCGATTTCATTTTGCCTTCGGGAAGTTCAACCATTCCATAACTATAGTGCATAATGCTATCGGCCCAACTGTACCCAAGATGTTTCAGCGTTTTCTTCAAAACATCGAAATGGTATATCTGTTCGTTTCCAACCACATAAACCATGCTATCGGCGCTAAAATCTTTCTGACGTGCAACAGCTGTTCCGATATCCTGAGTCATATACACAGTTGTTCCATCGCTGCGAAGCAAAATTTTGCGGTCGAGACCTTCGTTGGCAAGGTCAATCCAAACCGATCCGTCGGGGTCTTGCTGCAGCACACCGTCGCTGATTCCTTTCATCACAATCTCTTTGCCACTGAGGTATGTTTCCGATTCACGATAAATTTTATCGAAATCGACACCGAGCCGTTTATAGGTCGCTTCAAATCCTTCAATCACCCACGAATTGAGTTTATTCCACAACTCCAATGTTCTTGCATCGCCGTTTTCCCAGTCACGGAGCATAGCGCGGGCATCAAGCATAAGTGGCGTATCGGTATCGTCGTCTTTGGCAATTCCCAGCTCAACAGCTTCTTCTTTGCTTGCTTTGTCGAACAGCACATAATATTTCCCAATCAAATGATCGCCTTTTATTCCGGCTGACCGGGGGGTTTCCCCCTTGCCCCACATATTATAAGCAACCATGGTTTTGCAGATGTGTATTCCCCGGTCGTTGATGAGATTTACTTTTACAACTTTGTGTCCGGCAGCCTTGTATATTTCAGCCAGCGACCATCCCAACAGGTTGTTGCGTATATGACCAAGATGCAGGGGCTTATTTGTATTAGGTGAACTATATTCAAGTACAATGGTTTTAGATTCTGCGGGCTGAAGCTTTCCGTAATTTGAAGACGATTTAATTTTCGAAATTTCGTTAAGCCAAAACGCAGGCTTCATAACAATATTAAGAAAGCCCTTAATCACATTAAAACTTGCAACACCTTCAATGGTGTTTATTAATTCGTTGCCAATAGCTGTAGCGGTATCTTCGGGTTTCAAGCGTGCCATTTTCACGAACGGAAAAACAACAATAGTAATATCGCCTTCGAAATGAGCAGGTGTTTTTTCAATCTGAATGGTTTCTGCTGCAATATCTTGTTGCCAAAGTGTTTGGGCGGCTACAACTGTTGCATTGGCTATATCGAGAAAGAACATCTTTTTTTTGCAAAAGTACTAATTTACTGCAATGCAGGTGGAAATGAAAAAACACAACATCGTTTTGGTAACTTCAAAAAAAGCAAAAAAATGAACATCTATAAGCAAGATGCCCACAGGCTTATAGTTGTTGTTAACAATATAGTTGTCAAGAATTCGTCTGAAAATATTTGATATTGCGTTTAAATATGTAATTTTGCCTCAGAATTTTTAACCATAAAAACTTGCAACAATGAAAAGAAATGTTATTATCATTGGAGCTGCAGGCCGCGATTTTCACAATTTTAACACGTTTTTCAGAAAAAACGCTGACTATAATGTTGTCGCTTTCACAGCAGCACAGATTCCTGACATCGATGGACGTAAATATCCTGCCGAATTGGCCGGAGAATTGTATCCAGCAGGCATTCCTATCTATGCCGAAGAGGATCTTCCACGTCTGATCAAAGAACTGAATGCTCAGGATTGTGTATTCGCATACAGCGATGTACCTTACAACCGCGTAATGAATGTTAGCTCAATCGTTAACGCCGCTGGAGCAAACTTCATGCTTATCGGACCCGGTGAGACCATGGTAAAATCGACTAAACCGGTTATTGCTGTTGGTGCTACCCGTACTGGTTGCGGAAAAAGCCAGACTTCACGCCGCATCATTGAGATCCTGATGAAAAAAGGTCTCAAAGTTGTTGCCGCTCGTCACCCAATGCCTTACGGCGACTTAGTGGCTCAGAAAGTTCAGCGCTTCGCTACAGTTGAAGACCTGAAACTTCACAAATGTACTATCGAAGAAATGGAAGAGTACGAACCACATGTAGTTCGCGGAAACGTGATTTACGCTGGTGTCGACTACGAAGCAATTCTCCGTGCAGCAGAAAACGATCCTTCGGGATGCGACGTTATTCTCTGGGACGGTGGAAACAACGACTTCCCATTCTTTAAACCAGATCTTTTTGTAGGTGTAGCCGATCCTCTCCGTCCAGGAGCCGAAGTTAGCTATTACCCTGGTGAAGTAGTTGCCCGTATGGCCGATGTTATTGTTATCAATAAAATCGATAGCGCAACTCTCGAAAACACCAATATTGTACGCGATAACCTTCGCAAAATCAACCCCAACGCAATCATCGTTGACGGAGCATCACCCCTTACCGTTGACAAACCCGAACTCATCAAAGGCAAACGCGTTCTTGTTGTTGAAGACGGCCCCACACTCACCCATGGTGAAATGAAAATTGGTGCTGGTACCGTTGCTGCACTAAAATTTGGTGCCGGCGAATTGGTTGACCCACGCAAATATGCTGTTGGACGTTTGGCCGAAACCTTTCAAATTTATCCAAATATCGGAACACTTCTTCCGGCGATGGGTTATGGTGAGCAGCAGGTTCGGGATCTCGAAGCTACTATTGCCAACACTCCTTGCGATACCGTTGTTATTGCAACTCCTATCGACCTCAACCGTCTTGTGAAAATCGACAAACCAACCGTTAAAGTTGGTTACGATCTTCAGGAAATTGGTTCTCCAAATCTCACAGAGGTTCTCGAGGATTTCATTGCCAAACACAATTTGAAAAAATAATTGTTTTAAAAGCGACTTTTTTAAGTCGCTTTTTTTTTGTTTCATTCAACCTTAAAGCAACACAAAAATTAAATTCATGAAGCGAAAAAGTTTAGTTTCCATTAACGACTATTCCAAAGAGGAGATTTTAGAAATTCTGGAATTAGCCAAAAAGTTCGAAGAAAAACCCAACCGTAATTTACTCGACGGTATTGTGGTTGGCGTTTTATTTTTTGAGCCCTCTACCCGTACTCGGTTGAGTTTTGAAGCAGCCATCCAGCGCATGGGTGGACGAGTGATTGGTTTCAGCGAAGCAGGCAGTACAAGTGTACAAAAAGGCGAATCGTTGAAAGACACCATTCAAACAGTTAATCAGTATGCCGACCTCATCGTGATGCGTCATCCGGTAGAAGGAAGCGCTCGTTATGCCAGCGAAGTCGCTAGCATTCCTGTTATCAACGCCGGCGACGGTGCGAATCAACACCCAACTCAATGTCTTCTCGATCTCTACACAATCCAGCAAACACAAAACACTCTGGACAACCTGAACATGACTTTTGTAGGCGACCTGAAATATGGACGCACAGTACATAGTCTCAGCATTGCCATGACCATGTTTAACACCACTTTTCATTTGGTTTCGCCATTCGAACTTAAGCTCCCCAGTGCTGTAAAAATGCATATTAAAGAAAAAAACCTCCCTTATCATCAATACACCAAGCTCGACGAAGCTATTCCTCTGAGCGATATTATTTATATGACACGTATTCAAGCAGAGCGATTTAGCGACCCGATGGAATACGAACGTGTAAAAAACAGCTATGTTCTCAACAGCGAACTGCTGGCCAATTCAAAGCCCGGCATGAAGGTTCTTCATCCACTGCCCAGGGTTAACGAAATTTCGACCGATGTTGACGACAGCCCGCAGGCATACTATTTCAAACAAGCTCAAAATGGCATGTTTGTACGCGAAGCTCTGATTGCATATATGTTAGGATTAAAAGTTTAAGGAGAAAAAAGCATGGAAAACAACGATAAACGACAATTGCAGGTATCTGCTCTCGAAAACGGAACCGTAATCGATCACATTCCGCAAGGTGTTGTACAGCGTGTGCTGCGCATCCTCGGCCTCGAAGAGTGTGAAGAACATATCTATATGGGAGCCAACCTCGAAAGTAAAAAAATGGGACGCAAAGGCATTATTAAAGTAGCCAATACTTTTTTCGAAACCAACGACATCAATAAAATCGGGCTTATTGCACCCACAGCTACCATTATCGAGATCCGCGACTACGAAATAAAAAACAAAATGCAGGTGCAGATTCCCGACGAGATTTTTGGGATGGTGAAATGCTTCAACCCCAAATGTATCACCAACAAAGAAGCAGTGTCAACCCGATTTTATGTGATTGACAAAAGCGATCTGAAACTTCGTTGCCACTATTGCGAAAAAATAACAGGCCAGAAGAATATTGAGTATAAATAAATCCTGAATTGATTTTTAACAGACAATTGCCCCGATGAAAGTTGGGGCTTTTTTGTTTGTGCAACGTCAGCAGATTAAACGGAAATCCGAATAAGCAAATTCAGGGATAAATAAATTAGCACTCCTTTCGATTTAAAATACTTTAGGGACTTTACAAACTCAAATTTTCAGTAAAAAGATCATTTGGCTTTCAACATTGAAAAAAGTTTTATCTTTGGGATATGGGTTTTACTCAGCGTAAGATGAAGACAGTGTTTCACTAAGAAAAACAATAAAAAATGGAAGAAAATGTAATCAAAAACACGGAAGCAGCGTATTTTGAATCTGTCACCAAGATGTTCACTGGCAATCTTGTATTAACTTCGAATCGAGTTTTATTCGTGGGTGAACATGCTAGGGTACAATTCGATCATGGCGTTATTGGCAATGTTATCCGCGATAAAATGGAAAAAGCCATGGGCTACGACAAACCCGATGAGTACGTGATCAACATCCCTTTGATTGAATTGCAACACGAGTTAAAAAGATACGGATTTTCTAAAAGGCTTGTTCTCCGCGATAAGGCCGGCAAAACCTACAGCATTCAGATTAACAAAAAAGCTGAACGCGATTTATGGCCCGAGGCAATCGAAAATGCTAAAAAAGAACTCTCTTAAAATATTTGCGACAACCACTTGTGAGAAGGTTAGCATTCATCATATTGTCAATTATCTCAGTCTCCTGTAAACCAAGCTTCAATTCAGACGAATGGAAAAAGGATGAATCAGTAAGACATGAGCAAGCAGATGATTTAATTGAAAGTGAAATATTGCTGGGAAAAACTTACAAAGAAATATTTGAAATTCTGGGAGATTGCGATCTTGATTCACGGCTTCATGATACAGTTAACAATGAGGGATCGTTTTCCATTCAGTACATTCTTGGAGTTTGCAATGTGATAGATTTTGAAAGATTAGTCATTAAATTTGAAAAAGGAAGGGCTATTGAAGCATTTAAGAATTGTGACTAATGCTTTTTTGCAAATTCATCTGACTAAGACAGAGGAGTAAAAGTCGATGTTTTCAACAATAATAAATTAAATAACAACATGAAGCTTCTTCTAAAACTGACATTTTCAATAACCTTTCTAACTCTTGCATCTTGTGCTGGTAACAAAAAACAGGCAACCGAAAATTCAAACTTTACGTCATCGAGCAACGACGCAAAACAAGACACCGACACCATCAATATCGAAAAAGTATCGGCTGTTTTTATCAGCCCCGACAGTTTGCAAACCGAAAAACGCAAACAGGAAGTAGGAGAAGAAGACTTTTATGCTGGCGCCGACGATTACCTGTATTACATGAGCATTGCCTCCGGGTATCTCGACAGTCAAAAACTTCCCATTGTAGAAATTAGCGGTCATAAATATATTCGATTCGTTGGCAACGACAAACAAACTCAACTTGTTTGTACCGATACATTGTCGGAGCTGTGGACCATTTATTTTTTCGACCCTGCTAAAAAAGCTATGCAGGTTAATATGACTGTGATTGAACATGAATATGCGGATTATTTCGAAAAATAGAAGACCACATATTATGAAGTTTTTTGCTGCATGTTCTTTCGTTTTTGGACTTCTGTTCATGCAGTTGGCTTGCAAAAACAGCAACTCCTGCCGTTCCGATCTCGAACAGAATTTTCCTGAAATAATTGCATACATGGATAGTCTGAATTTGAACAAGCAAAATAATATTGTTTGTAAAACCACAGAGAGCAATCCCAGCGGTATAATGCTGTTTGGCGAAACAGAAACCAACGAAAACGGCATTTTCTATTCCGACAGTTGCCAATTTTTATCATTGACTATTCATGAATTCACTTTAAAAAGCAACGATAAACCCGATGCCGTTAATATTGCGTCGTTTTATGCGTATTGCTTTACAGATACAAGCGAACAAGTACAATTCGAAAACTTTATGAGCAGCATGAGCCGGCAAATGAACCGCGACAAAGAAATTCATCAGTTCTTCAATAAGAACGGAAAATGGTTTTTGTATTTCAGGGGAATGGTTTGAGATGTTGGAGGATTGAGTGGTGTGTTGGTGAAAACGTCAGCGGATTAAGCTGATTAAGCAGAATTAAAGAAACAACGTCAGCAAATTGAGGAGATTTTTGGATTAACAAATTCGGGAATTAGCGAATTAGTGCTCCTTTCGACTTGAAAAACTTGAAGATCTTTTTAAACCAATATAGTCAGCAGATTGCAATCGAAACCGCGACTGAAAAATCGTTGTAAACATTTCAAAGCTTCACCCGCGGATCGAGGAGCCTGTACGACAAATCAAGAACTATGTTGATGATGATAAACATTACTGCAATAATGAGCAGGCAACCCATGAGAACTGGCAAGTCGTACTTTTCGAGGCTTTGAACCACCAGGTAGCCAATGCCTTTCCAGTCGAAAACGTATTCTACAAACACAGCACCGGCCAGCAACGAGGCAAACCAGCCACTTGCAGCAGTAATCACGGGATTGAGAGAGTTTTTCAGCATATGACGCATAAAAACCAATCGGGTTGGCAGGCCTTTCGATCTGGCTGTTCGCACATAATCGGTCTGTTGCACCTCGAGAACCGAATTGCGCGACAAGCTGATAAACACTGCCAATGGCCGGATTGACAACGTGAATGCCGGCAGAATCAGATTTTTCCATGCCATGTATTCGCCACGCCCCAAATCATCCACTTCGTAGAGACTGCCAAACATATTGAGCCCGGTGAAATCGCCCAGAATATAAGCAAATAACCATGCTATAAGCACCGAAGCGAAGAACGAAGGAACCGACATACCAAGCACACTGGTGACCATGAGCAATTTATCGGGCCATTTACCTTTCCACTTTGCCGAAACGGCACCCAGAAACACGCCCAGCACAAAAGCCAGCAATATGGAAACAAGCGCCAATAAAGCCGTAGCCGGAAATGCAATGCCAAGCATGTTGGTTACCGGCATCTGAGTCTGATACGAACGCCTGAGCCAAGGAGCTTTTAAATAAATACCGGAACCACTAGCAAGCGGTAAAATTTTTACCATTTTCCCATAATCAGCCTTGCGAAAAAAAACGCTTGTCGAATCGGATTTCAGAAACCCAACCGGCGACAAATCGTTGATATACAACAGATACTGAACCACAAGAGGCTGATCGAGGCCCATTTCTTTCCGGATGGCCTCTTCGGACGAAATATCACTTCGCTGTCCCAGCATCATTCGGGCAGGATCGGATGGCAACGAATGAAAAATAAAGAACAGGAGTGTAACTACTCCCCACATAATGAGAAGCCCGTTTCCAAGTCGCGAAAAGACAAATCGGAGCACTTTTATTTTTTAATATATGTGGCTTCGAGACCCTTGGTGTCGATATCAGGAAGGTTAGGCACATCGCGCCATGCCCATTTCCCAAGAATAGTTCCGTCTTTTAGCAGAACAAAACCCGGATTGGCTCTGATTACCATTTTCAGAACAATATCGTCGGCAAAATACGGATCGATTGCAATTTGCTTGTCGTGACGAAACTGTTCGGTTTTCTCTGGCGAAGAAGCGGTAAGCAAAGCAATATCGAAACTATCGGCAGCACATTGTGCAGCAAACTCATTGATTCGGGCAATCGCTTTATCAGAAACCTCATCAACATTCCAGGCAACCACCCAAAACTGAAAATCAGGATTGAGCGAAATTTCTTTAGTTACATCCTGATCCATGGCATCGAAAAGCACCACCATATTGGCTGGTTTTTCACCCGGAACAACACGTTGGGTCACAAACTCGTTGTTGGCCATCCATGTGCTGTCGCTCCATGGAAAATTGTCGGCCGGATATTCTTTGGTTTCGCCAGTGCGTTTGTCTTTGTACGAAACAAAATATTGGTCCTTTTTGGTTGGATCGGGTTTCATGCTCATACCCGGATTGTAGGGTAAAAAGTCGATCATAGGCAAATGACGCAAACCCTGAAACGAGACAAACAGAATTCCAGCAGCGAAAATAGCAACAGGAATCCACTCGAGCTTGCAACTCATGTAGTGTTTGAACTTTTTCCGATAAAGAAACACCGGAATCAGCATGGCAATGATGATGATGTTTTTGAAAAATGTGTCCCAATTGGAAAGGATAAGTGCATCGCCGAAGCAACCACAATCGCCAACTGCATCGGTGAGTGCCAAGTACAATGTGATGGGGGTAAACAAAACCATAAAAGCCGAAGCCGACCAAATACTCAGTTTGGGTTTGATGCCAAAAAGCAAAGCAGCGCCAATCAGAAATTCGGCACCAGCCAAAAGAATGGAAAAAAACAAAGCTGCAGGGAACAGCCACTCCATCCCAAAAGCAATGAAATAATCCTCAAATTTAAACTGATATCCCCAGGGATCAACAGCTTTCACAAAGCCTGAATAAACAAATACAATTCCAAGCAAAAAACGCGATATGTGAGCTACTATTTTCATAACAATACAGTTTTACGCTTCAAATTTATTCAAAATTTGCTGATGTGTGATAATAATCTGGATTGAAAAATATGCAACAAATCAAAATTGAAACCTACTACAAAAGCTCTACGATTGTAGACTTATCAGCTAGGAATCCATTAGACATGCTGACACATATTAAGACAAACTAATTCTAACAACAATTCAATCACTCAGCACAAATCAACGTTTTTTGTCATTTTTATATCGAACAAAATACACATCAACACAATTGCCGCCTCCAACTCCGGGATGTGCCTGCGAAGTAGAAATGAGCAAATAATTATTCTTGCGTATTGCCAAGCCAACTGGGAAAGAGTCGGCTTGAACCTCGCTTACTTTTACCATGTCGGAAGCACGAATAACCACTATACTGCTTGCATTGTTGCAGGCTGCAAAAATGTATTTTTCGTCGTCGCTCACTTCGATTGTACGTGCACCAGCACCAGCAAAGCATTCTTGCCAATCGGTGTAGTTTTTATTTTTATCTTTTGTGTTTACAACATAATCGATGAACTTTGTAATTGACGTTTTCTGCACATAACCACTCTTGTTGCTGCTCAGATAGAGGTAATTTTTAGTCACTACCAGATGGCGAACATTGGTGCGCATACCCAACGTAGTTCCGAGATAGCTGAAATCTTTCATATCAAAGACAGCTATTCCACCTCCGCCCATACGTCCAACCAACAGATAACGGCTATCGGCAGTAAATGCAGTTCCACGCAAGCAAAGTCCGCATTGCGAGTCGCGGTTAATACTACCCTGATTTTGCGCCGCGGTGAATTTCTGCTGATAATCGACTACCAAATGTTGCACATATTTGAATTTGGTTGGATCGCCCGAGGAAATATCGATAATCCCTACCGTGTTGTCGCCCCAATGTGTAACTGCAATATACTTATTGTCGGGCGAACAGGCTATCATTTTGGGAAGTGGACCCGTCGGCATCACTCTAACAATCTCATCTTTATCGGTATCGATGATTGCAACCGCAGATGGTTCCATGGCATTAGGATCGTAGCTGCGACGATAGTAGGTAACCCATAAATATTTTTTATCGTTCGAAAAGCACTGTTCTACCGGCTTCCCCTTAAACACATTGGGATTATCGTATTTTTTCAAAAACTGATAGTTGAGCACCGTTGTTTCCTGAAATAGTTTTGTATCCTTTTCTGAAAAATCGTGATGAATCGATTTGATTTTGCGAAAGGTCTTCATATCGAAAACCACTGTCATATAGCCTTCGAGACTGTTTACATAGAATTTTCCTTTTTCTTCGAGAAAAGAGACCGATTTTGGAGAAATAATATCGGGTTCATACACATCAAGAGCATCGTAGGTTTTTGGTGTATGGCTGTGAATGCGGGCAATAAGTGTAAGCTTAATTTCAGCATCGTCGGGTGTTGAAGTACGACCAATAGGTGGATGAATAACCTGAGCTGAAATATTGAATATCAGAAGGAAAGCAGCTAAAAACACAACAATTCTCATAGAAATGATTTTGCGCAAAAATACAATAAAATAGCAGAACTTATATTTTCAAAAACAACAAAATACGTCAAGTACACAGCAATGCAAATAGTAAAAAGTCGTTTCCCAAAAAGGCTGTATCTTTGTAATTCATAATTGCATGACAATGCGAAAACAAGCTTTGCTTTTTATTATAGCAGTCCTCTTTTCAGCCAGCTTTTTGTTTGCGCAAACCGGCAATAATAATAGACTTACAACAGAAGGCAACACAAAAAGCATAGGTGACAGTATTTTCCTTACCAAACCGACAGACAGTATTGGCTTGCTGCGCTACTATCGCGACAGTTTGGTGACAGAATTGCTCGCTTACGCCAAAACTTTCCTGGGTGTTCCCTATCGTTGGGCCGGGCGAAGCCGAGCCGGATTCGATTGCAGTGGTTTTGTGATGACCATGTTTGCACATATTGGCGTACCGCTATCGCCCAGTGCTGTCGACATGTCGGGTTCCGGGAGAGTTGTTCCTGATAGTACCATCAGACGTGGCGACATCTTGTTTTTCGTAAACACACAACGCTATCGCACAGGCATTGGCCATGTTGCTCTTGCATACGAAGTAAAAAACGGCGATGTAATATTCATTCACTCGGCATGCAACGGAGGTGTTCGCTTCGACTATTTGAGTAGTGCCTATTACTCAAAACATTACTTCAAGGCTGAACGTATTTCCATTTTCGATGTTCCTTGACAACCACACATTATGGAGCTGATTTATAAATACTTCCCTAATCTTTCGATTGAACAATACCGTCAATTTACACTGATGGGACAGCTTTACGAAGAGTGGAATAGTCGCATCAATGTGATTTCGCGCAAAGACATAGAGCATTTTTACGAACGCCATGTTTTGCATTCGCTTGCGATAGCCAAGTTTTTCGATTTCCCCGACGGCATCAGAGTTCTGGATGTTGGTACCGGAGGTGGTTTTCCGGGAATTCCGCTGGCAGTAATGCATCCCGACGTCAATTTCACGCTGGTCGATTCCATCGGAAAAAAAATATCGGTTGTAAAAGAAGTGGCTTATGCTTTAGGTTTGAAAAATATTGAAGCAACTCAGAACCGTGTCGAAAACATGAACGGAAAGTTCGATGTGATTGTAAGCAGAGCAGTGACATCTTTTCCCGAGTTCACAGCTTTGGTCAAACAAAAATTAAAAAAACAATCAACCTTTCCGGACATCCTTTATTTGAAAGGCGGCGAGTTCGAATCAGAACTCAAAAGAATGAGAGGAACATATTCTGTATATAACATAAACGAAGCCATAAACGAAAGTTTTTTCGACACTAAAAAACTATTAGCGTATTATTTTTAATCTCTCTAAATAAATGACTTTACAATTTTGCATTGGTATTTTATCTAATTTGGCGGCTTAAAATAAAGTTCACAATGGAAAAATTGAAAAAATCTTTACGTGAGTCGAAGGTTGCCCGTTGGACAGCCCTCGCAATTGTTGCATTCACGATGCTTTGTGGTTACTACCTTGCTGACGTGATGGCGCCGTTAAAAGGCTTACTCGAAGACCAATTGTCGTGGTCCAGCGAGGAATACGGCCTTTTCACGAGTGCATATGGTTGGTTCAATGTTTTCTTGTTCTTCCTCATATTTGGAGGTATAATCCTCGACAAAATGGGAGTAAGATTCACCGGAATGATGGCTGCCATAACCATGTTGATGGGTATTTCTATTAAATACTGGGCCGTTTCGACCCACAGTTTAGATGGTCAGGTCTGGGATCTGTTTATATTTACTGCAAAGGCTCAGGTAGTAATTGCCGGACTTGGTTTTGCCATTTTTGGCGTAGGTGTAGAAGTGGCGGGGATTACCGTTTCCAAAATCATTGTAAAATGGTTTAAGGGCAAAGAAATGGCTCTGGCCATGGGACTCGAAATGGCCACAGCACGTATTGGAACTGGCCTTGCCATCGGAACGTCGCTTCCTTTAGGAATGTATTTCAACGACGTTTCCAAACCACTGTTATTTGGTCTTGTAATGGCTAGCATTGGCTTGATAGCTTTCTTTATTTACACCTTCCAAGACAAAAAGCTTGACGCATCGAATGCTGCTGTTGATCTTGAAAACGATTCTCCACAAGAAGAAGAGGAATCTTTCAAAATTAAAGACCTCTTATATATTGTAACCAACAAAGCTTGGTGGTACATTGCACTTCTTTGTGTATTGTTCTATTCGGCAGTATTTCCATTCTTGAAATATGCAACCGACTTAATGGTCAATAAATTTGGGGTAGATGAATATTGGGCAGGTTTAATTCCGGCAATGTTGCCCTTTGGCACAATCATTCTCACTCCATTCTTTGGAAACCTCTACGACCGCAAAGGAAAAGGTGCAAGCATCATGATTATTGGATCGATGCTCCTCATTTTTGTTCACACTTTGTTTGCCCTTCCAATTCTAAACCATTTCATTTTTGCTATTGCCTTGATTATCATCCTAGGTATCGGTTTTTCATTGGTTCCTTCGGCTATGTGGCCTTCGGTTCCGAAAATCATTCCTGAAAAACAATTGGGTTCGGCTTATGCTCTCATCTTCTGGGTTCAAAACTGGGGTCTTATGGGTGTTCCTTTGCTTATTGGCTGGGTGCTCGACAAATATTGTATTACAGGGACAAAAATTGCCGACGGTGGAGGTGTTGTAAATACTTACGACTATACTATTCCTATGCTTATTTTTGCTGGTTTTGGCGTACTCGCATTACTTCTTGCTTTCCTTCTCAAAGTAGAAGACAAGAAAAAAGGTTATGGCCTTCAATTGCCCAATATTGCTGAAAAAGCAGCTGAAATAACAGAAAACTAGTTTCTTAAATATTTCAAACGGCTACTCGTTTAAAACGTAGTAGTCGTTTTTTTTATATCTGTTTGTCATCCGTTTTTTTTGTACTTTTACCTCAAATTTCACCCTTTATGAATACCAAATCAATTGTTCTGATTGTAATTATTCTGTCCGGAATCATGTTTTCGTGTGTACCTGCACGGCAGTTTCAGGATGAAAAAGCCCGCCGCGAAAAGGCCGAATCTGAAATGGCAGCCATGAAAGCTGATTTCGATCAGCTGAGTGCTTCCAATACCGAGTTGAACGAAAAAATCACCGGAATGACCAAACAGCTTACAGCACTCGAAAGAGATACCAGCATCACAGGCATTTCGTTGCGAAAGATGACCTATCAGTACGATAAACTCAACTCTCTCTACGAAGAACTTAATAGAAAACATGAAGAGCTTTTGCGCCTGAATGCTTCGGAAACACAGAAAATAAGCACAGAACTTCAACTCACACAAGAACAGCTTGCAGCAAAAGAAGCACAGCTAACAAAACTAGAGAATGAACTTAACCTCAAAAAACAAAACCTCGATCAGATGCAAGCCGACTTGCTTCTAAAAGAAAAAAGAATCATCGAACTTGAATCGATGCTTACCCGCAAAGACAGCATTGTAAAAGCACTCAAAGATAAACTTTCGCTTGCCTTGAAAGGATTCGAGAACAATGGTCTCACCATCGTTGAAAAAAATGGAAAAATATATGTTTCGCTCGACGAATCGCTTCTTTTTGCTTCGGGAAGCTGGACTGTAAATGCCAAAGGAAAGGACGCTCTGATCAAACTATCAAAAGTTCTGGAAGAAAACCCCGATATTTCAATCATGGTTGAAGGTCATACCGACAATATTCCATTCAAAGGCAGTAGCCAGGTAAAAGACAATTGGGATTTGAGCGTTATGCGCGCAACCAGTGTCACCAAAATCATCCTAGATAATAGTAAAATTGATCCCGCTCGCATTATTTCGGCCGGTCGCAGCGAATATGTACCTATTGATCCCGCCAACAATAGCGAAGCACGACAGAAAAACAGACGTACTGAGATTATTTTGACACCAAAACTAGACGAGTTGCTTAAAATTCTCGAGAGCAATTAATCTAAATGGTCTTGTCACAAAGGCAGCCTGTTTTTTGAAAACAGGCTGCCTTTTATTATTTGAATTTCAGCGTATTAACAAAACAGCACACATAATGAATATGTAATATTTTGTTAATTATAGCGTATGTGAGAATTTTTGCATCTCAAAATTTGTTCTTTTTTAAAGAAGAGCATATCTTTACCAAAAACTTTACTCTATGAAGCGTATATTTGTATTAATGGCAATGCTTTTTGCATTTCAGAGTTTCGCACAAACCGATTACGAAAAACCCACAAGTATAGTAAATAAAGGCATAAAGCTTTACGACAAAGGAAAATATAGCGAATCGATAAAATGGTACGATAAAATAAACGAGAACGATTCAATTTACTACACAGCTCTTTATGAAAAAACACTCGCTTTGTATAATTTGGAGAAGCTTGACGAAGCCTTGGCGGTTATTAACAAACTTATTGCCGAAACTCCAGAGCAAAATGTACTATACGACATTATGAAAGCCAGCATATTAGACGACTTGGAAAAATACGACGAAGCACAGGCTATTTATGAAGAGATTGCCTACAGGCAGCCATTCAATCAAAATGCCTGGTTCAATCTTGGTGTTTCGTATTTCAAATCCAAAGACTATGAAAAAGCCGAAGCAGCTTTTATCAAATCAATCATTCTCAAACCCTGGCACTACAGGTCCAATCTTCTACTGGGGCTCACTAACGGGATGATGGGAAGACCTGTTCATGCTATTGTTTGTATCAATATGGCGGCTTTGATGAATGCCGGCGACGAATTTGGATTATCGGCTATTAAAAATCTGGAGGCTTTTACCGATGGAGCTCTCGATGATGATATTGTTGCCGGAAAATATCCGACACCTGACAGCATCACATCCGACAAAATAAAAGCGCTTGAGCCCATCATTAGCAGCCATGTGATTGGTAAAAATAAAATGAAAATGCCCACAAAAAACACATATAGTATAACAAAATACAATTATGTTGTTTTTTCGGAAATTGAAAACAATATGTCGGGAAACAATATTTACACAAAATTTTATTTTCCGTTTTTCAAAGCTATTTACGAGAACGGATATTTCGATGTTTACAGCTACTATATTATGCAAGGTGTCACATCTGCGGAAGTTCAAAATTACCTCTCCAAGAAAAAGACAAAAATCAACGCTTTCAGCAATTGGGTTACAAACGAATTTGCCAATTACCTCAAAGCCGGCAAAGGAATGCGTCCGGCAAATATTGAGTACCAGTACTATCAGGGCGATCTATCGGGTGTAGTCACTTATTCCGATTCAACAAAAAAAATCAAAGAAGGTCCGTATTATGAAATCATGAGCAATGGCGTGGTAGAATATGAGGGAAATTATAAAAACGACATTCCTGTGGGAACATTCTATTATAACTTCCCGGATGGAACCAGAAACATGAAAGTGGAATACATCGATGAAGAAGAAACTTCGGTTCTTACCATTTACGAACATAACGGCGACATCGCAAGTCGAATCGAAATGAGAAAAGGGAAAAAAGAGGGTAAATACGAGGAGTATTTCCCGGACGGAAAGCTTAGTGGTGTTTATATATACAAAAATGATTTATTTACGGGAGAAGCCTTTCAGCTATTTCATAACGGAGATACAGCTGCCATCGACAGGCCCCTTGCCGACAGTACTCATTTCGAGGTTACTTTATACTATCCGGGTGGAAAAATCTACCGAACCTACATCCGCAACAAGACCGAATATGTTTTTGATGGGAAGTACACCCAATACTACGAAAATGGAAAGCCATCGGAAATATCGGAAATGAAAAACAATATTTATATTGGCGATTACAAGACTTTTCTGATTAACGGCGACACAGCCGATGTGCGTCATTTCGATCAGAAAGGAAATTCTATTGGCACCGACAAGTCGTATGGAACCAACGGGAAACTATTGTCGACACGCGAACATGTAAAGACAAACGAAACATACAACTACAAGGAATTTGATATCAGAGGAAGAGTCGTTTTAGAAATGCGTATAACAGCCGACAAATTCAATTCGCTTATTCAATACGACACTACCGGCAAAGAAATCAACCACCTCGAGAATCTGAACAAAGGCGATGCCGAATATCAATTACTGGATATCTACACGGGCAAAGTAACTTTACGCAACACTTTAAAGAACGGCCAGCGCGAAGGCAAAAGCACTATTTACTCTTATACTGGAACTCTCTCGGGAGAAGCAAATTATAAAAATGACAAATTCGATGGCAAATACATTGTTTATTATCCCTCCGGAAAAATATACTATTATTTCTACTACAAAGATGGCATAAAAGATGGCTACTACGAAGGGTATTATCCCAATGAGAAAATAGAAGCCAATGGTTATTATTATAATGGGGAAAAAGTGGGCTACTGGACCTTCTTCAATCCCGATGGAACTGTCAACCGCACCGAGTATTACCAACAGAGCGGAAACCAAAATGGCTGGGAAATTCAATATGCAAACGATTCTTTGATTGTTTACAAAGAACACTACACCAACAACAATCTTGATGAAGCAATGATTTTTGACCCCGAAGCCGATACTATTGCCCAATACTCGGTAGTGAACGGACAGCATGATGGAAAAGTATATTACAAAAACGGTAAATTATGGAAACGTTTTCAGTATATCGACAACCGTCTATCAGACTCATTAATAACATATTACCCCGACGGGAACATCCTTACAGCAGGGTTTTTCTCCAGAGACGGTTACAACGGAACTTATACCTATTACTTCCCGGACGGCTCAATTAATCGCAAAATTGATTATATCAATGGCGAAATGAATGGAAAAGATATCGAATACAACCCCGATGGCACAATTCATTTCGAATCTACTTACAACGACAACGAAGAAAACGCCCCTACTATTTACTACCACTACAACAATAAACCTTTTTCCATCATCAGTAATGTCAACGAAGACCGAAATGGCAATGCCGACTATTACACTCCCGATGGCGAATTTATGTTCAGGCTTATTTATTTCAACGACAATATGATTGCATTTACTTGGATGGACAAAAATCACAACATGCTACCTCCGGTAATGGTTGACAAAGACACTGTTAATATAGTGATGTATTACGCCAACGGAGCAAAATCAGGCGAATGGCTCATGCTGGGTGGTGAGCGCGAAGGCGATCGATTTTTCTACTATCCCAACGGAAAAATAATGGAATCGGAGCACTACGAATGTGGAAGATTAAACGGACCCGACATTTATTACCGTACCGATGGAAGCAAAGTATTGGAATACAATTATTCATATGGACTAAAACATGGCAAATGCATCTACTATCACCCCAATGGCAAGCCAATGCTTGAAACTGAATATTTTTACGGCGACAAGAACGGAGCTGAAAAACAATACAGTTCCGATGGTAAATTAATTGCCACACGTATCTATTTTGGAGGAAATCTGATCGAAGTAAAGTGAGATGAGATTAATACTGCTTTTTATATGGATGGCTACTATTTCGCTTTGGGCAACACCTCAAAGTGTAAAAAGCTATGCTCGTTTTTCCGATAAATACGATGGGCAGCAGGCTGTTGTGCTGAAAAACTATAGAACTATCAACATTACCGAGACATCTACAGGACTAAAAATTACCGAAAAAGTTTACCTGGAAAAAATGCTTATCGGAAAAAATGAAAACGACATCGAAGATGATTATGTTTCGTTCAACTCATTCTCATCGATCAGCGACCTGAATGCCTATACCTATTCACCAGCAGGAAACAGTTGGCAGAAATACAGAGCATACAACATCCACGACTTTTCGAGCATGGGTGAGTTTTTCTACAACGATAACTTTTTCAGAGTGGTGTCTTTCCCCAACGTAAAGCAGGGCTGCCGAACTATTCTTTCGTATAGCAAAAACTACACAGAACCCTATTTGTGGGGGACACAACCTCTTACTCAGGGCGAAGTTGTCGACGATGGTCGTATCACAGTTATTTACCCCAAAAATGTGGCGCTCAATATTTTCACCAACAACATTGACTCATCGGCATTTCAATACAGCCTGAAATCGAAAGGAAAAAACAATGTTGCCACCTGGAACTATCAGCTTAGTAAGCCCTACGACAAGGGCGATCTTCCATCGTTCTACACACTTCCATTACTCCTCATTCATATAGCCGAAGTGCAGAAAACGGACACCACCTTATATTACCTTAAAGACAATGAACACCTGGCCAACTGGTATTTTTCCAACTTCCTGAAAGCCGGGAACAAACCCGACAGTAGCATTGCAAATATAGTTGACAGTCTTACCAGAGGAATAGACAACAACCTCGAAAAAACAATGGCATTGTTCAATTGGGTGAGAACAAAAATACGGTACATTGGGGTTGAAGATGGCTATAACGGCTTTATCCCACGCAGTTCGGACTTTATATTCAGACAACGCTATGGCGATTGCAAAGACAAGTCGAACCTTTTGATTGAAATGCTTAAACAGGCAAACATTAAAGCATATCCGGCCTTTACAGGTTCTACCGATCTCCCTTTTGACCACGATAGTATTGTTTCGCCCATAGTCGACAATCATGTTATAGTTGCTGTTGACACAGGTGTCGGCGAATTGCTATTCCTCGACCCGACTCAATCCGAATACATCCCAGGATTGCCCCCCTGGGCTCTTCAAGGCAAATCGGCCTTGGTAGTTACCGACACATTCAAATACATTGTTCATCATTTTCCCATTCCTTCTCCCGAAAAAAACACACTTACACAAAATATTACTGTAAATGTAAACGACAGAAACATGACACAGTTTACCCGTGTAGAAGGCACCGGGTATTTCTATTATCACCTCAAAAATATGATGTTCGAAAGTGCAATAGACAAACAATCCAGTGCAGCTGAAACCGTTTCTTATGGCGACACACACGAATTTATCCCCGACAACATTTCAGATGTAACTTTCAACGACAACGACGCAACCATAGAATACAGCCTTTTCTCACATAACGCATCACCGCTTACACATTCAAAATCGGGTACATTTATCAACCTCGGACCCGTTTCGTTTTTCAGTCTCGACGACTACAAAACACTTGAATCGAAAAAAGGTTACTTTTTTAAGTATCCTGCGCACTGGCTGTTCAATTTCGAGCTTATTTTAAACGAAGACCAGACAATTGAAAAGCTACCATCCGATTTTTCGCTGGTCAAAGAGGGATATGAATTCAAAATCAACTATTTCAGAGAAGAAAACAAGGTGGTGGTTGCATCCGACTTAATCATTTCGGATTTGTATATTCCGATTGAAAAGATGGACAACTTTCTTGATTTCATGAAACAAATTAATAAACAATTGGGTTCCAGCTTGCTCATCAGTACTAAAAAATAAAACATGAAAGCGATTATTCTTTGCTTGTTTGCTTTGGCTTTTTCAGGCCTTATTGCTCAAAATCCGGATAACATCAACTACACTTGGGACAAAGAGCCGGTATTTGCCAATACCGATAGCCTGAACAGTCAGTTCGAAGCTATTCTGTTGAAAGACAAAATTATTTACAACTATTTTTTCAATCCCCAAACCGGCGATTTGGAAGAACTCATGATTTACCACAGAGCCTACAGAGTATGCCGCGATAAAGCCATCGAGCAACTCAACACTGTAGAAATCAATATGGACAATATCGTGGAACTGGTCGATATCAAAGCTCGTGTTTTTACAGCTGATGGCAAAGTGTTGGAAGTAAACAAAAACGACATTAAAAATGTTGAAGATGAAGCTGAAGGTGGGAATTACAAAGCTTTGGCATTACCGGGTGTTGAAAAAGATGCTATTATTGAGTATTACTACATTGCATATGTTCACCCCAATATTTTAAAATCGCTTGCTTTTCAGAGTTCTATTCCACGATACAATAACGATTTCTTTCTCGAATGTCCGTCAACTCTTGGGTTTGTCACCAAATCGTACAATGGTTTCCCCAATATTGAAGAAGAATTTGACACCGCAGCCCACCGAAGGATTTATGCAGCTCATGCCGATTATGTGCCGGCTCTGCCTATTCAAAAATACGGCGAAGATAGTCCACACGAACAAACTTTACTTGTTTCGATAGGCTACAACTACAATCGCAACAAGGCCCGTATGTTTACCCATGCAGAATTCTGTTCAAACTACTATCCCCGGATGTATGAACTCGACAAAAAAGAGCAAAAGGCACTTTCCAAAATAGTTAAGGAAGCCAAAAGCAAAAGTAAAGATCGGTTTACTGCAGCAATAGAGACTGAAAATTACCTCAAAACACACTACTTCAAACAAAATATTTCTTCCGACCGATTCGAAAATCTCGACTTCATTAAAACTTCAGCAATGGGATCAGAAACTGGAATTTTGAAGCTTTATTTGAATGTTTTCAAGGCGATGGGCTATGAATGTCAGCTTCTTTACACTTGTGGTCGCGATTTCATGTTTTTCGACAAGGATTTTAACGCATACAATCTCCTCGAAGAGCCAATTATCTATTTCCCTGAATTAAAAAGCTACATGTCGCCAACCCGCTTTACTTCACGATTAGGGTGGCCATACGACTATACTCTCGAACAGAATGCACTTTGGATGAAAGAAATATCGATAGCCGGGGCGGGTTCGTTTATGCCGGCATACACTACAATTAGCTCTGTAGATTACAAAAATTCAGGAGATTCGTTGTTTCAACAGCTTGTTATTAACGAGGATGCCGATAAAGCTACACTAAAAACAAGGCGTGTACTTACCGGCTACAAAGCCATGCCCATTCATCCTTTCTACCCATTTTATGAAGCAGAAAAGCAACAGGAGTTTCTTGAAGCTTACCTCGATTTTGGACACGCCTATTTCGATATGGATTCGGCAAATGTTGAAAACGATGAAATCGAAGACATTCTAATCAAACCTTTCGTTATTAATGCTTCACTAATAGCAGGAAACACCATTGAGCCATCCGGCGACCATATTTTAGTGCTTATTGGTGATCTCATTGGAGCACAGGCCGAAATGTACGATAGTGTTCCTCGAACTTTGCCAGTCGACCATGGATACCCGAGTCATTACTACCGAAAACTTTCAATCACAATTCCTTCCGGCTACATTGTTGACAACGCAGAAGATTTTAAAATCGATGTAAACTTAAACAATTCAGATGGGAATGCTGTGGCGTGGTTCAAGTCGGATTTCAGCACAGAAGACAATCAATTTATTGTTGTGATTGAAGAATGCTATACTAAAATTCAATATCCGGTTTCGGAATACGAAGGTTTCCGCAAAGTTGTAAACGCTGCCGCAGATTTCAGCAAAATGAAACTTGTTTTAGCAAAGCAATAATATCATCTTAAGCCCTTCACTTTGGGAGCTCCGGCAACAAACTCTTTCCCGTACACGGGTTCGAAATAGGCTGTATTATCGAATTCACCGGCTTCGAATCGGGCAAAAGCTAATTTAGCTGCATATGCCGCATTATGTATATTCCCGTCGACAAACACTACATTTGGATTTGCGCCAAACATTGTTTTCAATTTTGCAGCACCCGAACCTCCAAAAATGATACGACCCGGCAACCATTCTTCAAAACTACTTTCATCCACAATAAGCGGCGAAGAGGCTTTCAGCTCTTTAAGCTGCCGATTATACACAGCCATAAAAACCTCCATTCGACGTGCATCAATCATGGGAATAATCAAATCGTCGTCACTCGGGTTACTCAAATCCAAAATGCCTGCGGCTGCCGATTGCAACGAGCCAACAGCAATCAACGGAATATTAAGTGCATAAGCAATTCCTTTCGCGGTGCTTACTCCAATTCGCAAACCAGTGTAAGAACCTGGTCCGGAGCTCACCGAAACTGCATCAAGATCCGAAGGTTGAATACCAATATTATCAAGCAACCTATTGATAAGCGGCATCAATTCTGAAGCATGCGACAACTTTTCGGAAGACGATTGTTCTGCTATTACTTTCCCGCCGCTACTTAAGGCTACCGAGCAAACATCGGTAGCCGTTTCGATATGCAATAATGTTTTCAAAATTAATTGGCTTCGTACAATTCTTTTTTATCAACAACCTTTACCGGTTCATCGCCAACCAATCGCTTAGCAATGGCACTATACGGAGCAGTAATAACCTTATCACCTTCTTTCAAACCTTCCAGTATTTCGATGTATTGATTATCCTGAATTCCGGTTTTCACTTCGCGACGAATAGCAACACCTGTTTCAACAACAAACACATACTCTTTAACAGTTTGATCAACTGCATTTTTCAAAGAATCATCGATCTCTTCGCGGGTAGTAACACACTGAACAGGTACCGAAGCCACCTGAGAAACACGGCGGGTCAAAATTTCAACAGTAGCCGACATTCCCGGGCGAAAAGGAGAAAAATCGGGAACATCTGCAGGAATCATATCGGCATATGAGCTACGCAGAATTTGAATAGTAACATCAAAATTGCTGACCTGATCAGCGCTGAGTCCAGTAACATTGGCCGAATTGGCAATTTCAGTCACCAGTCCTTTAAACTTTCGGTTAGGGTAGGCATCAACTTCAATAAGCGCAGTATCGCCAAGGTGCAGACGTACCACTTCGTTTTCGTTGACACTGGCCGTAACCTCCATTTCTGTCATATCGGCAATACGTAAAATCTCGGTTCCAGGACTAAACTGAGATGCACCAGCAACCCTTTCACCAACTTCGATACTTAACTTACTTATTGTTCCATCAACCGGAGCTACAATGGTAGTCCGCGTAAGGTTATTGGAAGCTTCGTTCATACTGGCCATTGCACTGGCAACATTGTAACGCGAAGCATTTACCGTTTGTTGCGAGGCCTTTACTTCGGCTTTAGCCACTTCGTATTGAGCCACAGCTGCATCGTATTCCTGTTGCGAAATAACACCTTGCTCGAACAACGTTTTGTTTCGGTTGTAGCTCGATTCGGCATTAATAAACTGAGCTTCGGTTTGCGTAAAACGCGCTTCGGCATTAGCCATATTAGCCCGTTGCGAATTCACATTGGCTGCTATTTGCTCATAATTGGCTCTGTAAATATCGGGTTTAATTTTAGCAAGAACATCGCCGGCCTTAACCCGGTCGCCCTCTTTTACCAAAAGTTCAACCACCTCTCCCGACACATCTGGGCTAAGTTTCACCTCAGCAACAGGTTGTATTTTTCCACTGGCCGAAACCGACTCTATAATATCGCGTTTGGTCACATCTTCCACAGCAACTTTAAGCTCATTTCCGGATCCAATAACACCAGTTTTTTTCAAAACAACCAGCAAAACAACCAGGCCTATCAGTCCGAAAATGATGTAACGTCTTCTTTTTTTATTTACACTCATTGCAAAAGTTTAGAATTAAAATGTAATTTCTTTCCCAAGATAATAATCCAGTATTTTCGATCTGAAAATAAACTCGTAACGAGCCTGAAGCATATCGGACTCAGCTGTAATCAGTTTATTTTTCGAATCGCTGTATTCAACCGGATTGGCTGCTCCAACATTGAAGCGTTCATCCATATATTTGAAGGCTTCGCGGAGAGCATCGGCCTGTTTTTTTGCCGCCTGATATCTCTTTAAAGCTCCGGCAGCATCGTTGTAAGCTTGTTGAATGGTTTTTTGCAGATTCCGCTTCTCCTGTTCAAAACCAATTTTGGCCATTTCTACATTTATTTTCGCCTGCTTAATAGCGGTGCTTGTATTGAAACGGTTGAACAGGGGCACAGAAAGCGTCAATCCAATCGATTTATTCACATTGTCTTTAATTTGGTCAGCAAATGGAATTGTTTCGTAGGAATACGACCAGGAAGGCGACAAAACATATTCGTTGATACTCTCGCTTGTAAATCCGGTTGTATCATAACCATCCATATTTATTCCGGTGACACGCCTGCTTGCTCCCGAATAGCCACTTCCCCACGATCCACTTAATGAGAGCGAAGGATAACGTCCGGCCCGGGCGATATCAAGGCTTTTTTCGGCACTTTCAATTTTAATTTCGGCAGATTGCACGCCGGGTTGATTGCTCTCGGCAAAACGGTAAATATCGTTGGGATTCTGAAGTAAAAAAGCAGCTGTATCGGGCATCATGATTTCAGGAACTACTATCTGAAACGAAGCAACATCATCAAGATCAAGCATTTGAGCCAGGGTCAGATAAGCAATACTTAACTGATTTTCGGCATTAACCAATTGACTTTCTTCCGACGCTGCCTGAGCCTCAATACTTAGTAAATTGCCACGCGAAACAGCACCCGCTACCTGCAACTTTCTGGTTCTTTCGAGTTGCAATTGCGTAACATTGAGCTGATTTTGTGCGTTATTCACCAATTCAAGCGAATACAACACTTGTAAATAGGCTGTTGCAATCGATAATGAAATATCCTGTGTTGCCTGAACGGCATCAAGACGAGCTGCTTCAGCCTCAAGTTCGCTTTGTTTCCATGAATTAATCAAGCGAAAGCCATTAAAAACTGTCACATTACCCGATAAATAGAAATTATTCGACTGTACTCTGTCCGTTGCAAACTGGTTTGTGTACATGTCGACAGTACGTCCATAATTATAGTTGTGCGTAGCTCCGGCTGAAATTCCAGGGAGCAAAGCAGCTTTGCTTCTAAAAACACTCAATTCAGCCAATTGAACATTGAGTTGCTGCAATTTCAACGAGAGATTATTTTCTCGGGCATACACAATACATTCCTCAAGCGACCATTGTTTTTGGCCGTATCCCCAAAAAGCACTCAACAAAAATATAGCAATAATCAGTTTTTTCATCCGTAAATTCTTCGTGCAGTAAGTTTAACAAAAGTACAAATTTGCAACGAATAAGCAGAATTATCTAAAAAAATGTATCACATTCTGAATTGAAAACGGTTATTTTCTGTTTCCAAACACTTCGTTGTTCGTTTTTCCTATATTTGCATTGATAAACGTAAAATATGAAAAAGATTGCATTGGTATTGGTGCTGGCGGCTTTATCGCTGGCTTCAAAAGCCCAGAACAGATCGTTTGGCAGCGATAGCATTGACGTGATAAGCTATACTATTTTTGTTGACACTATCGATATAGGTACAAAAACCATTTATGGATGTACCGATGTTTATTTACAACCCAAAATAAACAACTTGCAATATGTTCCTCTCGACTTACTTTCACTTATTGTTGATTCGGTATACATTGATGGCACTAAAGTTACCAATCTGAACTACAACGACACCCTGTTGATGATTGAATGTCCAACTCCCCTACCCGACAGCGATACAGCAATTGTAAAAGTGTACTACCATGGCCAACCTGTTATGGATCCAAGTACCTGGGGTGGATTTTATTTCACAACTCCCTATGCTTACAACTTGGGCGTTGGCTTCGAAGCAGAGCCACATAATTTTGGACGTGTTTGGTTTCCCTGCATCGACGATTTTGTTGACAAGGCTTATTATGACATGTATATAAGTACCGACACAACTCAAATGGCAGTCTGTGGTGGAACATTGGTCGATTCCACACATCTTGCAGGTGGGCGCATTGTTTGGCACTGGGCTTTAAACGAGCCCATTCCAACTTATCTGGCTTCGATGGCTGTTGGCCCTTATGTTTGCGCTGCTGACACTTTTCTCGGAATCAATGGCAGCATTCCTATCAATATTTATGTCGCACAAACATTGATTCCTAACATTTCAGGCACCTTCGGCAACCTGAAACCAGTTCTAACCACTTTCGAAAGTCGTTTTGGGCCATATTTATGGGAAAGAGTTGGCTACGTAGGCGTTCCGTTCAACGCAGGGGCAATGGAACATGCTACCAATATTGCATATCCCAATGCAACAATCACTGGAAACACAACTTACGAATATCTTTATGCTCACGAACTGTCGCACCATTGGTTTGGAGACCTGGTCACCTGCTCAACAGCCGAAGAAATGTGGCTCAACGAGGGCTGGGCTGTTTTCTGTGAATTTATTTACAAAGAAAGCATCTATGGACAAGACGCAATGCAGGTTTACATAAAAAATAAACTTGCCGATGTCATAAAAAGAGCACATTTCGACGACGGAGGGTTTTATCCGGTTGGGAATGTTCCCTCAAATATTACATATGGCACAACTGTTTATGACAAAGGTGGACTGGTTGTACACACTCTGCGCAACTACATGGGCGATTCGCTGTTTTTTCCTGCAGTTAAAGAATATCTCGATAGTTTGAAATACGGGAACAGCAATATAGCTACAATGCGCGATATATTTTCAGCCTCATCGGGAATTGATTTGACCGATTTTTTCAACGCCTGGGTCTATAGGGAAGGATTTCCTCATTTCGATGTTGATTCCATGACAATTGTACCAAACGGCCCCAATTCGGATATAACAGTGTATTTGCGACAGAAATTGTTTGGAACATCCCAATATGCAAATAGCAATCGGGTCGAACTCACCTTTGTTGATCCGCTTCGCGAAATGTATTCTGTTACAGCTGAGTTCTCAGGTCAAACAGGTACCGGTATGTTTACCATTCCTTTTGTTCCTTCAACAGTACTTGTAGACATGAACGAAAAAACAGCCGATGCCGTAATTGGCTACAATCAACTTATTGGAACAACAGGAACAAACTCATTTCCACTGGCATACAACTATGTTGAAATAACAAATTTCACCGACACCATTCTGCTAAGAACCGAGTTTCATAAAGTTGCACCCGACCCTATTGTTTCAAATCCCGACATTTATCGAATTTCGCCCAACCATTACTGGAGAATTGGTGGCATTTTTCCGGAGGGAACAACTTTCACTGTTCAGTTCGACTACAACCGAACAGCAAGTGGATCGACAGGTTATCTTGACACCGAGCTGATGTCAACCGCCACAAGTGCCGACTCGTTGATACTCGTGTATCGTCAAGGTCCCGGATTCGACTGGGAAATTACACCTTTCACCCGCGCAGGCAACTTCACTGTCGGAAAAATAAAAGCAACAAACGGACTTCCAGGCGAGTACGCACTAGCCATTGGCAAACCGTTTCAGAGCGGATTACCGGAAAGCAAAGCCGACGGATTCAAAATCTCCCCCAATCCATCGTCCGATTTTTTTCTGATTGAACTTAACAACAATCAAGGAGGCATAATTACTATTATTTCTCAAAGTGGTACTGTTGTATATTCCAATAAAATAAACAAATCAACAAAATCAATAGAATGGAACCCTAATGGTGTTGCACCTGGGAACTATATTGTGTTACAAACTGCCGATAATGGCTCAAAGGTATCTTCAGCCACGATCACGCTTTCTACAAAATAAAATTCTCACGGTTTTTCGGGCAACTGTTTGAATCCATCGCCAAAAATTTCATTGGCATCAATCACTGTCATAAATGCAGCAGGATCGATTTCACGAATGTAATCCTGCAGCATGGCAACTTCGCGGCGGCTTACAACAGTATAGATCATACGCTTATCATCGCCCGAATACATTCCTTTAGCTGGGATAAAAGTGCCACCCCTGTTGAGGTCGTTCAAAATCCGGTCTCTTATCTCATCGGGTCTGTCAGAGATAATAATACAGGTCTTGTCGTAACTAACCCCCTGAATTACTGCATCTATAACTTTACCTGAAATAAAAATCACAATCCAGCTATACAAAGGGATTTTCCAATCGTCGAATGCGACAAGACTAATCATTACAATTGCTGCATCTACAACAATAAGAAGCTGTCCAACCGAAATACCAGTGTATTTATTTAAGATCATTGCAACAATATCGCTTCCCCCTGAACTGGCTTTCGATCGAAAAATAAGTCCAAGCCCAAAGCCAATAAGCAGCCCTCCAAAAATAGCTGAAAGCAAGGGGTCTCCTTCAACCAAAGGTTCATAGCCCCAAGTGAATTCGAGCAACGAAATCCATCCCGAAAGCAATACAAAGCCGGCAATAGTTTTCACTCCAAATTTTGGCCCCAAAATGCGAATTGCAATAATTGTAAGAGGAATATCGATGGCCAATCCTACAAGCCCGATAGGCAAATCAAGGACATAGTGCAATACTATAGCAATTCCATATACACCACCCGGAGCCAATTTATAGGGAGAAACAAACAAAACAAAGCCGGCAGCCATAATGAAACTTCCCACAAGAATCATTGAATAGACTTTAAACCAGGCTGCCGAGAACAATTTTTCGCGGGTAAGATATGCCATTCTGATTTTTTTGCAAAATTACTATCATTTTACAAAATAGTTTTTTTAGTATTTTGATCTAAATCAAAGAAATGCTGTATGGCAGATTTTTTCGCCTATTCATATACGATTTTTTGTATTTTTGCGTTTTTTTTTGACTTTCGCTTTTTGGCATCGTATATTTGTACACAAATTTAGCCGACATAACATGAAACTTTCCGATTTCAAATTTGACCTTCCACAAAACCTGATTGCACATTTTCCCTCAAAAAACAGAGATGAGAGCCGGCTGATGGTTATCTCCAGAAAAACAGGCCTGATTGAACATAAATCTTTTAGTGCTATTCTCGATTATTTCGACGAAGGCGATCTGATGATTCTCAACAACACCAAAGTTTTCCCTGCACGTCTTTATGGTCGCAAGGAAAAAACCGGAGCCATCATCGAAGTATTTTTGCTCAGAGAGCTCAATTCCGACTCAAAGCTTTGGGATGTACTTGTTGATCCTGCCCGTAAAATACGCATTGGCAACAAGCTTTATTTTGGCGAAAATGATCAGTTGGTTGCTGAAGTTATCGACAATACCACATCTCGAGGTCGCACCCTTCGCTTTCTGACCGATATGGATCATGAAAAATTCAAATTCATGCTCAAAAGTATGGGCGAACCTCCATTACCCAAATTGATTAATCGTCCAGTCATTGAAGAAGATAAAGATCGTTATCAAACCATCTATGCCAAACATGAGGGTGCTGTTGCTGCTCCTACTGCAGGATTACACTTTTCGCGCGAACTCCTCAAACGCCTCGAAATCAAAGGCGTTGAGTTTGCAGAAATCACACTGCATGCTGGCTTGGGTAACTTCAGAGCTATTGAGGTCGAAGATCTTTCGAAACACAAAATGGATTCCGAAGAATTTATCATTGAGGAAACTACTGCCAATAAAGTTAATCTTGCAAAAGACCGCCGCAGCAAAATTTGTGCTGTTGGAACCACTTCGATGCGTGCAATCGAGTCGAGTGTAACCATTAATGGTCACCTGAAGCCTTTCCGGGGATGGACAAATAAATTTATTTTCCCACCCTACGATTTCAGCGTTGCTGATTCAATGATATCGAATTTTCACTTACCCATGTCTTCGCTTATGATGATGGTTGCAGCGTACACCGGTTACGATTTGCTGATGGAGGCCTACAAAGTAGCTGTCAAGGAAGAATATAAATTCTTCACATACGGTGATGCAATGCTGATTATTTGATGAATAGCAACTTGCACTACATTGTTGTTGCGGGCGGGAGCGGAAAACGAATGCAAACTTCAGTCCCCAAGCAATATCTGCTATTGGGAAAAATTCCGTTGATTGCTGTCACCATCAATCGTCTTTTCGAAGCTTTTCCCGAAGCAAAGTGTACTGTAGTGATTGCCGAAAAAGACCAAAACCATTGGAACAATGCGTCCCGGTTTATTAAACCGGAGATTGTTGTAAACGTAGCGTTTGGAGGTCCGGAGCGCTTTCATTCGGTGAAAAGTGCTCTTGGGTTTGTTGGACCTAACGAAATTGTGGCTATTCATGATGCAGTTCGACCTCTTGTAAGTACTGATGTTTTGAAAAATGGGTTTCGGGTTGCTTCCAATTCCGGAACGGCAATACCGGTTGTAGAGCTATGTGAATCGCTCCGGGAAATTGACGGAGCTCTTTCGAAGCATGTGGATCGTTCACACTACAGACTTTGCCAAACACCTCAGTTTTTCAAAAGCGAATTATTGCTCAATGCATACCGGCAATCGTATCTTCATAATTTCACAGACGATGCTACGGTTGTTGAAGCGGCCGGACACGTTATCAGATTGATTGAAGGCAACCGGGAAAACATAAAAATAACAACTCCTGCCGACCTTGCATTTGCCGAAGCTCTTCTAACAAATACTAAATAATCCTACTTTTTAGGAATGGGCTACCCAACAAGTGAGAAAGCACTACAGGCTGACAATGAATTCCAAACTCCATTATAATCAAAAGCTATTGCACTTGATTTATGAAGTGATATTTACTTTCAGACACTCCATTCTTGGCCGAAAGTATATTAATTGCACCCTCTTTCTAGCGGAATAGAGCTGTTTCTTAAAATTAATGATTTAGTATAGATAAAACATTTCTGTGATGAAGCTGTATTAAAATCAGCCAAATGTCTCCAATATTCAATATGCAAAAATACCGGATGACTAAGTAAATTTATACTACGTAACCCATGAAAAAAATTTCAACATGTGAAATGAATTACTTATTTTTGCGCGTCATTCAAAAACCAGCACATCATGAAAAAAGCAGCTTTTATTATTGCATCTCTGGCTTTTGCCATCATTATTGCCTCATGTGGCGGCAAAAAGGATAAAAACGAGAGCAACCAGGATTCGATTGACTCCTCAACGGTTCAGACTCCTGAAATTTTCAAATACCCTGTTCCAACTTCGTTTGAGCTAACCGAAATGCTGAACAAAACCGGAGCTGCTTATATTTTCAACATCAATGATTCTAAAAAAGTTGACAAATACAACACCGAGACCGAAAAAGCTGTTAATTTAGGCGTTTTTGGAGCCGATCTTTGCTACTCCTCAACATACAACATGAAGCAGGAAACAATGCTCTATCTCGAAGCTTCAAAAAAATTATCGGATCAACTCGAAATCAACAGTCCATTTAACGAGACTTTTGCCGAGCGTCTTGAAGCTAATATTGAGAACACCGATAGCACATATGCTCTTATTAGTCAATCAATTGAAGACACATACGACTACCTGAAATCGAACAACAAAGACGATCTTTCCTTGCTGGTAATGACCGGAAGTATTGTAGAAGGTCTTTTTATTGCAACTCAGGTGGCTACACTTACTCCAAATAACGCTGATATTGTGAAGGTTATTCTTGAGCAAAAAGAATCGTTGTCGGAATTGCTGAAATTGATGGAAGCGTCAGAAAATGCTGATGTAAAGACATACAAAGAAAAACTTGTCGCAGTCGATAAAGTTTTACAGGGAGCCGGAGAAACACTTACTAAAGCGCAGCTGGACGAAATCTCGAAACTTGTTTCTGGAATTCGCACAAGTATTGTTAAATAGTATCGAGGATTTGATCACGAAGCCTGCTGCACCATTGATGCTGCAGGCTTCTTTATTAGGAGCCTATGAGTGAGCCTATTCTGAAAGCACTGATGAAATTGTTTGCCTTACTGGCGAGCATCAATGGTGAGAAAATTACTGGCGATGCTTATCGTGTTGTACGCACTTTTTTGCAACGATATCTCAATTCGGAACTCACCGAAAAATATTTGCTTGAGTTTGGGAAAAACCTTTCAGAGATTGATAATCCGCTCACTGGATTATCCGAAACAGGGAAGCGTAAAAAAGCTTCGGTTCTCTCAGTTAAAGTTCTTGGAATATGCAGTCAGATCAACGAAGAGCTGCATCAGAAAGAAAAACTGATTGTATTGGCGCGCATTATTGAATTTGCCAATCATAACTACGACATCAACGAACAGGAACTTGATGTGGTGGAAACTCTTTCCAATGTTTTTTCATTCCCCGATACCGAATTCAAAACTCTACTTGCTTTTCTGACTCAAGATGCCAATTCGCTCAATCCCGATGAGGCGCTCCTGTTTATTGATGACAAACCCAAACGAGGCAATCATTTCTCATTGCCATTGCTCAATGGAAACTTAGTGGTTTTCAGAAGCGCTTCAACCGATACCTTGCTACTGAAATATCATGGCACCGACAGTCTTCAACTTGGAGTTGTGCAAATAGACATTGAGCAGTTCTATGTGATGGAAAAAGGTGCTATTGTACGAGGAAACAAAATCAAGCCACTGTACTATTCATCGTTGATGGATGCTTTTTTGCAATCGCGCGGACACGAAAAACTTGTGTTTTCGGTCAATAATCTCAATTTTCGTTTTCCCAACAGCGATAATGGTATTCAATCGTTCAATCTACTCGAAGAAACCGGACATATGGTTGGAATCATGGGCGGAAGTGGCGTTGGAAAAAGCACACTGTTTTCGTTGCTCACAGGCTCGCTACAGCCTGCCTCGGGAAATGTCTGTATCAATGGAAACAACCTGCACAATACGCGCAATAACATTAAAAAATATATTGGACTTATTCCGCAAGATGATTTGTTGATTGAAGAGCTTACTGTTTTTCAGAATTTATATTTCAGTGCCCAGCTTTGTTTTAAGAATCTCAGCAGAGAGGAAATTCATCAAAAAGCTCTTTTGGTTCTTTCTGATCTTGGACTACACGAAATCAGGCATCTGAAAGTAGGCAATACGTTAAACAAATTTATTAGTGGTGGTCAGCGAAAACGGCTCAATATTGCACTCGAACTCATTCGTGAACCACAGGTTCTGTTTGTTGACGAACCCACTTCGGGGCTTTCGAGCAACGACTCGGATCAGGTGATGCACTTACTCAAAGAGCTCGCTTTACGCGGAAAACTTGTTATCGTGAATATTCATCAGCCTTCAAGCGATATTTTCAAGTTGTTCGATCGCCTTGTCGTGCTCGATAAAGGAGGCTATACTGCATACAATGGAAATCCAATCGAGGCTTTACCCTACCTGAGGTCAATTATTCGTTATGCCAATACATCCGACAGCGAATGTGCAACATGTGGAAATGTGAATCCTGAAAAAGTTCTTGAAATCATCGAAGCCCGTATGGTTGATACTGCCGGAAAATACACGCGTGAGCGCAAAGTTCTCCCCGAGGAATGGCATCGACAATACAAAGAGCATTTCACCATTCAAATCGAAGAACAGCAACAAACGCGTTTGCCTGCATCGTCGTTCAGCAAGCCTGGCCGATGGAAACAATTTCGTGTATTTTTTAAGCGCAATTTCTTGTCAAAACTTTCGAACCGACAATATGTATGGCTCAATTTGCTCGAAGCTCCGGCCTTGGCTTTTATTCTGGCATTTTTTACACGTTGGTCGCAAAGCGACTCTTACCATTTTAGCGAGAACAGCAATTTTCCCGCATTTCTGCTTATGTGTATAATTGTTCCTTTATTTATGGGCATGTCGGTGAGTGCCGAAGATATTATACGCGATCGAAAAATACTTCAACGTGAGCAATTTTTACGACTCAGTCGGTTTAGTTATTTGTCATCGAAAGTTCTATTTCTTGTTTTTCTGTCGGCCTTTCAAACATTGAGTTTTGTACTTATTGCCAATTCTATTTTTGGAATTCATGACATGTGGATGGCCTATTGGTTCACTTTTTTCGGGATTTCGGTTTTTTCGAACCTGGTAGGGCTCAATATATCGAGCGGACTCAACAGCGTTGTAACAATTTATATTCTCATCCCATTAATTATTGTTCCTCAGCTCATGCTTTCAGGCGGCATTATCCGATTCGACCGACTGAATAAAAACATGACTCACGAAGAATACGTTCCGTTGGCCGGTGATTTAATGGTATCGCGTTGGGCATACGAAGCTTTGTCGGTTTATCAATTTCGCAACAACGATTATAATGCCGATGTATTCGAATTCGAAATGAAACGCAGCAATACCGGTTATTATTCGGCTTTTGTAATTCCCGAATTGAAAAAAGCGGCAGCCAATAGCAATGCAGGGAAAAATTCTTCAGCAGAAAACGAGCTGCTTTTTGGCGAGATAAAAAACATGTCGGAGGCTATGTCGTTACCCGCATTCAATAGTAGTCAAATATCAGAAAACAAAGCGATTACGAATACTCAATATCAATTAGTATCCGACTATCTGAATCTTTGCGATTCGCTTTTGCGCAACGAATACAACAAAGCGACAGTCAAGCGCGACAGTGTTTTCAGCGAAAAAGAAAAACTAATGGGGAGCGATGCGCTGATGGCTCTGAAGCAAGCTTCATACAACGAAGCGCTGGCCGACATGGTACTCAATCGATCAATCAGCACCAAAGTAGAAAGAGATGGCAATACGTTGATTCGAAAGAAAGATCCGATATATATGGCTCCGGGGTCATCAATTGGTCGCGCTCATTTTTTAGCACCTTTCAAACGCATTGGCAATATTCAAATCGACACATTTGCATTTAATAACCTTGTGATTTGGCTGATGTCGCTCGTACTGTTTGTTTTACTCTATTTCGATGTACTCCGTCGAATAATTACAATCCGTAAATTAAAAAAGAAATCATAATTTTGATGTCCCGAAAAGGGTAATAAATCTGCTTCTGATGAAAAAAAGAAAAAAATCTGTTTTATTCATAGCCTTATGCGTAATGTCGGCTATGGGTGGTACTTTTGGAGTATTACTTGGCGTGCTGAGTATTATCGATCTCGATTTAATTACTTTTGCTGCTCGTGTTCCGGGATACACCTCAATCAAGTCGTTGACATACGACGCAAGTACCCTTTACCCTTACGCTAAAATTGTTTTCTACGGATTGTCGCTTGCCGGAGCAATTATAATGTTTCAATTACAAAAGAGGGGGTTTTATTTTTATGCCTCTGCTCAATTGGCATTGCTTATTATCCCTTATTTAATGTGGAATCAGCCTGCAGCACTGGTGTTTTTCACAGACTTGCCTGACATGATATTTACGTTTGCTTTTATTGGAGCTTATGCTATTTATTTGCCTGCAATGCGTCAGGTCTCGTTGCCAGAAGCAAGCGGAACTGAAAAATAGAAAGTAGTTCCTTTCTCGGGTATACTTTCGAGCCAGATTCGGCCTTTGTTTTTCTCAACAAAGTCCTTACACAATACAAGACCAAGTCCACTGCCTTTTTCGCTGGCAGTACCTGTGCGAATATGAGCTTGTCCTAAATCGAACAATTGTTCCTGTTGCTTTTTTTCAATTCCGATACCACTATCTTTTACAAAGAAAATACAATCGTTACCATTGATACGATAGCCAACTTCGATGGTGCCGCCTAGGGGAGTAAATTTAACAGCATTCGACATCAGGTTACGAATAACAGTGTTAAGCATGTTGATGTCTGCAAAAATTTCGGCTTGTTTTGATTCTGGCACAAGTTCTATTTTGATTTGCTTTGTTTTGATAGAAGCTTCGTGCAAATCAATATTTTCGTCGATTATAAAGTGCGCGGCAAAACGACTTGGATTGTAACTCAAACGTCCGGTTTGCGAACGCGACCACATCAACAGGTTTTCAAGTAAATTACCGGTACGGTTTACAATTTTTTCAAATTCATCAATCAAGGATTGTCGTTCTTCCATTGAAAGTGTATCGTAATCGCGCTTCATTATGCGTACAAAACTCACCATGCTCGCAAGGGGGTTACGCAAATCGTGCGAGATAATAGAAAAAAACTGGTCTTTGGCCATGTTCGATTCGGCCAATTTTCCTTCACTGAACTTAAGTTGCTCGTTGATAGCAACAAGCTGATGATTGGCTTCGTCGAGTCGACGACTGTTTTTCCGACGTTCGGTCGATTGATAAACAAGCAATCCGATAAGCACAATAGCAAAGGCCAATCCAATAAGCAAGTAATACCGGATGAATCGGTTATTTTCAATTTTAAGCCTGTCGATAATTGATTTTTGTCTCAGGATTTTATTCTCCGATTCGAGCTGATTGATAGCGTTTTTCTTTTCAACATCGGCCAAATATTTCATTTGATCTTGTCCGAAAACCGAATCGTTGAGAGCCATTTGCTGTGTACGGGCTCTGTATGCGTTCGGAAAGTCGTTCCGCTGTTCGTAAAGAGCTGCAAGCATTTCATATGCATCTATCAACTCGCGCTTGGCGCCTAGTTCAGTTCCAATTTTGATTGCTATATTCAGATTCTTTAAAGCCAATGTCGATTCGCCTAGTTGGAAATTGGCTCCGGCAATATTGATGTATGAAATCATTATACTATGTTTGTCGCCGATTTTTTCTTTCATATCAAGCGACAGTTGATAGTATTCCAAAGCCTTGTTGTAGCTTCCATCCTCATTGTAAAGAAGCCCAATGTTTCCGTAGGCAATCGACAACAAGCGGGCATCGTTGAATTCCTGACCAATGCTCACGCATTTAAAGAGTAAATTTTCGGCATCTTGCTTTCGGCCCGTTTTATTGTAAATAATGGCAATATTCAAGTAAATTTTGCCCATGCCTACTCTGTCATTTTCAGAGCTGAATATTTCGAGCGACTTCTGATAGTTTGTGAGTGCCGATTTAAAATTACCCATATTGTCGTAAACAATGCCCATCAGATTGTAAGCCATAGCCATGATCTGAAGGTCCTCTGTTTGTCTCGATAATATCAAAGCATTCGATGCATATTCGAGAGCTTTTGGATAATCGGCAAGTCGGTTGCTGATCGAAGCCAGATCAAGCAACGCCTGAGCTGTATTGTGAACATCGCCAAGTTCTCTGAATAATGAAATAGATCGTATCAGGTTCGAATAGGCCAATTCGTATTCGCCAGTGATGATTTTCAAATTTCCGATCTGCATGTACGACATGGCAAGACCCTCTTTGTAATTCATACTGTCACTCAACGAGATAGATCGTTGTAAAATTGATTCAGCTGCATGAGGGTTAGTACGTGCATATTCCTGTCCCAAAATAAGCATGATGTTTACTCTGGCAGTGTCCGATTTTTCGGCTAATAGTTTTTCCAGACTATCGGTGCTTTGCTGCTGGGCAGTTGCTCCGACAGAAATAGTAAACATTAATACAATGTAAAATATTGAATATTTGAATTCTACCATGAACTTATACTCATTCGTGGGGGCAAATATAATATTTATATGTATATAAATGCATTTTCAAACAAAAATATATTTTATGATCGATAAAAATACTTTTTTGCAAGTGGAAAACGATTTACATTGATTGAAAATGAGGTATTTAACATAACTTCCATCGATTGTCTGAGAACCAAATGCTAACCTTCTCACTCTGGAAATACTCAGCCATCACATAGCTAATTGTACGATTTTTGGCTCATATCGGCTCTCGTTTTTCAAAAATTTCATACTGATGGTGTTAACCACAATATATTTGTACTGAATCCTGAATACGAAACTCAATAACTTGTTTTTATTCAAAATTGCAAGATTTTTTTTAATAATTTTCTTCAACCCAAAAATTCACATTATCTTGTGGTCGATTTCTGAAACACAAAAAATTGAAAGCATGGCAAAAAAGATTATTGCTCCGGTTATAAAGACTCAGCCTGCATCGCTGGGTGAGCATCTTGTAAAATTGCAAGCCGGCGACCGCCGATTCGAAAACGTTTTTCAATCAGTATCTCGTATGATTCTCGACGGATCCGGGAAAGTTGAGAAAACCACTATTAATGGCAAAACAACTTACGACTTCATGCTTTTTCGCGAAGGCAAGAAGCATATTATTGGAATGTACGACGAAATAAACTCGTTTGTATCGTTTGTGAAAGATGCTGCCGAAGGTGGCAGTTCTTCCGAAATGGCTTTTGTACTTATAGGCGAGCCTGGAAACGGAAAAACTTTTTTTGTCGATTTTCTTAGCGCAAAATACCGCGAGTTTGTTTCACAACCCGAAAACATGCGCTATACATTCCGCTTCAACAATACCGATGCCACCGGGCGCTATGGAAAAATAAACCGTGTTGAAAGTCAGACCTACGAAGATCCGATGATTTTGGCCATGAATCTTTTCGACAACGTTGACGAAAACAAATTGTTTATTTCGAAATTCGGATTCAGTGATCAGCAGATTGAAAAAATGTACAGAGCCTACAGACCACTTGGAGCTTGCTCTTATTTTATTTACAATCAAATGAAAGAATATTATGGTTCTGTTGAGAAGCTGCTCGAGAATATAGATATCATTCCTGTACCGGTAAGCGAATCGCGTGGTACTCTTACCGGGAAATATGCTGCCAAAGACAAAATCACCAGTAGTTCGGTCGATTTGCTGGGCGACGAAAGTATAAGTCGTTTGCTTCATCTTGCCGATGCTGACAACCCGTATCGCTTCGATTTGCGCCGTGGCGCATTGGCGCGTGTTGCTTGTGGAGGTATCCACTTTGCCGACGAAATTTTCAAAAACAAACGCGATCTTGTACAAGTGTATTTAGGTGTTATTCAGAACCGTACAATCGAAATGGAAGGCTTTAAGTGGCCACTCGACACACTGATTGTTGCTACTTCAAACAATGCTGAGTTTGCCCGATTTCAGGAAGAAAAAGAACAGGCTCCAATTATCGACCGCTGTCGCCTAACCTATATGTCGCACAACACCAATCTGCATCTTCAGAAACAACTTACAGGATATTCTTTGGGCGGTAAAGAAAAAACCACATTCATGGGCAAAAAGCTCCATATCGATCCCAATCTCAATCAGGCGTTGTCTACAGCTTTCATTCTCACACGTATGCCACAGAATGAAAAACTGAATCCGGTTGAAATGATGAAGCTTGCAGCCGGAGAAGTGGCTGGTGAAAAGAGCATCCGCACATTAGCCGAAGTGGTGAACGAACTCAACTCCGATGCCGATATCACCCGCCGTTTTGGGCAGAAAGGACTTGGACATCGCAATTTGGGTCGTGCTATTCAAATTCTGCTCGAACAAAGCGAAACACAAGAAGGCGAGTGCATGTATGCATACGATGTTTTCACCTCTATCGATAAGGTTATTCTCGACTACGTTCAGGACCAGAACGATAGAATTAAATTCCAAAACGACATTAAAATTGCCCGCAAACTGCATCGCGAAAACATTATGACCGCTATTTTCAATGCATACATGAACGAAGCCAATGCAATTGAGAAAGATGTGATGAACTATGTGAATATGATTATTGGAATCGACGCTAAAAATCTTGGGCCCAACCGAATCTGGACTTATCAGGATCCTCAAACCAAAAAGCTGGTAAGTGTTCGCATCGACGAATCGTATATCAATAGTGTGGAAGAACGTCTGGGACTTAAGAGCGATGAACAGAAGCAGAGTTTCCGCACCACCATCACCAAGATTTATGGTCAAAAAATGATTACGGAACCCAATTACAACTTCATGGACAACAACGACCTGGTAAAAGCTGTAACTGATGTCAGGTTGAAAAGCGACATTGCCGGGGCTGGAAGTCTGGTGGGAGCTTTGTCGAACAGGAACAACGAAGACAACAACCGGCTTTATCACCGTATGATTGAAACCATGGTAAAAATGCTTGGTTATTGCCCGACATGCGCCGAAAAAACCATTGAATATTTCTGTACGCAGGATGATGCGAATTAATGGTAGAGTCGTTACATACAACGTATCTACGAAATAGAGAACACGAAACAATGAACGACAATCAACAAAACAATACACCTCTTTCTCCTGACGAATACATCAGCCGAGAGAAAGATATCATTGATTCGCTGCGTACAACTGTCGAAGAGAATGTGTCACCTCACTTTTTATCGTTGTATAGTATGCACGATTGGATGGTGTTGCCCGGCTATTCTGCTCCGGCTCACGATGCCCGACTGATGCTTCGTTCGCTCGAAGATTTACTTGAACAGGACCGACGACGCGAAGAAGATGGTTTTACACGACGTATCCGCCTTGGAAAGCTTGTGAAACCCGGCAAAGGGAAAAAAAATAAAATAGTGATTGTCCCTACAACCACCGAACCCAAATTTTACCATGACGATAGTGTAACCGAAGAAGAAACAACGGGAGGTTCGGGCGAAGGCGAAGAAGGCGAAGTTATCGGAAAACAAAAAGCGCAACCCGAACCAGGCGAAGGCGAAGGACAGGGAGCCGGACAAGGCGAAGGTGGAGGACACGATACCGGTTCGGATGTTTACGATCTGGGGCGAATCCTTACGCAGAAATTTCAGCTTCCCAACATCAAGCCCAAAGGGAAAAAACGTAGTCTGTCGAAAATCACATACGATCTCACCGACCGAAATCGCGGATTTGGCCAGTTGCTTGAAAAAAAATTAACAATTAAACGGATTGTGGAAACCAACATACAACTTGGCAATATCAATCCCGGTGAACCCATTGATACCAATAAGCTTATTATTGGGCCACGCGACCAGGTTTTTCGTATTCTTTCAGCTGAAAAAGATTTTGAAAATCAGGCAATTGTATTTTTTGTGCGCGACTACAGCGGATCAATGCAAGGAAAGCCAACTGAGGTAATTGCAACGCAACATCTGTTTATTTACAGTTGGCTGATGTATCAGTATAGCAACAATGTGGTAAGTCGTTTTATAGTCCACGATACCGAAGCTAAAGAGGTAGATGATTTCCAACAATACTATCAATTGCAGGTGGCAGGAGGAACACGTGTGGCACCTGCTTTTACTTTGGTGAACAAAATAATTGCTACCGAAAATCTGGCTCGCGACTACAATATATATGTGTTTTACGGCACTGATGGAGACGACTGGGACAGCGATGGAAAAGAGTTGACTGCCGAACTTAATAAACTTTTGCCTGTGTCAAGCCGTGTGGGATTTACCGTGGCCAAAAACTCATGGACTGGTGAAAATCAAACAACAGTAGAAAAAAACATAACCACTGCTGGTTTTGCTGAAAAAAGAAGTAAGGAGTTCCGCATTGATGGATTTTCGTCGGATACTGCCGATGAAAACAGGATTATTGAATCGATTAAAAAATTAGTCAGCGACTAAAGGAGGAATAATGTATCTGATCGATCAACATACAAAAAGCATCATGGAACAATGCAAGGTGCGGGCCCTCGGAGCAGGACTGCATTTTGGTCATGAATCGCTTGAATACATTGTCTCCAATAAAGATTTGTTAGAGTTATCACCCAAAGTGATGATTCCGACATTATACGATTTTTGGGTAAACGATGTGGATGTATTGAAGGAATATGGAAAATACAAACTCTACCCTTCGAATCCCTACGAAACGGTAATCAATAGCCGACCGGCAATTTCGTTTTACAACGACAACAATCCTGACTGGATGAACATCATGATATTTTATCATGTACTTGGCCATATCGACTTTTTTCAAAACAATCGCATGTTTGAGCATACCTGGAGCGACGATTTTGTTGGTGTTGCGCTAAGCGACAAGCGATTGATTGCATCGTATCGTAGCAAATACGGTCGTTGGACAGACTATGTGCTGGAGTTTGCCCGAAGTATCGATAATATAACAGGCTATTTTCAAACACTGGCACGACTCGATTATCCTGAAGGCATGGAGCCCGAACCCATGGTTTCGTTTTATTTCAACTACTTTCTCCCCGATGTGCTGAAAGCGGCTGAACTTGCTATCTACAAAGAACAGGAACGCTACAACGATCTTTTCATTTCGCAAGGCGAAGTGGGAGTCACAGCTTTCTTTGCCGAAGTAAAAAACAAACATCCGGAATTCGAAAGTGCCTTCAAAAGTTTTCGAAAAGTAGATGCCTCAACTGATTTACTCGAATTTATTCGCGACCACAGTCCATTTCTGAAAAAGGATTCGAACAGTTGGATGAAAGCGATTCTTACTATTGTTAGAAATACAGCTCAGTATTTTGCTCCGCAAATCAGAACCAAAATCCTAAACGAAGGCTGGGCCAGCTATTGGCACGATAAACTGTTCCGTACCGATGAACGAATCAAAGGACACGAGGTTGGTTACGCCGGACTTAATGCTGGTGTTACCTCGCTTAGTCGTGTTGGATTAAATCCATATGCCATCGGGTTGCGTTTGATTCAGTATGTGGAAGAATTGGCCGAAAAGGGCAAAATGTCGATGGATTATCAACGATTGATTTTGACCAACGACAAATTGGCTTTCAATGCAAAAACCGGCAAAGGAATCGACAGTATTTTTGAGCTCAGGAAGAATTTTTCCGACTTCATGCTTATCAACACCTTTGTGAATCAGGAATTTGTTGACATGCATGATCTTTTTGTAGTAGGCAAGCGTCCCAATCCAGAACAGGGAACCATTGAGTATTATGTAAAAAGTCGCAAGGCGGCCGATTATAAAAAAATGCTTCTCGATAGCTTATATCATCCGCCATTGATTGTAGCCGACCCTGATAAAACAACCGATGAATCGCTCTACATGGTGCATCGTTTCGAAGGGAAACAGCTTATTCGCGATTTTATACCCGAGGTGCTTGTTGCACTCAGCTTTTTGTGGGGAGGAGAAGTTAATCTCGAAACCACCGATATCGTGGTAAATAAAAACGCAGAAACCGAAGCCGACATGTACAGCTTCCAGCGTGTTTTGTTTACCTGTATCGATAAAAATGTGACTAAAACCAAATTATAGCAAGTACGATGGTCGCCAAAAAAAAGACAACACCCAAAATCTTAGGGATTGATATTGAAGAACACGGCAAAAGACTCGAAGCTATTTTGAAATTGTCGCAAGAACTTCGCGAAAAAGACAGGCGCATTCCCATGTCGTACAACGATTTCCTTTTTGCTGCTGCAGGAGAGCCCGACATTGTGTTTCGTAATATTTTTCAGCTTTTTCACGATATGGTGCACTACTATATCCCTGAAGGCGAAGACGATTATCCGGTAACAGGCGATTCGGTTGGTTTTATGCAATTCGATACCAACAAATTGCTTGTTGAAGGTGTAGATGAACCATTTTTTTCAGATCGGCTTTTTGCAAATCGCTTTATGAATCTCGCACGCGATTTTCGCCGTGGAATTCAAAATAATCACATCTATTTTTTCGAGGGCCCTCCGGGAAGCGGAAAATCGACTTTTCTGAACAATTTGCTTGTGAAGCTCGAAGAATACACCCGATTACCTGAAGGTACACTGTATAAGGTGTATTGGAAAATTGATCTTGCCCGAATAAAACCGGGTCTGCGCGAACAAATTGAAGGCGAAGACAACGTTCTCGCCGTGAATGAAACCGGAAAAACCCAGCAGGTGATGTTTTCGTGTCCCAATAACGATCATCCCATACTGATGATTCCCAAGGAATTGCGGCTCAGCTTTCTCAACGAGTTAATCCCCGACAAAGATTTTTTAAAGAAACTAACTAAAAACAAGGAATATGAATGGGTGTTGAAGGATACGCCATGCTCCATTTGTAGTTCACTATACAATCAACTGATTGATGAGCTCGACGATCCGGCCGAAGTCTTTAATATGATTTATGTTCGCCGGGTTGAATTCAATCGTCAGTTTGGAAAAGGAATCAGCGTGTGGAATCCGGGCGACGAAGGTATGCGCGGCTACATCACCAACGATAGCTTGCAGCGGTTTTTGAACAATTTTTTCAAAAGCGACGAATTACGTTTTGTATATTCCGATCTCGCCTACACCAATAATGGAGTGTATGCTTTGATGGATATCAAGGAAAACAATGTAAAACGTTTGCTGAGTCTGCATGGTGTCATCAGCGACGGTGTCCACAAGGTTGAACACATCGAAGAGAAAGTATCGAGCCTTTTTATGGGCTTACTGAACCCCGAAGACAAAAAACATTTCGATACCATCCGGTCGTTTCAGGATAGGATTATCTCAGTCAATATTCCTTATGTTCTCGATTACGAAACAGAATCAAGGATTTATCACAACAAGTTTGGCAAAGACATTGAGCAGCTATTTTTGCCACGGGTATTGCGCAATTTTTCCCGAATAATCGTAAGCTCCCGCCTCAATGTTCAAAGTGAACTCATGAAAAACTGGCTTAGCGATCCGGAATATTATCGCTCATTGATCGACGACAACCACCTGTTGCTGCGAATGGAGCTGTATCGTGGTCATGTCCCCAATTATCTGCGCGAAGAAGATGTGAAACGTTTTACTAAAAACATTCGCAAAGAATTGCTCGAACTCAGCGAAACCGAAGGTCGGAGTGGAATTTCAGGTCGTCAGGCATTGAGCCTTTTCAACGAATTTGTAACCAAAATTCGTGACAAAGGCCAACTTATTACGATGACTATGGTTGCCGAATTTTTCAGGAATCTGCCCGATAAAATAAGTGCTCAAATTCCCAATGGCTTTATTGATGCTTTATTCAGAATTTACGAGATCAATATTCTGCAAGAAGTGAAAGAAGCTATTTTCAACATCAACAGCAGCCAAATCGATTCCGATATTTGCAATTATCTGAATGCACTTAACTTCGAGCAAGGAGAAACGGTTGTTTCGCAGGAAACCGGTGATGAAATAACCATAACACCCGAGTGGCTGGCTGGTATTGAGCGTTATTTATTCGAAGATGGCCTTTCGGAGTCTGAAATCCAAACGCGACGCACAGCTATTCATAAGGAATACATCGCACGAACATTATCGCAGGATATCAAAATCAAAAAAATGAAGATTACTGCAACAGGTCAGTTTCAGCAATTGTTCAGAAAATACTATGATAGTCTGAAACAACATAGTCTGGAGCCGTATGTGGGTAATGGCAATTTTCGGCGTGCGCTTACCGAGTATCATACCGATAATTTCAATTCGTACGACGAAAAACTGAAAACCGATATTCGTTTCATGCTGAAAAATTTGCAAAAAAAATTCGACTACACGGCCGAAGGTGCACTTATTGTTGCTTTACATGTGGTTGAAAACAATTTGGCTGAAGTGTATAAAGATTTGAATTAGAATCTCAAGACACCTAATTGTTTAATTATGGATTAACAAGCTTTGATGGATATTATCACCACAATGGATTAAGTAAAATAGTTTACTGTATAAGACTATGATGAGTTAAATTACAGTGATTGCAAAAATCATTTACGTTTACACCAGACAGTAAAGTATAAACGTATATTAGCTCCCTTTTTGGCTTTCAAAAGAAAAGTAAAGATATAGTCAACATTACTGACATTTATTATATTTTTGCCAAAATATTTCTCATGAAAAAGATTCTATTTCTGATCGCCTTTTTGCCACTTTTTGTTTATGCACAGAAATTTTCAATATGTCCTTTCTATTCCAGTGCAGGGGGGCTTCAACCCACAACATGGTCAAGGTCAAGCGACCACACTACCGTAACCATTGACACTTCAATAACAACCTTTAGTTACGAATCGTTTCAGGTTTCTTTAGGAAAAGGAACCCGATTTGGCATTTCCTCAGAATACAAATGGAAAGATCTGATTTCTATTGGCGCCTCAGTATCCTATTTCAAAAGCAAAGACACTCCTATAAAATATAGCTCGTCCGCAGAATACGATCCATATACCATTTACAACATCAAATACAGTTACACCGAAATTTACAGAAACAAATCCATCGATCTGGGATTGTATTGTCATGTTATTTTCAAAGATAAAAATGTAACACCATATACCAATGCCGGGCTTATCCTTAGTTATTCAAAATTCACGCTGAATCGCGAAATATACATCCAGAATAATCTTCCCGGATACTACCCAACTGAACGCTATATATACGATTACAATATCTCTCCATCATTTCATTATGGTATGTCGGGATCGCTGGGCATAGAGTTCAATCGCAATGGCATATTCACATTTTTCATCGAAGCCAACTCTCTAATAATGAATGTATCTCCCAGAACAAGAACCTGTACCGGAAAAACATGGAATTCAGAAGATCAATTCAGCACAATGACAACCAGCGAAATTGAGCTTGAATATGTGGATAGTTATTCCGACGAAAATTCTCAAAATCCCAACGAGCCATCACAAGCTCTAAAATTCAATCAATCTTTCAGTAGTGCAGGTATTCTTGGAGGCATTAAATACAATTTCTGATTGGTCAATTATTCTTACTTTTGACACAGAAAACGATTCTGTACCATGCCTCAAGATATTTGCTCCAAGCTAGAAAGTCTGAAACCCGGCTTTACTGGCCAGATACATACTGACAACATTCACAATCTGCTTTATGCAACCGATGCTTCGGCTTATCGCGAAATGCCTATTGGTGTCACTTATCCCGAAAACAACGACGACATCAAAAAGCTGATTGCTTTTGCCAACGACAACAACATCACCCTCATTCCGCGCGCTGCCGGCACTTCGCTGGCTGGTCAGGTGGTTGGGAATGGACTTGTGGTTGATTTATCGCGTCATTTCACCCGCATTCTCGAAGTGAATAAAGATGAACATTGGGTTCGCGTACAACCAGGTGTGATTCTCGACGAGTTGAACCGCGAAATGGCTCTATATAATTTATTTTTTGGTCCGGAGACCAGCACTTCATCCCGTTGCAACATAGGCGGAATGGTAGGAAACAACTCGTGTGGCGCCCACAGCCTAATTTATGGATCGACCCGAGACCATGTTCTCGAAACCAAAGCTTTACTCAGCGATGGCTCCGAAGTGGAATTCAAAGCACTCAGTCATAACGATTTTCGGCAAAAGATGATATCCGAAACGCTGGAAGGAAATCTGTACCGGAATATTCAAACCTTGCTTGCCGAGGCAAAAAATCAGGAAAATATTCGTCGGGAGTATCCCGATCCTGTTATTAAGCGGCGGAACACAGGCTATGCTATTGACATTCTGCTTGAAAGCGAACCATTTTCGGGTGGTGAGTCGTTTAACTTCTGCAAACTCATTGCCGGATCGGAAGGAACGTTGGCCATTGTAACCGAAATCAAACTCAATTTGGTTCCGCTACCTCCGAAAGAAAAAGCATTGGTTTGTGTACACTGCGCCACACTCGAAGACTCTCTCAAAGCCAATCTGATAGCATTGAAACATGGCCCGGTTTCGGTTGAACTCATGGACAAACCCATACTCGACCTAACCAAGGAAAATATCAACCAAAACAAAAATCGATTCTTTATTGAAGGTGATCCCGAAGCCATTCTGATTGCAGAATTTGCCGAAACGTCGCAAGACGAAATTCGCAAAAAATCGGAAGCCATGGAAGCCGAAATTCGTGCAGCCGGTCTGGGATATCATTTCCCTCTGGTATTTGGTGCTGACATAAAAAAAGTATGGGATTTGCGCAAGGCTGGTTTGGGCGTACTCAGCAACATGCCCGGCGACGCTAAGCCTGTTCCGGTGATCGAAGACACAGCTATCAACCCCGAGTTACTTCCCGATTATATTGCTGAATTCAAGAAACTGCTCGAACAACATGGACTTTCGTGTGTGTATTATGCGCATATTGCCACCGGAGAACTTCATCTGAGACCTATTCTGAATCTGAAAGACCCGAAAGATGTAGAACTATTCCACACCATTGCCTTAGAAACAGCAAAATTGGTGAAAAAATACCGGGGTTCGCTCAGTGGAGAGCATGGCGACGGACGTCTGCGAGGCGAATTTATCCCGCTCATGATTGGCAACGAAAACTACGCATTGCTTGAGTCGATTAAGCGAGCTTGGGATCCAAAAGGCATTTTTAATCGTGGAAAAATAACTGAAACACCTCCCATGAACACTTTCCTGCGCTTCGAGCCTGGAAAACCTGTTCGCGAAATCGAAACCTATTACGATTTCAGCCACGACCAAGGCATACTGCGTGCCGTAGAGAAATGCAACGGTTCGGGCGATTGCCGTAAACCACATTTAGCATCGGGCGGAATGTGTCCGAGCTATCAGGCTTCGCTCGACGAAAAAGCAACCACCCGTGCACGGGCTAACATTTTGCGTGAGTTTTTAACCAATAGTAAAAAAAACAATCCGTTCGATCATCAAGAAATCTACGAAGTACTCGACTTATGTCTGGGCTGCAAACTTTGCAAATCGGAATGCCCGTCGTCGGTCGATATGGCCAAATACAAAACCGAATTTTTGCAGCATTGGCACAAAGACCATTCTGTGCGCATTCGTACCAGAGCCATTGCCTATATCGATAATATCAACCGGGTGGCATTACCCTTCAGTCCGGTGTATAATATTTTTGCACGCAGTAATGTGTTGTCGTGGCCTATCAAAAAAATATTGGGCTTTGCTCCCAAACGAAGTCTTCCGGAATTACACGGAAAGTCGTTGCGTCGCTGGGCAAAAAAACATTTACCCGAATTGAACAAACTCAGCGGACACAATGGAACAGTGAATGTATTTGTAGATGAATTCACCAACCTGAACGACCTTGGCATTGGAATCAAAGCTCTCAGTTTGCTTTGTGCGCTGGGATACAAAGTTGAATTGCCATCGCACGAATTGAGTGCACGCACATTTATTTCAAAAGGAATGCTAAAAAAGGCCCGCACTCTCATAGATAGCAACATCAAAAGCCTTGCTGACAACGTTTCGTTTGAAAAGCCATTGATTGGCATTGAGCCATCGGCCATTCTGGGTTTCCGCGACGAATATCCGGAGCTTTGCAGCCCGCATTTGCGCGAAAAAGCCAAAAAGCTGGCTCTTCAAACCATGCTGCTAGACGAATTCATTGTAAACGAATTTAAAAAAGGACATATTAAAGAACAGCAGTTTACCAGTAAAAAATGCACAATTCTATATCACGGACATTGTCAGCAAAAATCGTTGCTCGGAACAGTTGTCACTAAAGAACTGCTAAGTATTCCGGCTAATTACTTGGTGGAAGAAATTCCGTCGGGATGTTGCGGCATGGCTGGTTCGTTTGGTTTTGAAAAAGAACATTTCGACCTGAGCATGAAAGTAGGCGAATTGGTTTTGTTTCCGGCAGTAAGAAATGCTCCTGCAGGAACAGTAATAGCTGCTTCGGGCACCAGCTGCAGGCATCAGATCAAAGACGGTACAAAAAAAGAAGCTTTACATCCTGTGGAAATTTTGTTTGATGCGATGGAGATATAAAGTTAGTTGTGTAGTAAGTGTCAGGCAATCCTAATCCTGTCCTTTCAAATTTTCCTCGAACGATACTAAAAAATCGGCAAGCTTTTTCTGCCGCCCCGTCCATTATTTTTACTAATTTTGGCCTTTCAACACTGAATCTATTTTGAGTCATGAAAGACACCCGGTATATATTTGTTACGGGAGGCGTGGTTTCTTCATTGGGAAAAGGAATTATTTCAGCCTCGTTGGCGCGTTTACTTCAGGCACGCGGCTATTCGGTTACCATTCAAAAACTTGATCCTTACATCAACGTTGATCCGGGCACCTTGAATCCGTATGAGCATGGCGAATGCTTTGTAACTGATGATGGCGCCGAAACCGACCTCGATCTTGGACATTATGAGCGTTTTCTGAATGTTCCTACTTCGCAAGCCAACAATGTAACTACCGGTCGCATTTACCAAAGCGTGATCGACAAAGAACGCCGTGGTGACTATTTAGGTGAAACAGTTCAGGTTATTCCGCATATTACCGACGAAATCAAGTACCGGATTCGTTTGCTCGCAGCACATGGCAAATACGATTTTATCATCACCGAAATCGGCGGCACTGTTGGCGACATCGAATCGCTTCCCTATATCGAGGCTGTACGTCAGTTGCGTTGGGAGCTTGGCAAACTTGCTGCAGTAATTCATCTCACATTGGTCCCCTACCTTGCCGCAAGCGGCGAACTCAAAACAAAGCCCACTCAGCATTCGGTAAAAACATTGCTTGAACTTGGAGTTCAACCCGATGTAATAGTTTGCCGATCCGAGAAAAATCTGCATGAATCGCTCCGCAACAAGATAGCGCAATTCTGCAATGTTGAACCATCGGCCGTAATTGAAAGTGTTGATGTGGATACCATTTACGAAGTTCCCATTCGTATGCGTGACGAAAAACTTGACGAAGTCATCTTGCGAAAAACCGGACTGGAGCTTACTACGTCGTCGGATATGAAAGCGTGGGAACAGTTTTTGTTCCGTCTCCAAAACCCAAAAGGTGAAGTCACTATTGGTCTTGTTGGAAAATACGTTGAATTGAAAGATGCTTATAAATCGATTTTGGAATCGTTTATTCATGCCGGAACAGCAAACCAGTTTAAAGTACGAGTAAAACTTATTCACAGCGAGTTTATTACGGATGAAAATATTGAAGAGCAACTTGGAGAACTTTCGGGCATTCTAGTTGCGCCAGGTTTTGGTGAACGTGGAATTGAAGGGAAAATAATGTCGGTTTGCTACGCCCGCGAAAACAAAATTCCGTTTTTGGGAATTTGCCTTGGGATGCAGGTAGCTGTTATTGAATTTGCCCGCAACATATTAAAACTCGAAGGCGCTCATAGTCGTGAAATGGACCGCAGAACACCGCATCCGGTAATCGACATCATGGAATCACAGAAAAAAGTTTCGGGCAAAGGTGGCACCATGCGCTTGGGTTCATATCCTTGCAAAATCAATGTAGAAAGCAAAGCCTGGGATATCTACGGGCAAGAAATGATCACCGAAAGACATCGACACCGTTATGAATTCAACAACAAATACATCGATATGTTTGCTATGGCCGGCATGCATGCTGCAGGTGTTAACCCCAACGAAGATTTGGTCGAAATGATAGAGTTAGCCGACCACCCTTGGTTTATTGCGGTTCAGTTTCATCCCGAATACCGCAGTACTGTTGAAAATCCTCATCCGCTGTTTGTCCATTTTGTGAAAGCAGCCATTGCGTATTCGAAGAAAAAATAGTTTTTCAGGAATCATTACCTTTGCAGCCCAAATTTAAAGAGACAGCATGAAATACAACCAGATAATAGGGTTTTTACTCATTTTCGGAATTTTAATCGGTTTTTCAATTCTGAATGCCCCATCGAAGGAAGAACGCGAGAAAGAAAAGGCAAAAAAAGACTCGATTGAGAACGTAAAAAAGCAGCAAGACTCGCTTAAGGCTGTTGCAATTGTTGATTCTTCCAAAGCCGTATCAAGCGACACTTCGTTGGTTGCAACAACAAACAACAATTCAGTAATAGTTGTTGATTCAGCTCTAGTTGATTCAACTAAAGCTTTAACCTACAACAAAGATGGTGTTTTTTATGGCGCAATGGAGGGAACCGATACCTCTTACACAATTGCCAACGATGTGATGCGAGTGAAAATATCGTCGAAAGGTGCAACAATAAAGCAAGTCAGACTCTCCAGATTTCTTTCGTGGGATCAGAGACCCCTGGAGATGTATTACGACGAAAGCAATCATTTCGAACTTTCGTTTTTAACTACCCGTTCTTTGGTAAAAACATCCGATTTGTATTTCGAACCCATCGAAGGTATTGCTCCTGGAGACTCAGTTGCAAAAGTAGCCGGCGATTCGATGACTGTAGCATTTCGTGCTTATGCCCGCGATGCAGCAGGCAACAACAACGGAGCGATTATTTTCCGATATGTATTTTACAAAGACACCTACAGATATTCCTTCTATATTGATTTTGAGAAAAGTGAAAATTTCATTCCGGCAGGCACCAATCTAATGACTTTAAATTGGAATGCCGATTTGGAACGCAACGAAAAAAGTATAGACAACGAACGTCTTTCTTCTACAGTATACTATTGCGATTCGGATGAAGAAGTTGACTATTTGTCGGAGCGTAAAGACGATGAAGAAAACCTTAAATACAGTCTCAAATGGGTGTCGTTTAAACAGCAGTTTTTCTCAACAACACTTATAGCCAATACTAAATTCACGTCAGGCGACATTAAATCGTACACACGCGAACTCAACGACACCAATTATCTGAAAACGATGAGTGCGAGCCTGAGCCTTGATTTTGTTCAAGGACAAGACAGCAGTATTTCTTTCAGCTATTACACTGGTCCCAACAAATACAAGACTTTGCGAGCCTACGGACTTGGAATGGAGCGTCAGATTCCGCTAGGTTGGAGTTTTGCGCCATTGGCATGGATTAACCGTTTTGCCGTGATTCCTGTTTTCAACTGGCTCGAAAGCTATAATCTCAATTACGGAATCATTATTCTGCTTCTCACTATTATGTTGAAGCTCGTATTGTTCCCAATCGCTATGCGCACATACAAGAGTTCAGCCAAAATGCGCATTTTAAAACCCGAGGTTGACGCCATTGGCAAAAAATTTCCAAAGAAAGAAGATTCCATGAAAAAGCAGCAAGCTACCATGGAATTGTACAAAAAAGCCGGCGCCAGCCCCATGTCGGGATGTGTTCCTATGCTTCTTCAGATGCCAATTCTCATTGCCTTGTTCCGCTTTTTCCCGGCATCTATCGAATTGCGTCAACAATCGTTTTTATGGGCATCCGATTTATCCACATACGATTCTGTTCTTAATCTTGGCTTCACCATTCCTTTCTATGGCGACCACGTAAGTCTTTTTGCTCTTCTGATGGCCATTTCAACACTGATTTACACACGGCTTAACGACAAAATGATGGGTTCTTCCGCCTCCATGCCGGGCATGAAAACAATGATGTATCTCATGCCGATCATGTTCCTTGGTTTCTTCAACAGTTATGCATCCGGATTGAGTTACTACTATCTGCTTGCCAACCTTATGACTTTCGCACAGATTTTTGCCATTCGCTATTTCACCGACGAGGATGCACTGAGAGCAAAAATTGAAGCCAATAAGAAAAAACCAGTAAAAAAATCGAACTGGGCAAAACGCCTCGAAGAAGCCAATAAAGCCCGTAGTGCTCAGAGAAAATAGTTTTTTGCATCTATTTTTCTTTGTTGATTGGATTGTGTTTGAATGGGCCCGGAGTTAATTCGGGCCGATAAAATTGAACAGAATCCGTCAGATATTATTACTTTTGCAAAAAGAAAGCATTCATGAACGGTAAGGACATTAAATTTCTTCCGGAAGGCCTCACATACGATGATGTATTGTTGGTCCCGGCTTATAGCGAAGTATTACCACGCGAAACCAATTTGATTTCTAAATTCACTCGCAACATTCAGATGAATGTGCCATTGGTATCGGCTGCAATGGACACGGTTACCGAATCTGCCATGGCCATTGCGATGGCTCAGGAGGGCGGAATCGGAGTCATTCATAAAAATATGACTATCGAACAGCAGGCCACTGAAGTAAAAAAAGTAAAACGGGCAGAAAATGGGATGATTATCGATCCTGTAACCATCTTTGCCAACGAAACTGTTGCCGATGCTCTTCATTTGATGAAAGACAGAAAAATTGGCGGAATTCCAGTGGTTGACAAAAACCATAAACTCATCGGCATCGTTACCAATCGCGATTTGCGCTTTGAAAAACAACACACCCGAATCATTTCTGATGTAATGACCAAAGACCATTTGGTTACCGTTACCGAGTTCACCAATTTCGAAAAGGCTGAAGAAATTCTACAGGAATATAAAATTGAGAAACTCCCGGTAGTAGACAAAGATTACAGACTAATCGGGCTTATCACGTACAGAGATATTATAAAAATAAAAGAGCGCCCGAATGCCTGTAAGGATAAACTGGGTCGATTGCGTGTTGCTGCCGCTGTTGGCATTTCATCGAACACCGAAGAACGCGTATCTGCTCTTGTTGACGCCGGAGTTGATGCCATTGTGATTGACACAGCTCATGGGCACTCACGAGGTGTTCTGGATATGGTAAAAACCATTCGCAAAAAATTCAACGACATTCAATTGGTTGTTGGCAATATTGCCACAGCTGAAGCCGCGCTTGCACTAGCTAATATTGGCGTTGATGCCGTTAAAGTTGGAATTGGTCCTGGTTCAATTTGCACCACACGTGTTATTGCAGGTGTGGGTGTACCACAACTTTCGGCTGTTTACGAAGTATCGCAAGCCTTGAAAGGATCAGGAGTTCCAATTATTGCAGATGGTGGAATACGCTACACCGGCGATATTGCCAAAGCGATTGCAGCGGGGGCCTGTTCGGTAATGGCCGGATCGTTGTTTGCTGGTGTCGACGAAAGCCCAGGCGAAACTATTATTTTTGAAGGACGCAAATTCAAAACATACCGTGGAATGGGTAGTGTTGAAGCTATGCAACACGGTTCGAAGGATCGTTATTTTCAAGATGCCGAAGACGACATCAAGAAATTGGTTCCTGAAGGAATTGTTGGCCGTATTCCATACAACGGTTCGCTGAGCGAAGTTATGCATCAGCTTGTTGGAGGATTAAGGGCTGGAATGGGATATTGTGGAGCCAAGGATATTGAAACCATGCAGCAGTCGCAGTTTATCCGTATCACAAATTCAGGAATAATCGAAAGTCATCCGCACGATGTTACTATTATTCGCGAAGCTCCTAACTACAGTCGTTAATTTTATTAATTTTGGAAATTAAAATCTGAAAGAACTATGAAAAAGTTGGGTTTTCCCTTGATTGCATCTCTATTTTTCAGTCTGTTTGTTTCCGGGCAAAACGATCCGGTATTGTTGACCATTGAAAACGAAAAAATTACCAAGTCGGAATTTCTTGCCGTTTACAACAAAAACAACGTCAAAGAAGAGCCACTGACCGAAAAAAACGTGAACGACTACATGGAGCTGTTCATCAACTACAAACTCAAGGTGAAAGAAGCCGAGGCTTTGGGTCTTGATACATCTTCTGCTTTTAAAAACGAATTAGCCGGCTATCGCAAACAGCTTGCACAACCATATCTTTCGAACCGCGAAGTGACTGACCAGCTTCTGCAGGAAGCATACGATCGCAGTCTTTGGGATTTGCGGGCATCGCATATTCTTATTCGTGTTTCGCCCAATGCATCGCCAGCCGACACACTTGCTGCATATAAAAAAGCAATGGATATCAGAAAAAAAATTGCAAGTGGAGCTTCGTTCGAAGACATTGCAGTAAGATACAGTGAAGATGAAAGTGTGAAAGACAGGACAGGCAAAGACGGCAAATCTACCATTAAAGGTAATCGTGGCGATCTTGGATTTTTCAGTGTACTGAATCTTTACTATGAATTTGAAACCACTGCCTACAATATGAAAGTTGGCGAACTCAGCATGCCCGTTCGCACACCACTAGGATATCACATCATCAAGGTAACCGATCGTCGGCCTGCCATTGGAAAAGTGCAGGCTGCTCATATTTTGATTCGTGTTTCGGATACCAATCCCGATTCATCGAAGGCCCGTATCGAAGAAGCATACAACAAAATAATGACGGGAGCAAGCTTCGAAGATGTTGCCAAAGAATATTCCGACGACAAAGGTTCTGCTGTTAAAGGTGGTGTTTTACCCTGGTTTGGCAGTTTTCGTATTTCGCCCGATTTTGTTTTGCCATTATACGACATGAAACCTGGAGAAACAACCCAGCCTATTCGTACCGAATATGGCTGGCATATTATCAAATTGCTCGACCATAAACCTGTTGGAACATTTGAAGAATCGAAAAGCGATCTAAAAATGCGTATAGGACGCGACAAACGCTCGTTTATCGCCCGCGATAAACTTGTTGCTCGTCTTAAAGATGAATATCATTTTTCATATGATGAAAAAACGCTCAAGGAAATTTTACCATTGCTTACCGACAGTATTTATAGCGCCAATTGGCAGATACCCGAAAGTGCTTCGTTGCAAAAAACGCTTTGCACGATAGCCGGGGAAAATTATACACTTGGCGATTTTGCAACCTATTTACAGAAAAGACAATCACAGATCAAAAAAGAAGACGACAGGCTTACTTTTGTGAAATTTGTTTTTGGCCAGTATTCGGAAGATAAAATTGTTGAATACGAAAACGGAAAACTCGAAGAGAAATATCCTGAATTCAAAGCGTTGATGAAAGAATATCGCGACGGCATTCTCCTTTTCGATTTAATGGACAAAAATGTTTGGTCGAAAGCAGTAAAAGACACAAGCGGATTACAAGCTTTTTATGAAACAATCAAGACAAACTATCAGTACGGTCCCAGAGCAGAAGCTTGTTTGTTTACCTGCACCAATGACGCTGTTTCAGCGAAACTGCAAAAGCTGTTAAAAAAAGCACCAAAAAAAGGATATACCCCAGAAACAATTGCCTCGATGCTGAATACAGACACTATTCTATCAGTCACTTATCAGGTGATTAAAGTTGAGAAGGGAGTAAACGCATGGGTAGATCAAACCACATGGGTAAAAAACCAGTACACTGCTTACAACAAAGACAACCAGTTTACAACGGTCTGGATTTTAAGTTCGCTGAGTCCTGAACCCAAGCCCTTACAGGAAGTAAAAGGGCTTGTAACTGCCGAATATCAGAATTATCTTGAGCAGAAATGGGTAAAGGCACTTCGAAGCAAATACAGCTACAAGGTTAATGAGGATGTGCTTAAAAGCATTTATTCTAAATGACCTTAAAGAAGACCATATTTCGAATAATTGCTGCAACTATTCTATTTAGTGCTGCTGCATGTGAAAGTAATGATAAAAGTAATAAACTACTAGCAAAGGTTAATGGCGAAAAACTTTATCTGTCCGATATTTATTTTCCCGAGAATCTGAACCCGGAAGACAGTATTGCTTTTTTAAAAAACATGATCGACAGCTGGATTATTCAACAACTAATGTATTCTGAATCAACCAGCAAACTCACCAGCGAACAGAAGGACGATATAGAAAGAAAAGTTGAAACCGCCAGAAGATTACTTACTGTTGCCGCAATAGAGGAAAGTATTATTTCCGATTCCTCTGCTGTAGCTGTTTCGGAAGGTGAAATAAATACTTACTACACCAACAACCCCGACGAATTTTTATTGCACGAGAATATCGTGAAAGTAATGTACCTGAAACTTCGCAAAGATCAGGCTGATGCGTCCCAAATGAAAACACTTCTTCAATCGGGAAAAGACGACGACAGACACCAACTCAACGAAATGGCCAAAAGCAATGCGTTGAATTATTACCTCGAAGACAATGTGTGGTTTTATTTCAATGATATCCTGAAAGAGATCCCCATACAAACCACCAATCAGGAGGACTTTCTAAAAAACAATAAATTTTACGAACTCGTTCAGGATTCCGTGGTTTACTATGTGCGTTTCAATGGATATCTGCTTTCAGAAAGCCCTTCGCCACTAGTTTTAGTTCGCGATAGAATTATTTCTATTCTCACAGCACAAAAGAAAAATCAGCTTCTGAATGATTACCGAAATAAAATCTACGAAAATGCGTTGAAGGAAAAGAAAATCACACTTTACATTGATTAATCAAATGAGAAAAATAACGCTATTCATTGCTATTTGCCTTGCTTTGCAGCTTTCATCGATTGCACAGCCTGAAGGAGAAACCGTTGACAAAATAGTTGCCATTGTTGGTTCCAAAATGATATTATTGTCGGAAGTAGAAACACAATACTGGCAAATGGTGATGCAGGGCGAAAAGCCCACCGATGAACTCAGATGCTCCATTCTTGAAGAACTCATGCTACAGAAAATGCTACTCAATCAGGCCGAAATAGATTCGCTTCAAGTATCGGAATCGCAGGTTGATGCCGAAATTGAAAGACGTATCAGGTATTTTGTTGCTCAGTTTGGAAGCCCGGAAGCATTGGAAAAGTACTACAACAAAAGTATTGTAGAGATCAAAGACGAATTTAAGGATCTCATTCGTGAGCAAATGCTGATACAAATGATGCAGGGAAAAATAACTGAAAACGTAACCATTTCTCCATCGGAAGTAAAGCAATATTTCAACGGATTATCTCCTGATAGCATACCTTATGTTGAATCGGATTTGGAAATTGGTCAGATCGTTATTATTCCTCAGGCTACAGATGCAGACAAACTAATCATATACGACAAATTAGCTGCATTGCGAGAGAGAATTCTAAAAGGCGAGAGCTTTGAGGCGATGGCTCGTCTTTATAGCGAAGATCCGGGAAGCGCAAAAAAAGGCGGAGAATTGGGAATGTTTAGTCGTGGGCAAATGTTTCCGGAATTCGAAGCGGCTGCTTTTGGACTTAAAAACCCCGGTGATATTTCGGAGATTATTGAAACTCCAGCAGGTTACCACTTTCTACAGCTTATTGAACGCAAAGGCGATTATATTAATGTGCGACATATTTTATTGATTGTAAAAGCCTCGCCTACCGATCTTTACAATTCAAAAAAACAACTCGACGATATTTATGCCCAAATTTCAAGCGGAGCTATCAGTTTCGAGGAAGCTTCGGAAAAGTATAATCCAGATGAGTACAAATCGAATAATGGACTCATTGTAAACGCATATTCAGGCAACACCCGTTTTAAGTCGGACGAAGTAGATGCAACAGTATTTTTTACGGTCGATAAACTCGAGCCTGGCAATATCAGCAAGCCTGTTTTGTTTCAAACAGATGAAGGGAAAGAGGGTTATCGTTTACTGTATTTAAAAAGTCGCACAACACCACACAAAGCAACACTCGAAAACGATTACAATGTAATCATGCAGCATGCCCTTAATACAAAAAAAACACAGGCATTAGAAAAATGGGTGAAGGAAAAAAAATCGATAACATACGTTCGTGTCAATGACGATTACAAAGGTTGCCTGTTTAATTTCAATTGGGAATAATATGAGAAGTTACGCCAGCGATGTAGAAGCAACTGAAGGCTTGAAAAACTTGTACAAGCTGCTAAAAGACGAAGTTGCTAAAGTTATAGTGGGTCAGGATGAAGTTATCGACAAAGTCCTTATCAGCATTTTAAGCAAAGGTCATGCTTTGCTTATTGGTGTTCCTGGACTGGCTAAGACGCTGATGATCACAACTATTGCTAAATCGCTGGGACTAAGCTTCTCGAGAATACAGTTTACTCCCGATCTGATGCCCAGCGACATTATTGGCACTGAAATTTTAGGTGAAGATCGCCAGTTCAGATATATCAAAGGTCCTATTTTTTCGCATATTGTTTTAGCGGATGAAGTGAACCGTACACCACCAAAAACTCAATCGGCTCTGCTTGAGGCAATGCAGGAACGCGAAGTTTCGGTTGCCGGAGTCTCTCACAAACTTCCCGATCCCTTTTTTGTTCTTGCAACTCAAAACCCTATTGAACAAGAAGGCACATATCCGCTTCCTGAAGCTCAACTCGACCGATTTATGTTCAGCATCTGGCTCGACTATCCGAGCATGGATGAAGAAATTGAGGTGGTAAAAAGGACTACCCTAGAATCTATGCCCGAAGCTTCTGTTGTTACAACAAAAGAAGAACTCATATATTTCCAGAATCTTGTACGCAGGGTTCCTGTCAACGATAATGTTTTACGCTATGCTGTCTCGCTCACTGCCAAAACACGTCCAGGAACAAACAGCGCAACAGCAGATTCGTATATTGCTTGGGGAGCAGGACCTCGTTCTTCACAATACCTTATTCTTGGAGCCAAATGCCACGCATTGCTACATGGAAAATACTCTCCCGATATTGAGGATGTTCAGGCTGTTGCCGAAAATGTTTTACAACATCGAATTGTAAAAAATTATAAAGCCGAGGCTGAAGGACTAAGTTCCCGTGAAATTATCAGAAAGCTTCAGGCTTAATGAGGCATTAAGCCATTTTCGGGTGTATGAACGTTGGTTGAATCGTCACTCGTTTTAATTTGTTTGTGAACCCAACGGCCGTCATCGAAATAAAAAGCATTTGCTGTTTCCGAAAGTGGCATGTAGTATTGGTATTGCCCTTCCAGTTCAGGTCGCATTGGAACCATTAAGTCAAACATAATTAGTTCTTCCGTTTTCACTTTCGATGTAACCTTCCGTTTATTTGCATGCAATGCTTCATCGTTATTGGTATTGATTCTCGCATTGTGGCGTTTATGATCTCTGGTTTTCACAGTAGTATATGTCATTGTTTCATACCGAAGCTTCATCACTACTTTATCACTATAACGAAAAACCAGACGTTTGCTGCCATAAAAACCCTTCCCTCTGAATATGAGTTTCCCAAAAACGGGATCGTCATTTCTGTCAAACATCAGTACATCTATTACTTTATACTGAATCAATGCATCTGTTCCGTTCCAGCCAATAAGAGTATAGTATTTTTCACCTTTGTACTTTTTTTCAATTAATTGAAAATATACTGCTCCAAACCACTGACCTTTCTTGAGGACTTCCTTTTCCGGATGAACCAGTTCATGCGAAATATCATGCAACTCAATTACCTTATAAGTGCTTGATTTATTAGAATAAACAAGCATCAACCCAAAAGTCTCAAAACAGTCTGTTTTAAGAGGCAAAGCCCATGTGAATATTTTAAATTTAGAATCACTGGATGTCATTACTGATAGCGCTTTAATACTATCAAACGAGAAGTAATATGAATTGGGATTAAAAAGATCGTTTCTTAGCAGCTTCATAAAAAGATCGTTCGCTTCATATCTTGCCATATCGGTCTGCCCATTAAACATCAGCTCGGAAAGAATTTTCAAGCTATCTGAAGATGGTGCAGGAACAATCACAGGCTTTCGTTGAGCCGACACTGAAAGTGTAGCCAACAGAAGCAACAAAGAAAAACAAAATTTCAAGCCAATATGCATATTAAGTATGAACGAAATTTAAACAAAAAATTGTATTTCTCTGCAAATTTAGGCAATTTGTCTGATGTAGTAGTTTCATGTATTTTCTCTTTTATATATTACCGCTGTCTTCCACCTCCTATGCGAGGTTTGAATATACTCAACTTCGGAATGATTCTTTACAAATCGGGCAAATATATCTTCTCGTGCTGTATAGCCTGCCCAGCCTCCTCTATATCTTAAAGCCTCGAAGACATAATCGCGCACAAGCTTTTGTGTGCGCATGATGGTCGCCCATCGGCCATAGTGATCAAGGTATTTGGTAGACACACCTCTTGTTTTCTGAAAAACAAGGGTTCTCAATTCCTGTTCGAGATGCTTTGCATTTTTGTCGTCGTAATCGTTCGGATTGGAGTCTTCGTCGAACCGGCTTATTGACAGCTTGTTCTTTTTGCCAAACCAACTGATGGCATCAAAAACATCTTCAGCTTTTGTGAACCTACTCACTATTGAGGAGCCGGTTTGTATGCGATTTTTCAGTCTTGATTCTATATCCGATCCTCTGAGTTGACCTATTGATGCTACATGCACTGACTTTTGCTGCTCCGAATCGGCGGCAATGATAAGATGAACCGGAGAAAGCGGTTTCCCGGGGACTTTTTTCGAGGGCTTGCTTTTACCTATGCCTTTCCTGCTGTACGGCAAAATAGTGTTGCGCAGTTCTACAAATCCCCGAAATTCATCTGGGCTTACCCGAAGCGAGGACAGTATTTTATGTCGCCAATCGAATGCGGTTACATACGATATATTAAACTCCAGAGACATGGATTTGAGGGAGCGATGCCCCTCTTGCATCATGGAATACATGTATCTTTCAAATTTTGAACGCATATGCAACCAGTGAAAACAGGTTCCGGTTTGGATCGTGTAGGATTTGTTGCAGGCTGAGCACTTGAATCGCTTTCGGCCTGTTTTATTTACTCCAACTTTATAAACATGGGTTTGTTTGCAGTAGGGACAAGATGGCCGTTTGGCAAAGTCTTTTCGCTTTTCTTCGCAAAGAAGATGGCTGTGTTCGATGCGTAAACGCTCCAGTTCGAAACGACGTTTTTTGGCTGATAGGTTCGTGAAAGATTGCATTGTGCAAAGATATATTTTTTTAAATATATAATTATTCTTTTTTATTACCTTTTTTCTAAATAATAAATATTTTCTTTTCCTTTATCTTCGCACAAACTTTCTTCCAATGACAAAAGTTCAACTCTCGGTACCAAAAGGTACACGCGATTTCACTCCAATGCAAATGGCTAGGAGAAACTTCATTTTCTCAACACTTCGCTCCGTTTTCGAATTACACGGATTTCAACCAATCGAAACTCCTTCGATGGAACAACTTTCTACTTTGCTCGGAAAATATGGCGAAGAAGGCGATCGCCTTATCTTCAAAGTGCTTAATTCAGGAAATTACTTTTCGGAATTCAGGAATGATCAAGATATAATTGATACAAAAAATGCAGGGGAAAAAGCTTTTTCCAATAAAATTTCAGAAAAAGGACTCCGATACGACCTCACTGTCCCCTTCGCTCGTTTTGTTGTGATGAATCAGAATGAACTTACATTCCCCTTCCGCAGATACCAAATGCAGCCAGTTTGGCGTGCCGACCGACCTCAAAAAGGACGATACCGCGAATTCTACCAATGCGATGTGGACGTTATCGGCACACGAAGCCTTACCGAAGAAGCCGGCTTGATAGAAATTCTCGATTCCGCTTTCGGCAAATTGGGCATCAATGTCACAATAAAACTAAATAACCGTAAAATTTTGCAGGGAATTGCCGAAGCACTGAATGTAGGAAACCGCTTCACCGAGTTTACAATCGCTCTCGATAAACTCGATAAAACCGGATGGGATGGTGTTAGCAAAGAGTTGATCGACAGAGGTTTCCCCGATACAGTCCCATCTAAATTGGCAGAAATAATGAGGCCTACCAGAAGCCGTACTGAATTGCTCGATCAATTGAAAAATCATCTCACTTCCGAAATTGGAGCAAAAGGGATTGCCGAGATGGAAGAATTATTTGGTTATACAGATGCAATCGGCATTGAATCCGAGATAAAATTTGATGTTAGCCTTGCCCGTGGACTCAATTATTACACAGGTGCTATTTTTGAAGTTGTTGCGAACGACACCCCAATGGGCAGCATCAGTGGAGGTGGTCGCTACGATGACCTTACAGGCATTTTTGGTCTTCCCGATGTATCGGGAGTTGGTGTTTCATTTGGTGCCGACCGGATTTACGACGTAATGTCTGAACTCAATCTTTTTCCTGCAAACATCAATCACTCGGCCGATATTCTATTAATTAATTTCAACGAAGGTTCTGCTAAAGACTTGATGCTGATGGCCCGGAATCTTCGCAAAAACGATATTTCAGCAGTCGTTTATCCTGAAGCTGCAAAAATGAAAAAGCAGTTTTCGTTTGCCGATGCTTATGACTTTCCTTATGTTCTCATTCAGGGACCTGACGAAAAAACAGCTGGAATGGTCACTCTAAAACAAATGAGCAGTGGAAAACAAATTCAAATAACTGAAAAAAGCCTTTCTGAAGTGAATCAAAAAGGCCTTCGAGTATTGTTTGAGTAATTTCCGAGGATTATACCATCGGATACTTTTTAAATATTTCTTCACTTTTCATCAGAATATCAACATACTGGGCTCGTTTATATGCAAATGGATCTTCTGCATTTTTACGCGATAGCTTTCCGTGAAAATCGTATAGCGAACCGTAGTTGTTTTTATCCATCCACTCGCTCAGATCTGCCAAAATGACACCAATGTAGTCTATTTTGTTTCGATATAGGGTTGATACAACCTGAACCGCATCGGCTCCAGCCAAAATCATTTTAATAACATCCTGCGCCGTATGAATTCCAGAATTGGCAATTACACTCATATTGGTTTCGCCATACAGCAAGCCTGCATAACGCAAAGGAACACGATTATCATCGGGTGTACTAAGATAATCGCTAAAAGTCATTTTTTGCTCATCAATATCAATGTCGGGTTGAAAAAGTCTGTTGAAAAGCACAACACCTTTTACTCCTGCATTCTCAAAGGCTTTGATCAAATACATTACATTTGATGAAAAAGGGCTGAGTTTTACAGCCACGGGCACATCAACCGAGTCTGTAAGAGCCTTAACCGTTTTTATTTGTTTCGCAATAATATCTTCTGGCGATTTCAGACTATCTACAGGCACATTATACAGATTGAGTTCAATGCCGGCTACCCCCATATCTGCAATACGTTTTGCGTAATCGACCCAAGTTTCTTCGTGAATACAGTTGAGGCTGCCAAATACTGGAATGTTCAAGGTGTTAACAGCCATACGAAGTTTCATCAGATATTCTTCAGGACCTGCATGTTCGACGTTGGGAAACAATCGAACCATTTCTGCATTCCGATCGTTATATTCATTCAACCTGTCATCAAGTTGCATTTTTTCGAGCTCAACCTGTTCTTCGAATAACGATTTGAATACGATGGCTCCGGCACCCGCCGCTTCCATTTTTTTCAAAAGATCAATATCGTACACCATGTTGTTAGCTCCCACAACAACTGGATTTTTTAGTTCTATTCCGAGATAACTGGTTTTAAGGCTAGCCATGATTGTGTAAATTTAAATGATTAACGAATATAAAATTACGACATTTTTATATGTTTAATCCTCAAAAGTGATAAAAATCATTAAATTTTTGATCAGATCAATTTTTGATTTCTATTTTTTTATGAAATTAAATACCTAAATGAATCTAGAAAAGAACCTTTCGATTTTTGAAAATCATTATCTTTGAAAAAAAATATCATGAAAACCGTTCGATTTCTTTGCCTGATTGCTTCATTTGCATTGATTACTTCCTGTGGAAATAGTTCAAAACAGGAAAACGAAGAAATGCAAGCGCATCAAGACAGTATAAAAAAAGACACACAAAGCGTGAACAACAGCGTTAATGCCGCAAACGATTTCCTAAACAACGATTCAGTTTCTATCGACAGTGTAGCCGTTAAATAATCGGACAAAGCTTTATCGTAGCACTTGCAGTGCCTTCTTTATCAGATTGTCTTCGGGCATAATCACTCTGTAATAAGCGTCTATTCCAAATAGCTCTCTGGCAATATTTGCTTTCACAAAAACACGTGCAAGCATGGCATCCTGTACTCCGACTAAGCTTTCGTTAATTCCACTTTTCGCATATATACTCCCCATCAATTCAGAAGGCACTTGAAAACGGCTATAGAATTGGCCAAAATCGGGATAATTCCTTTTCAGGTTGTTACGTTCTGTATCAATGTAGCGAAAAACTTCTCCAAATACTTTTCCTCCTCCAAAAAATGCAGTCTGAAATGCCGCTGTAAACGAATAGTCGTGCAAAACAACCGAATCCGGAAAAATTCCACCACCACCATACACTGCACGTCCAAGACGAGTACTGTAAACCAACGAATCATGCTTTTCGGTATTGTATATCCATGCAGCTGAATCGTTAAGCACAAGCGATTTGTAAAAATCGAGATAATATTCCTCGGCGCCCCCATCGTATGGGCGTTGAATACAACGCCCCGAGGGTGTGTAGTATCGAGCTACAGTAAGGCGGAATGCCGAGCCATCTTTCAGCTCAATTTGCTCCTGAACCAAGCCCTTTCCGAATGAACGACGTCCAATAATCAATCCGCGATCATTATCCTGAATAGAACCTGCAAGAATTTCGCTTGCCGATGCCGAAAATTCATCAATCAAGATTACAAGCTTTCCTTTCTCAAACAATCCTCTGGCGTAAGACTTATAGAATTTTTCTTTCCGATGCAAACCTTTGGTATACACAATTGTGTTACCTTCGGGAAGAAAATCGTCAGCTATATCAACAGCAGCATTAAGAAAACCTCCGCCATTATCACGTAAATCAAGAATCAGATTCGACATCCCAGTATTGAGAAGCTGAGTGATGGCCTTACTAAATTCATCGTATGTGGTTGCCGTAAAAGCATTCAGACGAATGTAGCCAGTGCTGTTATTAAGCATAAACGCTGCATCGAGGCTATTGAGTGGAATTACATCACGGATTATCTCGTAATCGTTAATTCCTTTCACACCTTTGCGATAAATACCCAGCACTACTTTCGACCCTTTCGGGCCTTTTAATAGCTTAAGGACATCATCATTTTCAATTCCAGTTCCTGCAACAGTTTTACCATCTACTTTCACAATCCGGTCGCCGGGCAAAATACCTTTTGTAGCACTGGGTCCATTTGGAACTGGACTAATAACAACAATGGTATCGCTTTCAATGCGGAACTGCACACCAATACCTTCGAATGAACCGTTGAGCTGATCGTTCACATCGCCAAATTCCTGTTTTGGAATATAAACCGAATGTGGATCAAGTTTTTCGAGCATCCCGCTGATAGCATCATCAACCAACTGTTCACGGCTTACGCTGTCAACATAGTTATCGAAAGCATAGCGAATGACCTCCTGAATTTTATCGTCCGACGATGATGAAATAATACTACCGTCGTGAGTATAATTCGATATAAAGAATCCACCTGTAAGACCTATTGCAAGCAATAAACCATACACCAGAGGCTGCAATGTGTTTTTCATTAAGTTATCCTATTCTATTTTTTAGGCTGCCAATAACAAACTTTTGGAGATTCTATTTTGGCTTCGGTTTTCAATACTTTCATGGCCTTATCAACCTCTTTACGATCAATTCCGGTGATTTCAGCAATTTGTCCGGCCGATAATGCTTTCCCGGCTTTTGTCATCGCTTCGAGTATCTGCTCCTGTGTTGTCATAGTTGTTTGTTTTTATAATATAACAAAGTTACGCTTTTTTCGGTTTCAATTCTGCTGTCATATACGAACGAACTTGCTCTATAGATATTCGGTGTTGTTCCATGCTATCGCGATGGCGGATGGTAACCGTATTATTATCAAGCGTTTCGTAGTCGACTGTAATACAGAATGGCGTTCCTATTGCGTCCTGGCGGCGATAACGACGCCCAATAGCATCTTTTTCGTCGTACTGCACCATGAAATCTTCACGCAAATCGTCCAATATTTTGTTAGCAACCTCAGGAATTCCATCTTTTTTCACCAACGGCAATACAGCAGCTTTAATCGGAGCAAGAAATCCAGGAATTCTCAAAACTGTTCGAACCGAACCATCTTCGAGCGTCTGCTCTTCAAATGCATGACTGAATACCGCCAGAAATGTCCGGTCGAGACCTATAGATGTTTCCACTACATACGGAACATAGCTTTCGTTGGTTTCCGGATCGAAATACTGCAACTTCTTTCCGCTATGTGTTTGGTGAGCCGACAAATCAAAATCCGTACGACTGTGAATTCCTTCAAGTTCTTTGAATCCAAATGGAAATTCAAATTCAATATCGGCTGCGGCATTGGCATAATGAGCCAGTTTTTCATGTTTATGCCAGCGGTATTTTCCTGCAGGAATACCCATGGAAAGATGCCATTTCATTCGTTCTTCGCGCCACGATTCGTACCACTTCATTTCTTCGCCTGGCTTCACAAAAAACTGCATTTCCATCTGTTCGAATTCGCGCATTCTAAAAATAAACTGGCGTGCAACTATTTCGTTTCGGAACGCCTTACCAGTTTGAGCAATCCCGAATGGAATCTTCATTCGACCAGTTTTGTATACATTCATGAAATTGACAAATATACCCTGTGCGGTTTCAGGTCGCAGATAAATGGTTTCGGCACCTTCGCTAACCGACCCTATTTTGGTATCAAACATAAGATTAAATTGACGCACGTCAGTCCAATTGCGACTTCCGCTTATTGGACAAGCAATTTCAAGATCCTCAATATGTTTTTTCAATCCATCCAGATCGTTGGCCTCGAGCAATGCAGCCATTTTTGCCGTTGCGTCTTCGCCTTTTTGACGATATTCGAGCACTCTTGGATTCGTGCTACGAAACAAAGCCTCATCAAACGTTTCGCCAAAGCGCTTTTTCGCTTTTTCTATTTCTTTCTCTGCTTTTTCGAACTGCTTCTCGGCATAATCCTCAATCAACACGTCGGCTCTGTAGCGCTTTTTACTATCCTTATTGTCAATCAAAGGATCGTTAAACGCATCAACATGGCCTGAAGCCTTCCAAGTTGTTGGATGCATAAAAATGGCAGCATCAATTCCAACAATATTTCCGTGCATTTGTACCATGCTTTTCCACCAATAACGGCGAATATTGTTTTTGAGTTCTGAACCATACTGGCCATAGTCGTACACAGCACTTAGTCCGTCGTAAATTTCAGATGAAGGAAAGATGAATCCGTATTCCTTAGCGTGGGAAATAATCTTTTTAAAAATGTCGTCGCTCATGTATTCCGATTTTTGTTTGGAGTGTCAAAATTAATAAATATTGTCCTCTCTACGGTTTTGTTTTTCGAAACAGACAATTTTATCAGGTCTTTCGAGTTATTTTGCTAATTTTACACGCTTAAATTTGTTATAGTGAACAACAAACGATTATTACGCAATCTTACTGTTATTGCCTTTGCTTCTGTTTTTGGAATGACAATACTCTTTTCGGGTTGTCAGGGCGACGATCAACTCGGACTCGATTTGCAGCCGCCCGGCGAACTGCTTAATGCTGAAAAAACAGATACCTTCTCCATTGTTGCATACAGCAAAAAAGAAGACAGCGTTCGTACAGACGAAACATCTCAAAGTATTGCCGGTTTTTATTACGATCCTGTTTTCGGGTCTATAAAAGCTTCTTTTTGTAGCCAGGTTCGCCTTTCCGGCGTCGATGTCGATTTTGGAGACAACCCTGTTATCGATTCTGTAATTCTGCATCTTGAGTATTACAGCATTTACGGAAACTCAAAGCAAAACAACCGGCTTACATTCGATGTGTACGAACTTCAGAATTCAATATCTGTTGACAGCACTTACTATTCCAATTCGCCAATTGTAGCCGGGCAGAAATTAGGTTCTAAGACTTTTATCCCAAACCTGAAAGATAGTTTCTACGTCGGAGGAATTCCATTGGCGCCACAATTACGAATCCCTCTTGACAAGAATTTTGGGAAACAAATTGTTGATGCTGCAGCAATGGGATTAATGTCGGACAACAGCACATTTGAATCGTTTTTCCATGGTTTTTGTGTAATACCATCGGTACAAACAATGAATGGCTCTCTGTTATCACTCGATGTAATGTCGGTCAACTCCGGTCTTACAATTTATTACCACAATGATACCGACACGCTTGATTATTCGTTTGCAATTAATCAGGCATGTGGACGATACGGACATTTCGATCGCTCTTTTATTGGTGCTGCTCCCGATTTCATAAATCAAATCAATGGCGACACTTCTTTGGGAAACCAAAATCTGTATTTACTCCCACTTGCCGGCGCCAAGGTTTTTATTAAATTTCCATATCTGCAATCTCTGAACAGCGATTTTTCAGTAGTAATAAACAGAGCGGAATTAATTATTCCTGTTGACGAAAATGACATAACTGAGCCCACATTTCCCCGGGCGGCTTCATTATCGCTGGCAAATATAAACGATGAGGGTGCAAATGCATATCTCCCTGATCAGATTTATGGAGAAACAACTTTTGGTGGAAAATACGATAGCGACACAAAATCATACAGGTTTATTCTTACCCGATATATTCAGGATTTATTAACTGGAGGTGAATCGGACAATGGACTTAACCTGATGGTTAGCGGGGCTTCTATTTATGGAAATCGTGTTATTTTGAATGGGCCGGAGAATACAAATCCGATGCGTCTCGAAATCACTTACACACTAATAAACTAAACTTTTATGTGCGGAATTGTTGGATATATTGGTCCCCGTCAGGCTTATCCTATTTTGATTAATGGTCTTCATCGCCTCGAATATCGTGGTTACGATAGTGCGGGTGTTGCCCTTCTCAACGGCGATTTACGTGTTTTCAAAAGCAGAGGCAAAGTTCACGACCTTGAGGAAATGGTAAAACACGAAAACCTTAGTGGCACGGTTGGTATAGCTCACACTCGCTGGGCAACTCATGGCGAGCCTAACGACATTAATGCTCATCCGCATGTTTCGCCATCTGCAAAAATGGCCATGATTCACAACGGAATCATCGAAAACTACAGCTCTCTAAAAGAAGAACTCATTAATCGCGGTTATGAATTTAAAAGCAAAACCGATACGGAAGTCCTGATTCATCTCATCGAAGACATTATGGTGAATGAACAAACTGACTTGGTTGAAGCTGTTCAAACCGCACTTTGTCAGGTTATTGGAGCGTACGCTATTGTTATCACTTCTCAGGATCATCCCGATTTTCTGATTGCTGCCAAAAAAGGCAGCCCAATGGTGATAGGAGTAGGCGAAGATGAGTTTTTCATTGCATCAGATGCAACACCAATTATTGAATACACCAAAAATGTTGTTTATCTCGAAGATGAAGAGATAGCTATTATCGAACGCGGTCAAGAGCTCAAAATCAAGACAATTCGCAACATCGATAAAACCCCGTATGTTCAAAAGCTTGAAATGAATCTGACAGCTATTGAAAAGGGTGGTTACTCACATTTCATGTTAAAAGAAATCAACGAACAGCCCAATTCCATACAGGATAGTATGCGAGGCAGGCTTTCGCTCGAAAAAGCAATTATTTCGCTTGGAGGAATTATTGATTATCAGCAGAAACTATGCAATGCTCGCAGGGTGATTATTATTGGCTGCGGAACATCGTGGCATGCCGGATTGGTTGGTGAGTACCTGATCGAAGATCTTGCACGTATTCCGGTAGAAGTAGAGTATGCATCCGAATTTCGCTATCGCAATCCGATAATCAATGAAAACGATGTAGTAATTGCAATAAGTCAGTCGGGCGAGACAGCCGATACGCTAGCCGCTATAAAATTAGCAAAATCAAAAGGTGCAACTATTCTTGGAATCTGCAATGTTGTAGGCTCATCTATTGCTCGTGAAACCGATGCGGGAAGTTATACACATGCGGGCCCTGAAATCGGGGTGGCCTCAACAAAAGCCTTCACTGCGCAGGTAACCATATTAACTCTCATGGGATTGATGTTGGGGCACGAACGTGGAACCATCAGCAAATCAAAATACAATCAGTTTATTCACGAACTGAGCCGCATACCAGAAAAAGTGCTTAAAACCATTAAGCAAACAGAGAAAGAAGTTCTTACTATCGCCGAGCGCTTTAAGAATGCCACCAACTTCTTGTATCTCGGAAGAGGCTATAACTATCCCGTGGCACTCGAAGGAGCTTTAAAACTAAAAGAAATCAGCTACATTCATGCCGAAGGCTATCCTGCTGCAGAAATGAAACACGGACCTATTGCTCTTATCGACGAGGAAATGCCTGTAGTTGTTATAGCTACCAACAGAGGAACATACGACAAGGTTGTTTCAAATATTCAGGAAGTTCGTGCACGCAAAGGCAAAATTATCAGCGTTGTTACCGAAGGCGATATTACAGTAAGGGAAATGAGCGATTATATTATAGAGATTCCTGAAACTGAAGAATTTCTGGTTCCTATTCTGGCAACGATCCCTTTACAATTATTAGCATACCACATTGCCGTAATGCGTGGCTGTAATGTTGATCAACCCCGAAATTTAGCAAAGTCAGTTACCGTAGAATAGAAGATTGTTTTTATTCGCTTTGAGCTAAAGCGTCAAGTGCTTTTTCAGCAGCTTGTTGTTCAGCGCCCTTAACGCTGAAATCGATTCCCTTACTTTGTGCAACACCATCAATGGTTGCTTCAATAATATATTGCCGTTTACGCCCATATCCAACTTTATCAACAACAATAAACTCCAAATTAAGGCGTTCGCGTTGGCAATGTTCAATAAGCCGGCTCTTAAAATTTGTTTCTGTATGAATAACTGCTTCTATATCGATTCTTCGACCAAAAATAAAATTCACCAATAAATTTTGCGCAAATCTATAGCCTTTATCGAGAAAAACAGCGCCAAAAAAAGCCTCAAAAGCGTTTCCTGAATCGCTGGAACTCACTCCAATCGAACCATTTTTATGTTTCACCAACAACTGGCCAATACCCAATTTTTCAGCCATTCTACTAAGAGAATTCCTACTCACAATTCGTGAGCGCATTTCTGTCAAATCACCTTCGTCGGCAAAGGGAAATTTTTTAAACAGATAGTCTGCCACAATTAAGTCGATAACAGCATCGCCAAGATATTCAAGGCGTTCGTTCGACATTTCGTGACCATTTTTCTCTGCCTTTGCCGCTTTATGGAGAAAGGCCAATTCATACAAAAAAATATTTCCGGGTCGAAACCCGAAAATATTTTTTATATTTTTAGAAAGATCGTCAACGTGTGATTTATTGAAAATAAAACCAAGCATTGTCACTATTCGGCCTTTTTAAATGCAAGACTAACATTGTGTCCGCCAAAACCAAAAGTATTACTCAATGCATAGGTAATATTTCGTTCTTTCGCCTTATTGAAAGTAAAATCGAGTCTGCCATCAATTTCCGGATCGTCGGTAAAATGATTGATTGTTGGCGGAATAATTCCTTTTTGCAAGGCAAAAATCACAGCTATCGATTCTATTGCACCTGCAGCACCCAACAGGTGTCCGTGCATCGATTTTGTAGAATTGATAGAGATAGAGTATGCGTGTTCGCCAAAAAGTTCAGCAATTGCCTTTGGCTCAGCAATATCTCCAACAGGAGTTGAAGTGCCATGCGTGTTAATGTGATCAACATCAGTAAGGGCAATTCCTGCATCCTTAATAGCAATACTCATCGCCATTCGGGCACCTTCGCCTTCGGGATGAGGAGCTGTAAGATGGTATGCATCGGCAGACAAACCAAAACCTATCAATTCAGCATAGATTTTAGCTCCGCGCTTAACGGCATGGTCATAGTCTTCCAAAATCAACCCTGCTCCACCTTCGCCCATTACAAAACCATCGCGGTCTTTGTCGAATGGTCGTGATGCTGTAGCAGGATCTTCGTTACGCGTAGATATGGCATGCATGGAATTGAATCCACCAATACCACCCTGATTGATTGCAGCTTCGGATCCGCCAGCTACCATAACATCAGCGTATCCATGACGGATAAGCATAATGGCATCGGCAATAGCATTAGCTGACGACGCACAAGCCGAAACAGTAGCATAGTTAGGTCCCTTAAGACCATGAATCATGCTAATATGTCCAGCCGTAATGTCGGCAATCATTTTAGGAATGAAGAACGGACTGAAACGTGGAGTACCATCACCTGTAGCAAATGCAGCAACCTCTTCATAAAAAGTGATTAAGCCGCCAATACCACTCGCCCAGACAACGCCTATGCGGTGACAGTCTTCCTGGCTCAAATCGAGTCCGGAATCTTTAATGGCCTCATTGGCACTTATGATACCGAATTGAGAAACCAAATCATACTTCCTTACTTCTTTGCGATCGAAATACTGCGCAGAGTCGTAATTTTTAACTTCGCAGGCAATCTGCGATTTAAATTTAGAAGCATCGAAACGGGTAATCGTTCCAGTACCACTAACTCCGTTGATCAATCCATCCCAATATTCAGGGACAGTATTGCCCAGCGGAGTTATTGCACCAAGGCCAGTTACAACAACTCGCCTTTTATTCATCAAGTTTGGGTTTACTTTTTGTTTTCTTCAATGTACTTGATAGCTTCTCCAACGGTGCCAATCTTTTCGGCCTGATCGTCGGGAATCTGAAGTTCAAAAGCTTTTTCAAACTCCATGATCAGTTCAACCTGGTCAAGAGAGTCAGCTCCCAAATCATTGGTAAAACTTGCTTCGGGTTTAACCTCAGCTGCGTCGACGCCCAATTTGTCAACGATAATGGCCTTTACTTTTTCTGCAATTTCTGACATGTTTTCCGTATTTTAGTAAAACAAGGGTGCAAAGAAACGCATTTTTGATTTCATGACAAAATTTAATCCTGAAAAAAATATTTAAATGATAAATAAAATACTGATAAAAAGAAGTTTAAGCTTCACAAGCAACTTGTTACACCTTTAAATAATAAAAAAAGAGAAGTGGCTGCAAATTTTTGCGACCACTTCTCTTTTCACACTAAAAAACAATCTATTTCTTCAAAATCAGGCGTCCGATGCTAACCTCATCGTTTGCTTCGAGCTTCAGATAATAAATACCTTCAGCCCGGCCAAGCAGATTGATGTTGATTGTATTTTCATCTCTTACAAGTCGCCACATGATAATTTTACCTTCAGCATCATAAATGGTAAGCTTCCCATTGATACTTTTCGAGCCAAAATCGACCACATACAACCCTTCAGATGGATTCGGGAAAATATCAAGGTAGCTACCACCATTTTCAGCAATTACGGTAAGAACAGTTAACAAAGCACCATTTGATTCAATGCTTCCACAAGAACCAGTTACGAGGCATGTATATGTTCCAAAATCGGCAGTAGTAACATTTGTAATTGTAAGAGATGCTGTTGTTGCACCTGATATCGATCCACCATCAGTAAGATTAACTCCGTCTTTCTTCCATTGATAAGAGAGTCCTGTCCCAGAAGCTGATACCGTAAACGACGCAGTTCCTCCAACATTAGCCGACATACTTGATGGATGAGAAGAAATGGATGTACCTGGTGTCACGGTCAGCGTTGCATCATTAGTAGTTGCATTTCCACAGGTGTTTGTGACGACACAATGGTAAGTTCCTGCATCTCCGGCAGCAATATTATTGATAGTATACGATGCAGAAGTAGCTCCTGTCACATTGGTTCCATTTTTTTGCCACTGATAGCTCAAAGTAGCTGTTCCGGATGCTGCAGAAGTAAATGTTACATTTGTTCCCGCACATTGAGTAGCTGATGAGGGATGAGTTGTAACTGTTGGAGCTGTATTCATAGTCAATGTGGCATCTGCACTATTATCTGTTCCACAACTATTGGTAACAACACAACGATATGTCCCTGCATCTCCAGCTACAGTTGAAGCTATTGTATAAGTTGAACTTGTTGCACCGCTTATATTTGACCCATTTTTCTGCCACTGATAGGTAATAGGAGCATCTCCGGTTGCTGAAACCGTGAAACTGGCAGTTGAACCTGGACAAACAGCAGAACTGGAAGGATTGGTAACAACTGTAGCAGAATTGCATCCCGATACAGTTGAAGTGAATGCCAAATCGTCCATCCAAAACATAAACATATCGGTAGAAACATGCTTAATGGCCAGATAAATGGTCTGGTTATCGTATGCAGCCAGACTATAAGTATGCTGAGTCCATGTAGCGGGAGCTTCAACTACAGATGAAATTGCCGTAAAGCTTGCGGGCAAATTATCGGTTGTAGAAACAAGAATCTGATATTCATCGTTGCCCCAGGTACCTGGTTTTGGGCTCAAAACCCAAAGCGAAAAGCTCGAAGCTGTACCCAAATGAATCGCAGGAGAAATAAACCAATCGTTGCTTTGCGATTGGTCGGCCGGGCAAACAGCCATTCCACAGCGCGAGCCACCATGTGCTGCATCACCTTGAGCGGCAGTCCAACCAGAAAGTGCCGGATTCATTGCCATATAGGCGAACGCTGTTCCTTCACCAGTAAAATTTGCATCTGAGCTCGTGTACGTTGTCTGTCCATCACCATCAACAGTTGTCCACGGCGAAAAATCGGTTGTGTAATCTGCTGAAGATTCAAAATCAAGTGTAAAAGGGAATGTATTGATGGCAGCACCAGGTGTTGTTGCATTGTCGGTAACTCCAGTGCTCCATGTATAAGATCCTGTATTGCTCCAAGCTTTGTAGTAGTAAGTAGTGCTTGCGGTTAAACCAGTATGGTTGAAACTGGTTCCTGTACCATAATACAACACTGTTCCACCACCCGGAATTGAGTTTCCGGCTGTATAGCCTGTTCCATTTACAGGTGTTCCAAAAGTACCAGTTGCCGACCAAGCAACCAATACAGGGTTGCTGCTTGTATTGAGTGACCACGAAAGGTCAATTTGATCTGAAGCAACAGCAGTTGCATTAAAGCTCTGAGGATTGTTGTCGTTCTGGAAACGGAATGCAATAACCTGAGTTCTCTTTGTAATTGTATTTACACCAGCATATTCCGACGAAAACCAAAAAGTATTATCATCTGCCGGGTCTACTGTTAATGCAGCATAATCGCCCCACCTATTAGCACTTGCCTGATAGGTAGTACCATTCGCAATAACAGTTTCAGTCACATCCATTAAGCCAGAGGCATTTGCGTATTCGGCCTGAGATTGGCCTGTAAAGCGCAATCCCGGATACAAACTGGAGCTGGAAATTGAATAAGCCAATCCTATTTCTTTGTTTCCGTTCATTGCAATACTGCCATTCCATCTGCTATAAGTATCGGGTGCATAGGTTCCATTTTGGCGAATAGACCAGGTACTTCCCGACTTGATAAGTTCGTACCAGCGGATACCACCCTGCGATGTTGCAACATCGACAGTATGGTTAACAATAATGTGCTGCGACGTACCAAAATTGCGGTACTGGGCGCGGTACATCAACATAAATGATAATCCGTCAAGTTTCTGAGTAGTTCCTTGCTGAGAAATATCGTTCCAGTTATGAGATGTTGAAAACTCTGAATCGAAAGCCGGAACAGAGATTTGCTGAGTTCTTGAAAAAGTTGAATTGGCAGGTGTTGCCCAGTCGGCATCGAGTTCATAAATCCAAAGCTGATCGGAAGTACCGGTTTGCCATGCACCATCGTTAACGGTGATAAACATTGCAGGAGTTCCAGCAGGAGCAAATGCACCGTCGTTATCAAGCGGCATAATGCAATGAAAGCCATCAAAAGTTGTGGGTCTATTTGGATTATCAAAAGAAAGCATTGCAGGTGAGGCACCGCCAGCAATCATTGTTGTACGATCAAATGCATACACATCTGTTCCCGGATTGGTATTGGTAGCCATATAATAACCATCTTGCCAAACACCAAATTTCATGTAATCGGGCATATCAGCCACATCGAACGACCAACGGTACCAAGTTCCTGTGGGGTCACTGCTGGTTGAAACAGCAACAAGCATGACATTGTTGGTTCCAAGCGAAAATTCTGCAGCCATCCAGCGTTGAGCCTGCTCATCCCACAAAATAATTGGGTCGCCATCGTTTCGGGTCGCTCCTGTCACTCCAGAAAACAACGTGTTGTAGTTTGTTGGACCAGCAACTGTAGTTCCCGTTTTGTCGTAAATCACATACTGGGTATTATAAGCCTGAAAAAAGTGGCTTGGGCCAACTGCGCCATTACAATCCGGAGGGTAACTGTCGTTGGTTGACCCTGCAAAATTCGCAACAATAATGGGTGTTGCTTTCGATGCTACCGGAGCTTTTTGCCTGATAGGATCTGCTCCATACGGAGCATCGGGCAAAGCAGCCTTGTAAATTCCAGGCGTTCTTTTATCTTCGGAACGCTTTGTTTTCCCCCTGTTCGCTTCAACAGGCATATCGCGCAATGCCGGTGAAACATCGAAATAAATCGGATAAATAACCTTTGTGGGATGAACCACTGGGCTTTCGGTGTAGATGTCGATTGCCTCTTCCGATTGGGCAACATTGTTTGTTTGCGAAAACACACCTATCTGCCAACTGCATATAAGTGCAAACGATAATAATAATTTCTTCATGGCATTTGTTTTGTTCAACCTGCCAATATAGACAAATTTTAGCTTCTTTAGTTGTTTTATTAAATTTAAAAATCTCCTAAATCGCAATTCACAAAATAAACAAGATAGCTATATTAACAATCTTAATATGTTTTATTTTATATTTAATTGTATTTTTAACAACTATAATATTTTTTTATCAAGTTACAAATTCTTAAGTTTGCTTTTTTAATTCGTGCCAATGGATATTTACCGTCGAAAGCGTTTTTGGAAGTGGGGGCTATTTCTTGCTGGATTACTCATTGTTGCTGCATCGCTATTGTTCACTAATAATCTTGTAAAAAAGATAGCCGCTGACGAACGAAAGAAAGTAAGTATATGGGCTCAGGCTATTCAGCAAAAAGCTAATTTGGTAAACTACACAAACGACTTTTTTAAAAAAGTTGAGGAAGAAGAATTAAAAAGAGTTGAAATTTGGGCTGAGGCAACAAAGCGACTTATTAACGCCGGAATAAACGAAGATCTTAGCTTCTACACTCAAATTATTGCAGGAAACACTACTATTCCCGTTGTACTAACTGACGAAGGCAATAACATTATTGCTGCAAAAAATGTTGACTTTTCAATCGATTCTATTCATGTTTTAGCCGATACTTTACTCCAGGTATTCTCAAAAAACCCACCCATTGTGGTGAGCTATGGTTCGATGACCAATTATCTTTATTACAAAGAATCACTACTATTTTCCGATTTACGCGAAGTATTGAACGATCTTACCGAATCGTTTTTCTCCGAAGTGGTAATCAATAGTGCAAGTGTCCCCGTTGTTATTGTTGATTCTTCTAAAACAAAAGTGTTTTCCTTTGGGAATGTATCAGCTGAAATCATAGGTGATGCCACAGAATTACAACATCTGATACAAGAGATGGAATCGCAGAATCCTCCTATTACTATTCAATTCGAAGGACAGGAGAAAAAGTATATATTTTACAAAGACTCATACCTGCTAACACAGTTGCGCTATTATCCTTACATTCAGTTTTTTGTAATCGGAATTTTTCTACTGGCCGCCTATGTTCTTTTTAGCATCACCCGCAAAGCAGAGCAAAACAAAGTTTGGGTTGGCATGGCCAAAGAAACGGCGCATCAGTTGGGAACGCCTATTTCGTCGATGCTTGCTTGGCTCGACTTTATGGATGTTGACGAAAAAAATAAAATTTATATCGAAGAGCTTCGAAACGATATTTTAAGGCTACAAGGTGTTTCAGCCCGATTCAGCAACATTGGATCAGCTCCAGATTTACCGCCCATTTCACTGGCCGAAGCGGTTTATCGTTCGGCACAATACATCAGAGCACGTTCATCTAAACGGATTCAAATCAATATATTATTCCCTGAAAACGAAGAATCAATAATCCCACTCAACGAGAACCTTTTTGGATGGGCCATGGAAAACCTGATGAAAAATGCTATAGACGCTATGAATGGAGAAGGAACAATTCAAATAAATATGATAAAAACGCCAAAACACATTACTCTTGATATATCAGACACCGGCAAGGGATTTACTAAATCGCAATACAAGGCTGTCTTCCGTCCCGGCTACACCACCAAGAAAAGAGGATGGGGACTCGGACTAACCCTTACAAGACGAATCGTTGAAGAGTATCACAATGGAAGATTATTTGTTTTGTCGTCTGCACCTGGCAAAGGAACAACTTTCCGCATGATTCTTCCGATCAAATAAAGCCTTTATGAAAAAACAATTATTAATTCTACTTCTAGCAATTATCTCGTTACAAGCTTGCTCATTATTTGGCAGAAGTAGAAAAAACACACCTGAATATGTAGCAAAAACATTTCTAAGTCATTTTCAGAAACTTGAGTTTGACGAAGCAGCCCAATATGGAACCGAAAACACCAAAATACTGTTGTCGCTTTTTAAAAGTATTGGCAACATGATTCCCGACAGTCAAAAGCCCGAAGTCCCCGTGGGTGACGTTGTTATTCACTTCTGCGAAACCGAAGGAAATACATCGTTGTGTCATTACACTGCCAATGGGAAAAACGAAACCATTGATTTGGTAAAACAGAACGAAAAATGGTTAGTCGATTTAAAAAAAGAGCAGAAAGGAAGAATATAATGGTCAGGGGAAACAGCCAACTGCTCAGCAGGCTATTTCCTCATTCACTAAAACCCGGTCGTAAAATTTATTGAATTCATCAATATAGGTTTCCTCGCTCTGATAAGGGAGAACCGGAAGTTTGCTCTTCTCAGCATAATCAAGCAATTCCTTGTTCACATCTTTAGCTCCAATAATAATTCCATCCGAATAATCGATAGCTGTTTTCATCCACGATAGCCAAGAGCGCTCATCTTTCATCTTTGGCAATTGAGCTTCAGTAAGATCATCAAGGATAATATTGGGAATCAGATCAGTTGAAAATGATTCATTGAAATGATCGTCGTACAGCGACAAAATAATTTTACTTTCCGAAAAAATAGGGTGTTTTTTGTAAACATTTTTAACGTAAGGAGCAATTAGAGCAGTCATCCAACCATGGCAATGTATAATATCGGGTGCCCATCCCAGTTTCTTTACAGTTTCGAGAACACCCCTGTTGAAAAACACACTACGAGCGTCGTTGTCTTTGTAAAAAGCATTGTCTTTATCGTGAAGAATAAATTTGCGATGGAAATAATCCTCACTGTCAATAAAATAAACCTGCATTCGGGCTTGCTGAATGCTGGCCACTTTAATTATAAGTGGGTGGTCGGAATCATTGATAATGATATTCATTCCCGAAAGCCTGATTACTTCATGCAGTTGATGCCGGCGTTCATTAATACACCCGAAACGTGGCATAAAAGTCCGGATTTCTTTTCCTCTTTCCTGAGTTCCTTGCGGCAGATGCCTGCCAATAGCGCCCATTTGACTATCCCTTAAGTAAGGGGTTATTTCCTGAGATACGAACAGAACTTTTGCTTTTTCCATGATAATATAAGAGCTTCTTTTAATTAATTGCAAAGTTACGAAAAAAAATCCGCATTATCCCGATTTTTAGGTTTAGTTTTGCAGTTTTTAAACCGAAAATGAAAGTAACACGAACTGTTTCAGATTACGAAAAGTGGTTTCAGAACAAGTCTGCAGAAGCAAGTGTTGGATTTGTTCCAACCATGGGATTTTTGCATCGTGGCCACATTTCGCTCATTGAGGCTTCGAAAGCCGAAAATGATTTCACTGTTTGCAGCATTTTTGTGAATCCAATTCAATTCAACAACCCCGAAGATCTGAAAAATTATCCTCGCAACGAAGTCGCCGATCTCGAAATGCTCGAAAAAGCCGGTTGCGATGTGGTTTTTATTCCTCCATACAAAGAAGTTTATCCCAAACCTGTTACTATCTCGTTTGCCTTTCCGGGACTCGACGATGTAATGGAAGGAGAACACCGTCCGGGCCATTTCAACGGAGTTGCTGTTGTGGTTTCGCGTCTGTTCGAAATTATTCGACCCAATTTAGCCTATTTTGGCAAAAAAGACTACCAGCAGTGGATGATTATTGACAATATGACTCACCTTAAGTTTCCGGGAATCACCATTAAAGGGATGCCTATTGTTCGTGAAGAAGACGGACTAGCCATGAGTTCCCGAAATGCACGACTCTCCAAAGAAGAACGAGAGATAGCTCCCCTACTCTACGAAGTACTTAAGCGAAGCCGCGATTTACTTGTCGATTTTTCTCCTGCAGAAGTGTGCAACCATTGTAAAAAGATGATCAACAATAGTGGTATGCTTCGAACCGAGTATTTCACCATTGCCGATGCACATACTCTGGTCCCCATCGAAAAAATAACGGCCAATCAAAAGCCAGTTGCCTTTGTTGCTGCATGGCTTGGTAATGTAAGACTCATAGACAATCTCGAATTATTTTAGTAATTTTGCGCCATGATTATCCAGGTATTAAAAAGCAAGATTCATAAGGCTACAGTTACTGAAGCCGACTTGTACTACACAGGTAGTGTTACCATCGACGAGAATTTGATGGATGCCGCCAATCTGATTGAAAACGAAAAGGTTCATGTTCTCAACCTCAACAACGGTGAACGCATGGAAACCTACGTTATCAAAGGCGAAAGAGACAGCGGAATTATTTGTATGAATGGGCCGGCAGCCCGCAAGGTAGCCCCTGGCGACCAGGTTGTTATTATTTCTTATTGCACACTCGACTTTGAAGAAGCCAAAAAGTTCAAGCCTTCGGTGATTTTCCCGAACAAGAACAACAAATTATAAAGTTTGAAAAAAAAGATTTTTAAAATCGTTCAAACCGTGGCCTTTATAGGTCTGGGGCTGTTTTTAATTGTATATTTCTGGGGAAAACTTTCTACCAAAGAACAAAGTGATATTGTCAACAATTTCAGAGATGCCAATTATTTTTGGATTATTCTTGCCCTTTTGGTGGGAGTTATTTCACACATTCTCCGAGCAGCCCGATGGAATTTGCTGATTGAAACTTTCGACAAACCACCAACTATTTGGCAAACATTCTGGTCGGTAATGGCTGGCTATTTAGCCAACTTAGCTGTTCCACGACTTGGCGAATTCACTCGATGCGGACTTCTGTCGAAGCAATCCAAAATATCGTTCGATAAACTTTTAGGTTCTGTGGTTGCTGAGCGCACATTCGACATGCTGGTGTATTTGCTGCTTTTCGCCACATCAATTGCTGTATTCTATTCCACGCTCAAAACCTATCTCAACGAAAAGGTATTCAAAGGATTCAACGAGAAATTTGCAAGTATGTCGGTGACCAAAATCATTGTTATTCTGATTGTCGGCACTTTACTTATTTTTGTGTTTTTCTGGATACTGCGCTACTTTCGCGAGAAACCATTCATACAGAAAGTCAGAAAAATTGTTCGCAATCTGATCAATGGGGTTCTTTCGATATTTAAATTGCGCCGCGCCGGCCTCTTTTTCCTATACACTCTTGGAATTTGGATTATGTATTGGCTGATGGTATATCTGGTTTACTTCAGCTTGCCTGCCACCAGCAATTTGCCTCCTGAATCGGCTTTTATTGTAATGATTTACGGAACAATTGGAATCATTCTAATTCAAGGCGGAATTGGTATTTATCCTATTATTGTGTCGGAAGTATTGATTATTTATGGTACATCGCTCGCCGACGGTTATGCAATTGGCTGGCTTTCGTGGTCGGTTCAAACGGCTATGATTTTAATTATGGGCCTTCTGGCTTTTATAATGGTATCGACAAACAAAAAGAAAACAAATGGACTACCGGAAACTGATATCCGATAAAATTCTGTCGCGCGAAACCGCTGCAAGTCTTGTTTCGATGTGGAAACACGAAGGAGCAACAATCGTGTTTTCGAACGGTTGTTTCGACATCATTCACCCGGGTCACGCACAATATTTGGCCGAGGCTGCTGCTCTGGGACATAAACTGATACTTGGAGTAAACACCGACAAATCGGTAACAAAGCTCAAGGGCAAAGGGCGACCAATTATTCCCGAAAAAGAACGTTGCCACCTTCTTGCTTCGTTCTTGTTTGTTGATGCAATTGTTCTTTTCGACGAAGACACACCGCTCGGGCTCATTACACTTTTGCTTCCCGATGTTTTGGTAAAAGGCAAAGATTACACTATTAACCAAATAGTTGGAGCCGATATTGTTTTGCAAAACGGCGGGAAAGTGGAAACAATTGAGCTGGTTGAAGGCTTTAGCACTTCGAAGCTGATTGAAAGAATCGCGAAATTATCACACAAATAAATCGGTAAATTCGAATTTTGCCGCATCGAACAAGCCCTTGTCGCCTAACTTCAAGGCAGGGATGACCAATAATGCCATAAAAGCCATAGTCATAAAGGGAGCCCGTAAAGTTGACCCCAATTCAGCAGCTTTCATATTTAAATTGTGATAAAGTGCAGCAACCTCAGATCCACTTCGGTCCGACATAAGTCCAGCAACAGGAAGTGGAAGATGAACAACAGTATTTCCATCAACAGCGGCTAGTCCACCTTTGCTTTCAATTACTTTGTTTAATGCATTGCGAATTTCTTCGTCGCTGGAACCAACAGCAATCAGGTTATGGCTGTCGTGGGCAATACTGCATGCCAATGCGCCTTTTTTCAATCCAATTCCCTTGATAAAACCAATTGCAGGGGAATTATTGCTATAACGGCAAGCAACTACAATTTTAAGAATATCGTTTTCCGTATCGCTTACAGCTTTTCGATCTTTAATCTTAATATTAAAAACGCCTGCTTCGGTCAGCAATTCGCCATCGCGGGCAATGATAGTATTAACATTGTTGCTTTTTGCTGCAATTTCAATTTGCTGTAATGAAATTAACTGACGCGAAAAATTATTCAAAGGAACACATGAATCAACTGCGAATAAAGTTTTACCGTTTTCAGCTACAAGCTTGCCATCAACAAAAACACGAGCAATTTCGAAATTTTTCAGATCATTCACCACCACAAAATCGGCAGCATCGCCAACCCGAAGTGTTCCTACAGGCAGTTTGTAATGTTCAACCGGATTGATGCAAGCTATTTTCAGCACATTAAAAACATCTGCTCCGTTGGCAATTGCTTTTTTCACCTTTGTATTAATGTGTCCCTTCTGAAGCTCGTCGGGGTGGCAATCGTCGGTGCAAAGCATTACATGATCGGGATATTTATCGATGAGCGGAAAAAGCATATCGAAATCGCGAGCAGCACTGCCTTCGCGTATCAGAATTTTCATTCCAAGTTTCAACTTCTCTTCTGCTTCGGCCACATTGGTGCATTCATGGTCAGTACTAACGCCAGCTGCAGCATACTTGGCAAGCTGTTCGCCCGCCAGCAATGGCGCATGACCATCAACCGGTTTGTCCATAGCCAACGAAGCTTTTATTTTAGCATGAACTTCGGGGTCGTCGAAAATCACTCCGGGAAAATTCATCATTTCTCCAAGGTACCAAATGTCTTTATCGTGCAACAATGTAGCTGTTTGGGCTGCATCAATCACAAAACCACTGGTTTCGAATGCTGTTGCTGGCACACACGAAGGCGCTCCGAAAAAGAATTTAAACGGAACCGTTTTACCATTTTCAATCATGAATTTCACTCCGTCAACACCCAATACGTTCGCAATTTCGTGCGGATCGCTTACTGTGGCAACTGTTCCGTGCAGAACAGCCAATTCAGCAAACTGAGCCGGGACCAGCATTGAGCTTTCGATATGCACATGCGAATCGATAAATCCGGGCATAACATATTGCTGTGGCGCATTTTCTGTTTCGCGAATTGCTATAATTTTTCCTTCTTCAACCTGTACTTCGCCTGAAAAAATACGATGGGCTCGAATATCGACAATCTGTCCTGAAACTATCATGGTTTTGGGTTTTCGTTATCACAAATATAGCGATTATTCAATAAACAAAAACTCACAGTCGGACTTAAGTCAATCTGTGAGTTATTAAAAACATTAAATCCACTTACAATAACTACCCATTCATTGTCACCAAAAACTCTTCGTTGGTTTTGGTGAAGCGCATACGTTCTTGAAGGAATTCCATTGCTTCGAGAGGATTCATGTCGGCCAGATGGTTTCGCATGACCCAAACACGCTGGAGAACTTCTTTTCCAACTAATAAATCGTCGCGACGAGTACTGCTCGACACAATATCGATAGCAGGGTACACACGCTTATTCGACAACTTTCGGTCAAGCTGCAGTTCCATATTTCCTGTTCCCTTAAATTCCTCGAAAATCACCTCGTCCATTTTCGAACCTGTATCAATAAGTGCAGTTGCTATAATGGTAAGCGAACCTCCATTTTCAATTTGACGAGCGGCACCAAAAAAGCGCTTTGGTTTCTGAAGTGCGTTCGATTCAACTCCACCCGAAAGTACTTTTCCGCTGGCAGGAGCCACAGTATTGTATGCCCGCGCAAGACGTGTAATGGAATCGAGCAGAATAACCACATCGTGGCCACATTCGACCATACGTTTGGCTTTTTCGAGAACAATATTTGCAATCTTTACATGCTTATCAGCAGGCTCATCGAAGGTCGAAGCAACCACTTCGGCTCGCACACTACGCTGCATATCGGTAACTTCTTCGGGGCGTTCATCGATAAGCAATATAATAAGGTATGCTTCGGGATGATTATAAGCAATGGCATTTGCCAATTCTTTCAGGATAACTGTTTTTCCGGTTTTGGGCTGGGCTACAATGAGCCCACGCTGACCTTTTCCAATAGGTGAAAACAAGTCGATTACCCTACTGGTAAGTGTTTCATCAGGATGACCGGTCAGCTTGAATTTAGTAATGGGGAAAAGCGGTGTAAGAAAGTCGAATGGAACACGGTCGCGAACTTTATCTGCTTCGAGACCATTTATTTTTTCAATTCGCACCGTTGTAAAATACTTTTCGCCTTCGCGTGGGGGACGAATACTGCACTGAACCGTATCTCCGGTTTTCAGACCAAACATTTTTACCTGATTCTGACTTACAAAAATGTCGTCGGGCGAGTTAAGATAATTGAAATCGGACGAACGAAGAAACCCAAAGCCTTCGTTTACCAGCTCCAAAACACCTTCGGCCGAAACCACGCCATCAAGGTCGGTGTAGGGTAATGGTTGTTTTTCGGCTCTCTGATTCTGTTGGTTTTGATGTACCGGACGTTCGTGTTGATTTCGTTCACGATTTTCAACAACAGGCTTCTCTGTTACAACTTCAGGGGCAGCCACAACTGGATCAGGGGTTTCGTCAATAGGATCGAGAGGCAACAACAATTCATCTTGCGGCAGCTTTTCAGTTAGCGGCTGGCGATCACGATTTTTATTCACCGGCAAAAAATCGTTGCGATGCCAGTCTTTGTTCTTCTTTTTAAAAGTGAAATCGTTTTTACCAAAATCTTTCTTGAATTTATTTGAAATCGGTGGTTCGTTTCGCTCTTCATTTTTATCTTCTGTGGAAACTGATTCCGTTCTAACAACCACTTCGGGTTTTTCTTCCAAAACTACAGCAGCAGTATCTTCTGGCTTAACTTTACCATTTCCCGTATATACTTTTTCAGCCACAACACGGCGACGCTTTTTGTTTTGATTTTCTTCTGATTCAACTTTTACAGAAGGAGTATAATCTTTAGGCTTCAATTCGTCGAATGCTGCTTCTATTAATTCAATAATCTCAGGTTTACGCATGGTTGAGAAACCTTTGAGATTCATTTTTGTAGCAAATGCACGCAATTCGGGCAGAAGCATTTTGCTCAGATCTGGTTTTTCCTGCATTATAGGATAGGGTTACAATATAACAAGTTGTAAAAATAGGCTTGGGGAAAGCGCAAGAATTTACGCTAATGAGAAAACAAAGATACAACTTTTTTCAAACTAACTGTTTCCTGCAAATATTTTTCAATTTTAGGACTGGTATGCTCCTATAGCATTGCCACAAAAAGCATTACTCAACTATTTCGCACTCCAAATCGAAAAGGCCTGCCGAAACAACTTTTACATTCACAATCATTCCCGGAAAAATTTGTTTTCCTGAAGCAGGCAAAAACCGAACAATATTATCAATTTCTGGTGCATCGGCTGCTGTCCGTCCAACAAAGATCTGATCCTCTGCATCATAATGATCAACAATCGCCTGCATTTCAGTTCCTACCATTTTTTCATTTCGTTCAACCGAAAATTCTTCATGAATTCTGAGTAAATCGCTCATTCTTTTCATCTTTGTGCGATGCGGTATATCGTCTTTCAATACAAATGCAGGTGTATCCTCTTCGGGCGAATAGGCAAACACTCCAAACCGTTCGAATTTCATTCTTTTCACAAACTCGTACAGTTCAAAAAACTGACTTACGGTCTCGCCCGGATAACCAACGATAAATGTACTGCGAATTGATACTGACGGAATACGTTTACGAAGTTTTGTAATGAGTTTTTCGGTTTCAACACTATCAATCCCCCGTTTCATACTTTGTAAAATCGGTGAACTAAAATGTTGCAGTGGAATATCGACGTATTTCACAATTTTCGGATTCGAGGCCATTTCATCGATCAATTCATCCGGGAAACCTGCAGGATATGTGTACATCAAACGAATCCATTCAATCCCTTCAATTTCGGACAGGTTATTTAGCAACGGTGCAATTCGTTTTTCTCCATATAAATCGAGGCCATACGAAACGGTATCCTGTGCAATTACAATGAGCTCCTTGACGCCTTTTGCAGCCAATTGTTTGGCTTCGGCAATCAACAAATCCATCTCTACCGATATCTGCTTGCCGCGGATAAGTGGTATTGCACAAAAACTACAATTACGATTACAGCCTTCCGAAATTTTCAAGTATGCGAAATGCGAAGGGGTCGACAAAATACGATCCTCCGGTTTTTGAGCATGGTTTCCTGTAATATTTTCAACGACCTTGTCATAATCGTGTACACCAAACAGATCATCAATCTCAGGGATTTCTTTCTGTAATTGATCGCGGTAGCGCTCGGCCAGGCAACCAGTTACAACAATCTTTAAATTTTCATTCTGTTTTTTTCGCTCAATTTGGTTCAAAATCTCATTGATCGACTCTTCTTTCGCATCGTTGATGAATCCACAGGTGTTTATAACAATAATATCAGCATCCTGATTCTCGTGTTCAACCCAAAACCCATTTTTTTGCAACGATGCCGCAAGTTTTTCGCTATCAACCATGTTTTTGGGGCAACCCATTGTAATAATCCCAACCTTTGTTTCGGCCATAAGGCTATAAATTTTTTGCAATATCAATTATTGCTGCTTAAATAAACTATCGACAAATTCTACTGGATCAAAAATCTGTATATCATCTATTTTTTCACCAATTCCAATGTATTTTACCGGGATATTAAAACGGTCCGAAATCCCGATTACAACACCTCCTTTAGCCGTACCATCAAGCTTGGTAAGGGCAAGTGCATTCACATCGGTTGCTGTGGTAAATTGTTTGGCTTGCTCAAAAGCATTTTGCCCGGTCGATGCATCAAGCACTAACAAAACCTCATGCGGACCATCTGGGAAAACTTTCTGTACCACTTTTTTGATTTTCGAAAGTTCGTTCATCAGATTAATTTTGTTGTGTAAACGTCCCGCAGTGTCAATAATTAGAATATCAGCACCTTTGCTTTTTGCAACAACTGCAGCGTCGTATGCCACTGCAGCCGGATCGGCATTCATTCCTTTTTCGACAATTTCAACATCGGCACGGGTCGCCCATACTTTTAACTGATCGACGGCAGCAGCACGAAATGTGTCGGCAGCCCCAATAATCACTTTTTTGCCCGCATTTTTGAAACGATAAGCCAGTTTACCGATAGTGGTTGTTTTGCCAACTCCATTAACGCCAACCACAAGAATAACATAAGTCGACACATCGCCGGGAGCAATGGCATCGGGCCTGCTGTTTTCCTCAAGCATTTGCGCAATTTCGTCACGCAGCAGATTGTTTAATTCCTCAACACCCACATATTTATCGCGATTAACCCGTTTTTGAATACGCTCTATCACACGCAAAGTTGTCTCAACACCAACATCCGACGAAATAAGCGCTTCTTCCAGATTATCAAGCACGTCATCATCGATACGAGATTTTCCAACAACCGCCCTCGATAACCGGGTAAAAACATTTTCCCGTGTTTTTTTCAAGCCATCATCAAGGCTTTCTTTTTTTTCCTTGCCGAACAATCCGAACAGCGCCATTAATAATATGCTTTGTGAATACTACTTTTCAGAGTGCAAAGGTAATCATTTTTAGGTATCTACAGCTTTAAATCATAGAAACAAAACATCCGACAGCTGCATCAACACAATTAATGCGATAGGAAATACAAACCAAAACCAGTAATCAAACCTCCGATACCAAAGAGTACTGATGATTTCACCTTTTTATTCTTTTTTGTATCTTGGAATCCCATAATATAATACTTATTCACCTTACTCTCATCAACAATACTCTCAGGAAACTTTGGTGTAAAAATAGCAATCACCCCACTATACAAAGCAGGCACTGCCACCACATAAAACGGGTCCAGCACAAGAAAACTGCCTAGTGTTATAGCATAACACACTGGACCTACTAACCTATCGTGAGACAATGATAAAGCATCGTGGCAACCATCTACATACGACAGCATTTGATCGGGATTTAAATAATAGTCTGCTGTATCCTGCAAATAAGCCAACTCGCTGGTTCCGTTTTCGTATCGAATTTCATAAATGTGAATACGCCTTTTCACACTGGGTTTAATCCTGCCCTGTGAATTTACTGTTCGTTGATTTTGCCTCAAGAAATAAACATAGTTCGAATCCATCCGCATAACTTCCACATCGGAAACCACCCTTCCACTCATCATATACAACGTATCCTGAGCCAAAACAGCACCAGAGAGCAATAGTGAAACCAAAGCCGGAAGAATAAATTTGCGCAGCATGCTATATTTTGCCAAAAGTACTAATAAATATCAAAACTCAACCATGTTTATGTATGCCAAAAAATGGTAATTTTGTAGTCAACAATCACAAAATTATAAAATATGATTACCAATAATTTCACTTTCAGGCATATTGGACCATCGGAAGATGAAAAAACAAAATTGCTGGAAGCCATTGGCGTGGCATCGGGCGAAGAACTCATATCCAAAACACTGCCTGCTAGTATTATCAACCCTAATCAACTCCATTTCGGAGATGGCCTCAACGAAGCCGAAACACAAAACCTACTTCGCGATCTGGGTGCAAAAAACAAAATGTATAAGTCGTTTATCGGAATGGGCTATTACGGCACCATATTACCCGGCGTTATTCAGCGTAATATTTTGGAAAGTCCCGGCTGGTATACATCCTATACTCCTTATCAGGCAGAGATAAGCCAAGGGCGTCTCGAAGCTCTTCTCAATTTCCAAACCGTGATTGTTGACCTTACCGGCATGCCCATTTCGAATGCATCGCTACTTGATGAAGCAACAGCTGCATCCGAAGCTATGATTATGGCTTTCAACTCACGTAAAAGGGATAAAGTAAAATCCGGCGCAAACAAATTTTTGGTTTCAACAGGGCTTTTTCCACAAAGCATTGAAGTAATTAAAACACGTGCCATTCCTCTTGGAATTGAGGTAATAATTGCCGATTGCGATCAATTTGAATTTAACGAACTGACCTTTGGAGCCATTGTTCAATATCCAGACCAATATGGCAATATAGCCAATTATCGCGTTCTCGCAGATAAAATTCATGAAAACGGAAGTTTACTCAGTGTTGCTGCCGATATTTTATCGCTCACCATGCTCACCCCTCCGGGTGAATGGGTAGCCGACATTGTTGTAGGCTCAACCCAGCGCTTTGGTGTTCCAATGGGTTTTGGTGGTCCTCATGCTGCTTTCCTGGCTTCGAAAGAGGAATTCGTTCGAACCATGCCAGGTAGAATTATCGGCATTTCGAAAGACGCGTTAGGCAATCAGGCATATCGAATGACATTGCAAACACGCGAACAGCATATTAAACGCGAACGTGCTACTTCAAATATTTGTACCGCCCAAGCGTTATTAGCTATTATGGCTGGAATGTACGCTGCATATCATGGGCCAAAAGGGCTTAAAGATATTGCACGAAACATCAATATTCTGGCTGGTATTTTAAGTAAAGAATCCGAAAAATCGGGTTATATCCAACTCAACGACAATTTCTTCGACACCATTAAACTGGCTATTCCGGAAGGAGTGAATGTGAAAGAAATTGAAAAACTGGCTCTCGAAAGCAAAATGAATCTTCGCTTCATCGACGAAAATCATATTGGGATTAGTCTTGATGAAACAACTACGCTGAACGATGTAAATACCATTGCTGGTTTTTTGGCCAAAGCAGCTGGAAAAACACACACTGATTTTGCATGCAATCCCAGCGAATGTAACCAGATTAGAACATTCCACGATATTTTCAATCGTAAAAGCGCATTTCTAACTCATGCCGCCTTTAACTCATATCACAACGAGACAGACATGATGCGCTATATCACAAATTTGCGAAACAAAGATCTGGCTCTCGATCGTTCTATGATTCCGCTTGGCAGTTGTACCATGAAGCTGAATGCTGCAACCGAGCTATTTCATTTGAGTTGGCCCGAGTATGCCAATATACATCCATTCGTTCCTGCCAATCAAGCTGAAGGTTACATTGAACTAATAAATGACCTGGAGAAGCTACTTACTGAAACTACAGGTTTCGACAAGATTAGTTTTCAACCGAATAGCGGTGCTGCCGGTGAATACACAGGGCTTATGGTTATCAGAGCATACCATATCAGTCGTGGCGAAGGTCATCGAAACGTGTGCCTGATTCCAAGCTCGGCACACGGCACCAATCCGGCTAGTGCAGCAATGGCAGGCATGAAAGTTGTGGTTGTTAAAGCCGACGAAATGGGAAATATCGATGTAAACGACTTGCGCCAAAAAGCCGAAGAGCATGCATCCGATTTATCATCATTGATGATTACGTACCCTTCAACCCATGGTATTTTCGAAGAAGCTGTTATTGAGATTATTAAAATCATTCATCAATATGGCGGACAGGTTTACATGGACGGAGCCAACATGAATGCACAGGTTGGTTTTACCAGCCCAGGCTTCATAGGTGCCGATGTATGTCACCTCAACCTGCATAAAACATTTGCTATTCCTCACGGCGGTGGTGGACCCGGCGTTGGTCCCATAGGCGTTGCAAAACATCTATCCCCATTTCTTCCCGGGCACCCAATTGTAAAAACCGGAGGAGAACAAGCAATTTCAGCTGTAGCAGCAGCTCCGTTTGGCAGTGCCTTTGTTATTCCAATCTCTTACGCTTACATGAAGCTTATGGGAGCTGAAGGACTCAAAAAATCGACTGAGTTTTCCATAATCAACGCCAATTATCTGATGAAAAAACTCGAACCTCATTACAACATTCTCTATAGAGGAGTTAATGGTTTTGTTGCACACGAATTCATCATCGATTGTAATCCATTCCACCGCATTGGAGTAACCGAAACCGACATTGCCAAGCGATTGATGGATTATGGTTTTCACGCGCCAACTGTTGCTTTTCCTGTCCATGGTACTTTAATGGTAGAACCTACTGAAAGTGAGCCCCTATCGGAGCTCAACCGTTTTATTGATGCATTGTTGTCAATCCGGGATGAAATAAGAGAAGTTGAAAGTGGTTCATGCGATAAAGAAAACAATGTATTAAAAAATGCACCACACACTATCGAAATGTTAACAGCAAACGAATGGGTATATCCGTATCCTCGTGATAAAGCTGCCAAAATTGGAAAAAATAATTTGAAATATTGGCCAACTGTTTCCCGGATTGATGATGCCTATGGTGACAGAAATATAATGTGTACCTGCGCACCTGTAGAATCTTATCAATAAATCCAGATTATTGCATTCATTTTCCCGACAATTCTTGCCAACGAATGGTATCAAATCACATTAAAAAGCAGGTTGTCGGGAAAATTTGTGTTTTCATATATAAATCCTAAAAAAATATTAATAATAATTTGCATGCAACTAAAATATTTTTACTTTTGCCTATTGAAAACGACACAACGTTGAACTTAAAAATTTTAATCATGAAAAAATTGTTTACAACCTTATCGATTACACTTCTTGTGTTTTCGTTAAGTGCACAAAATCTAATTGAGACACAAAACAGTTATGCTGTTGAAAAACAGAAAGCTGACATTTCAATCATGAGTCCTAAAGTATTTATGGATACTCTCGGATGGAATGACTTTTTGACAACCACTAGTATCTGGACACTTGGATACACTGGTGGTGGTTATGTTTTTGGAAATGGTGTTGATGGTCACACTACTTTCGCTCAGGGCTACTATAATGTAAACTCATTAACATATGGTGTTACCGGTGCCATGGTTTGGATTTCAAACATAGACATTCAATCAGCATCTGGTAGCGATGTAGTAATAAGCCTTGCTTTGATTGATGATTCTAGCAGCTATGGCCCAACAGGTGGACCTTATTTCGACATTGCCTGCCCTGGAAGCATTCTTTCAACAGCATCTTTCAACATCAATACTGTTGACACCACCTACGCTGGTGCATATGGAATTCAATTTGTTGATTTCCCAACAACATACTACTTCGACAATCAGGACTTTGCCCTCATCTTTGATGCTTCAGCAGTTAACACTGCAGGAGACACTGTTGGTGTTCTTGCTTCTGACGAAGGTTTGAATAGTTCTATTTTTGGAGAGCAGTACACTTGGTGGCTATATCCTGCAGCAACACCATTCTGGACTCAGGCTTCCCATGTATTCACAACTGCCGGAACCCGTATGCCTGCTATTTTTGCAATTGTCGACAATGACTTTGTAAACATTGGTGAATATGGATTTTTCCAGGGACTTCAACTCACTGTTTCCCCAAACCCAACTCCTGATTATGTAAATGTTGCTTATGCAATTAATAATGAAGCAAACGTTACAATCCAAATCATTGATGCCAACGGAAAAATTGTTGCAACTCAGGAAGATGGAACCCAAGCTGCCGGCACTTACAATTCAACATTTGACTTGAGTCAGTTTGCCAGTGGTGTTTATTACTGCTCTGTTAGCTCAGAAAGCGGACGTCTTACCAAAAAATTCATCGTTGAATAATTGGTATTTATAATTTTTTTTAAGGCTGCCCTTATGAGGCAGCCTTTTTTATTGATCCGAAATGAGAAACATTGACTTTTGCCTTAAAATGATTATCTTTGCAGTTCAATTTCCCTGAGGTTATGAAAGAGCTTGCTGCATTGGTTTCAAATATAGAAAATAATGTCAGAAAACTGGTTGGACAGCTCGAAAATTCCAAAAAGGAAATTGAGATTCTGAGAGAAGAGATTGTGAATCTGCGTGCAGAGACAGATGACTTAAAACAAAGGTTGCTGAATCGCGAAATGCAGGATTTTACATTTCGGTTGGCCGAAACAGTTGAAAGCAGCTCCGATTCTCTTTCTTCCGGAAAAAAACTGAACGAATTGATACGCGAAATAGATAAGTGTATTTTGTTGCTTGACGAATAATGAAAGAATTGGTAAAAATATCGGTTACCGTAGCAAACAGAAAATACACGCTGTCTGTTGAAAATGAAGACGAAATTTTAATCAGGAATGCGGCTGAAACAATTAATAACAAAGTGAAAGAATTCCTACTGCAATTTCCGGGAAAGGATATGCAGGACATTATGGCGATGACATTGCTTAATTATGCTGCATCGCTCGGAAAATCGGATAAGCAAAATAGCTTTGTAAACGAAGAGTTGCATTCCCGCTTACAAAACATTAACCAACTGCTGGTTGAAGCAGTATAGTTCTTAACATAAAGAAACGACCCGCGTAGTCCATCAGTTTTTTTTTACGGTTGATAAAACTCAACAGAATCGCTTAAGGGAATGTCTCACAAGTCCTAAGACAGGCCATATCTGCAAAGAATGCTTCGGCATCAATGGAAGTCTGAATACTTTGGCTACCCTAATCGTGTTAATTTAGGGGTTTTTGATACCCTTTGATGAACATCGCGGGTTTTTTTATTGTAAAAAATTGAATTATGGAAAACAGTGTATTGATTTTAGTGCTCGAAATGGTTGCCTTGACGGCAGCTATCCTTATCTGGGTACTTATTTTCCGAAAAAATGCCGAAAGAAAGAAAAAGCTTATGCTTGAGGAAGCCTCGAAAGAAGCGGACATGATAAAACAGACCCGTATTCTCGAAGCTAAAGAGAAGTTTTTCCAGATGAAATCGGACATGGAAAACCGAACCCAAGAACAGAACAAAAGAATTCAAAATCTCGAAAACAAAGCCAAGCAACGCGAATTATCGCTTAATCAACGTCAGGAAGACTTGCAACGCAAGCAAAAAGAGATGCAAACGCTGAAAGACAACCTTACCGCTCAGAATGAAGTTGTTGCTAAAAAGATGGAAGACATTGCAAAACTTCACAAACAAAGTATCGAAAAGCTCGAAGCCGTATCGGGTCTTTCGGCCGAAGATGCCCGGGCTGAGCTGATGAACTCGCTGAAAGAGGAAGCTCGCATCGAAGCTATGTCGTATGTAAAAGACATTGTCGACGAAGCCAAACTCAACGCAAACCGTGAAGCCAAAAAAGTCATTATCGAGACTATTCAGCGTACTGCTTCGGAACATGCAGCTGAAAACGCTGTAACATCATTTCCGATTGCCAACGACGAAATTAAAGGTCGTATTATTGGTCGCGAAGGTCGAAATATTAAAGCACTCGAAGCTGCTACCGGAGTCGAAATTGTTATCGACGACACTCCCGAAACCATTATTTTGTCGGCCTATGATCCTGTTCGTCGTGAAATAGCCCGACAATCACTCGAAAAACTTGTTTCTGACGGCCGCATTCATCCAGCCCGTATCGAAGAAGTGGTTGCCAAAGTGAAAGCCAATATAGAACAGGAAATTATTGAAGTGGGTAAAAAAACTCTTATTGACTTGGGTATTCACAACATGCACCACGAATTGGTGAGACTCATTGGTAAAATGAAATACCGCTCCTCGTACGGACAAAACTTGCTTCAACACAGCAAAGAAGTTGCGAACCTTTGTGCTACTATGGCTGCCGAACTTGGCTTGAATCCAAAAATGGCCAAACGTGCCGGTATTTTGCACGACATTGGCAAAGTGCCCGACAACGAACCCGATATGCCTCATGCTCACCTGGGGATGAAACTTGCCGAAAAATTCAAAGAACATCCCGAAATTATCAATGCTATTGGTGCTCACCACGAAGACATTGAGATGACTACGCTGATTGCCCCGATTGTTCAGGCCTGCGATGCTATTTCTGGAGCTCGTCCGGGTGCCCGCCGCGAAGTGGTGGAAAGCTATATCAATCGCCTTAATGACCTCGAAGCCATTGCTATGAGCTACGATGGTGTGCAAAAAACATATGCTATTCAGGCAGGTCGCGAATTACGTGTTATTGTTGGAGCTGAAAAGCTTACCGATGCTGCTGCAACTCAACTCTCACTCGATCTGAGTAAACGAATTCAGGAAGAAATGACATACCCGGGTCAAATCAAAATTACTGTAATCCGAGAAACACGCGCCGTGGCTTTTGCCAAATAGTTTGAAGCCCGGATTATTTGTACTTGTTTTAACTGCTAAAAACATCCGATTAACGTTCGGATGTTTTTTATTTTACAAACATGCTTATACCGGGAGCCAATAGGCTCAATTCCATATCTGAAAGTTTATAAAAAAACCAAGTAGTTCAGCACCGACATAGCCAACTTGGATCAGATCTTGGCAGTCGGACTTCGCTTATAAACGCATAAACCGGCGAATACTGCAATCGTAAAATCTGCTATTCCGACTTCTTGTCAGGCTGATTGAAATTCGTTTCAGCGAACTCATCGAAAAAACGGACAACCCGATTTGTTAACGACTCATCAAAATAAAGATCCGGCTGCACCAATTGCTCGATTCAACACAAAGATATTTTGACGAAAACGCTGTCTGTCACACACAATTGAAACAAACAATAAAGGGCTTAAAAAATGCCTGATGGGATACATCTAAAACTATTTTTCATCTCAATCATCCAAAATATTTATATATTTATCCTCAAATTTTATCCTATGACATTGATTCTACTTGCTGCAGCACCTGTCGCCATTCTGATATTCTATATTTATTATCGCGACAAATACGAAAAAGAACCTATCTGGATGCTTATCAAAGCAATTATTGCAGGAGCAATTATTGTTATTCCTATTCTGTTTATGGAGCAGTATATATCCGATCATGTGCAACGATATACCGGAGAAACTGCCGCCTTTTTGAATGCATTTGGCGTTGCAGCATTTACAGAAGAATTGTTCAAATGGCTGGCTGTTATTCTTATTTTCTTTGGATCACGACATTTCAACGAGCGATTCGATGGTATTGTTTATGCCGCTTTTGTGTCGCTTGGCTTTGCACTGGTTGAAAACATTTTGTATGTAACAAGTGCCCAAACTGTGCAGGCAGGTTATCAAATAGGCTACATGCGAGCTCTTACAGCTGTTCCGGCTCATGCATTGTTTGGAGTGGTAATGGGATATCGATTCGGGCTTGCCAAATTTCTTCCGGAACGCAGATTATTTAATTTATTCATGGCATTCTTCATGCCTTTTTTACTCCACGGAATCTACGATTTTCTTCTTATGCTCGAAAAAACATGGGCTCTGATCTTATTCTTTCCCTTCATTATTTTCCTATGGTATTTTGGGCTTGTACGCATGAAACGTCATTCGCTCAATTCGGCCTTTAACGCTTTTCAGGGCAGACCCAATAGCGATTCGTCTCCGCAATAAACGACAAAACCTCATCGAGTCCCAATCGGGTTTCGGACGATGTGATTATTCTTGGTGGCATTTCTTCCCACGATTCGGCCATCTTCTTTTCAAATTTCCCAATGCTCATCGCCAACTCATTTTTGGTACATTTATCGGCTTTGGTAAAGATAATGGCTATTGGCAACTGTTTCTGACCACACCAATCGATAAATTCAACGTCGTTTTTCTGAGGTTCCAGACGTGAATCGACAAGCACAAAAGTGGTCATCAGATTCGCTCTTCTTTCAAGATATTCCTTGATCATTGCCTCCCATTTTTTTCGCAACTCCTTAGGCGCTTTTGCATAACCATAACCAGGCAAATCGGTCAGAAACCATTCTTCCTCAATTAAAAAATGATTGATGATTTGCGTTTTACCGGGGTTTGAACTGATTTTAGCCAGCTTCTTTATTCCAGTCATTGCATTAATCAGCGACGATTTACCTACATTTGAACGACCGGTAAAGGCATACTCGGGATAATCGGGCGCTGGACATTTTGTCCAATGGGTACAACCACCAATGTATTTTGCATTCATGCTTTCTGGGCTCAGGCATTAACGTCCTTTGTTGAACGAAGCCAAATGCCTGTGTTTTTTTGATTCGTAAATATCGGCAATGGTAACCAGAATGCCAATTTCTTCTACATCACCAAAACTATCGTTGAGTGACGAGCCAAAAGTTTTCATCGTGCTCGATAAATTCATATAAGCGTTTACCAACGGAGGAAGAATCATTCCACGACTACGAACCAGCTTATTCATTAGGTTTCGGTCTTCTTCGTACGATTTTCCATGCAAAATTTCATCAAGCTGTGCAACAGGAGTTGTTGTTTGCCTTGGCTCATAGGGAATTATCAGACCTTCATGATCCGGAAAATATTTCATCAAAAAATGAAGAATAACATCACGTGCAAGAATATCGTATTTGAGATACATTGTGACTTTTCCATAGAAATAGCGAATTTCGGGATGCAAAACAATAAGAGCTCCGAGTCCATCCCAAAGATTATCGAGCGAAAAAATGCCCTTGCGGCTGTCACGAGCCGGTTGATATTGAGGCTGAACAAAGCTTCGACCCAGTTCTATCGTATGAGGGAAATAGAAAACCTGAAATTTCCGAGACATCCGAAACATATGTGTTGTTGCCAGATGATACTCTGCACGCTTATCGGGACGTATTGTATTGAGTCGTATATAGCGATAGCCGCCAACAATTTCCTGCTCTTCGGGGTTCCAGACAATAAGCTGCAAATAAGCACCGGGTCCATTGTCGTAATCGTCAATATCTTCTGGCTTACCTGTGCCTCCACCGGCTTCGCGGAAAGAAATCTCGCGTAAGCGACCCACTTCGCGCATCAACGCCGGAGCTTCGTCGCCATGGAATATATATATCTCGTTATTCCCAAAATTGGTATAGCGTACAAAACGCTTGGGTGTCAATTCCCTCAGCAGGTCTTCGCGCGATACTTTTTCAATAATGGGTTCCATATTCAAACTAAACGATTTACTCCGAGTGCGTAAAATTAATCATTTTGCGGTAAATCGTACACAATTTGTTTAACAATTTGAGCCCATTCTAGATCCTTATGGGTTTTATCGAAGGTTGAGAAAGGGATGGGATCCCCAAAATGTATTTCAAGTATGCGGCCCTTTTGCCTGAAAGTTTCATCACTAAGATACAACATCTCAATGTTCGCCTTAATACCCAGTCTTTTACGCCAATTCGCCAATCTATAAAACCTGTTACTGTTTCTACCACTTACGTGCACGGGGATTACATTACGCTCGTGTTGACGCGCTTTCTGAATAAATGTTTTCTTCCATTCCAAATCAATCACTTTTCCTTTTATTTTTCGGGAAGCCAAACCTGCAGGGAAAAACAAAATATTATTATCCGATTCAAATGCTTTCTCCAACGCTCTCACCCCCGACGATGACTGACCTCCAACCTTATTGATCGGCACAAAAAGTTCGCTTAAATTTGGTAAATACATCAGAAAATCATTCACCGGAAAAACAATATTAGAGTGTATTCTTCCAACGGTATGCATGAGCGCAAGTCCATCTAATCCTCCTAAAGGATGATTGGCAACCACCAAAAACCGATTTTGATTTTCGAGCTTTTCGAGGCCATAAACAACAATTTCAGCTCCAAACATATCGAGCATCGCTTCAACAAAGGGTAAACCATGTTTATGCCGGTTGTTGTACATGTGATAATTCACCTCCTTCTCGTGCAGTATTCGCTTCAAATAACGAATAATGAAACCAGGCAGCATACGCAGCATACGCGGATTCTTTGCCCGAATCAGCTCTTTTACATCAATGGTATTCTCGGTAATGACCAAAGCACCATCAACAATTTTGTTGCTATTTGACTCCATTTCCCGTTTTTAGTTCTGCAAAAATAACACTTCCGCTCAAACTCTGATCAATTTCGTAGCATTTTTCCAATTGTGAATAAGTTCCTCTTACAAAAAAATCACAATACGCTTATTTTCAACACATATCGTATTTTCTGTAACCTTTTCCGTAAATATCAGTAAAAAGTTATCAACAAAGTGGGAGAAAGTGGGAAAAAGTGGGAAAAATTGATTTATTTTACACCTTATTTTAAGCTCATGGCAAACCTGATCGGTGTATTCGATTTAAAAGTGGATTCCAAGGGCCGGTTTATTTTTCCGGCATCCTTGCGAAAACAGCTTTTAGACGAGACCGAAACAGGCTTTGTAATGAAAAGGAGTATTTTCAATCAATGCATCGAGCTGTTCCCATTCTCAACCTGGCAAAAGGAAGCCGAACAGGTAGGAAAACTCAACCGCTTTGTTAAGAAAAACAACGACTTTATCCGTATGTTCATGTCAGGGTCGCGGCAAGTTAGCACCGACGAAGCAGGCCGACTGCTTATTCCGCGCGATCTTATGCTTTTTGGCAACATCGGAAAAGACATTGTCTTGGCATCAGCCATCGACCGCATCGAAATTTGGTCGAAAGATGCTTACGAAGCGTTTGTTGCTGCCGGTTCCAACACCTTCCCTTCGCTCGCCGAAGAAGTAATGGGACTGCCCGACAATAACGCGGAGAAACAATAATGGCTGTCCATGTAAGTGTTTTGCTCAAAGAAAGTGTCGATTATCTTGCTATTGAACCCAATGGCAAATACGTCGATGCAACTTTTGGCAGTGGTGGTCATTCGCGCGAAATTGCTTCACGACTAAGCCAAGGCCATGTATATGCATTCGATCAGGATTCAGATGCATCAGATAGTTTTTCCGGTGCTGAAAAAATAACACTTATTCGTTCCAACTTCAGGTTTTTAAGTAATTTTCTTCGCTACCACCATGCGCTTCCAGTCAACGGCATTTTGGCCGATCTCGGAATCTCGAGCCACCACATTGAAACACCAGAGCGCGGATTCTCTTTTCGTTTCGATGCTCCACTCGACATGCGGATGAACGTCCTTTCAAAAAAAACAGCACACGATGTTGTGAACAGCTATAGCGTTGAAGAATTAACACGTATTTTCCGTCAATATGGCGAAATAGCGAAGGCTTTCAATTTGGCAAAAGCCATCGAAAAGCAAAGAATGCATAAATCGGTTAATACTACTTTCGAACTAGCTGGAATTGCGCAGAATTTTACACAAAAAAACAAAGAAAACAGCTTCTTAGCTCAGGTTTTTCAGGCTATTCGCATCGAAGTGAATCAGGAGCTAGAAGTATTGGAACAATTTCTTAATCAGGCCTACGAATGCTTAATGCCTGGAGGTCGACTTGTAGTGATTTCATATCATTCGCTTGAAGACAGAATGATAAAAAACTTTTTCAAAAGCGTATTGCCCTCCGACTCATTTTCGGAAAACATAATGGGAACACGTAATTTCAGATGGAACAACATCACTTCAGGAGCTGATACTCCAACTGAAGCAGAAATAATTCAAAATCCGAGAAGCAGAAGTGCAAAATTGCGTGCTGCTGAAAAAATATGAAAGAGCAGAAGAACAACATATTGAAACTCAACAAAGGAAAAGACAAACCTGTTAAGGAGAAAAAGACCTCTGGTAAACGGTTTTCGATGCGGAGCATTATTACCGGCAGTTTTTTAGAGCGCGAAGGCCTGCTGAAGCAACTCCCGTTCATCCTCTACATCTCTCTTCTGTTCGTGATATACATTGCCAATTCCTACTATGGTGAACGCACTATCTATCAAATAGAGCTCAACAAAGCCGAATTGATTGAATTGAGAAGCGAGTATATCACAGCAAAATCGCGCTTAATGACAGGAACCAATCTGAGCAAAGTAAGCGAAAAACTCAAGCCATTCGGCATTTATCCTTCACATACACCTCCGGGAAAAATATTTGTAAAAAAGACCGATAATGAGTAAAAAAGCAGAAGATACAACCCAAAAGACGGTATTTTCGAGGGCATTCCTTATATATGCCTTGTCGGGTGTATTTGCTTTATTGATTATTTACAAACTATTCAGCATTCAGTTTTCCGAAGGTGACGAACTCAGAGAAAAAGCCATGAATCTGGCCGTAAAATATATCGACATTCAAGCCCGAAGAGGAAATATTCTTGCCGACGACGGTAGCTTACTCGCAACTTCGGTTCCACGATTCGATCTGTTTGTTGACTTAAGTCCCAAAACAATTTCTCAAAAACTATTCGACGACAATATTGATTCTCTTAGTATTTGTCTGCATGGATTTTTTAAAGACAAAAGCGTAGATGAATATAAAAAACTTCTCAAAAACGAAAGAGCAAAAAGCAATCGATATCTGAGAATAGGTCGAAATCTCGATTACTTCGGAATGAAAGAAGTGTCGTCGTTTCCCATTTTCAATCAGGGACAATACCGCGGAGGATTGATAGTTATCCAGAACGACCGACGCGAAATGCCTTTCGAGTTGTTGGCAAAAAGGACCATCGGTTTTATACGCGAAAATTACTGGGTTGGAATTGAAGGCGCATACGACAGCCTGCTTCGGGGAACCGACGGGAAGCGCTTAATGAAACGCATTTCGGGGCAAAACTGGATTCCTGTTGACGATCAGGCCGACATTAAATCCGACGACGGAAAGGACATTCTTACGACCATCGATATTAATCTGCAAGATGTTGCAGAAACAGCCTTGTATACAAACCTACAAAAGCACGACGCCCACCACGGCTGTGTTGTTTTGATGGAAGTTGAAACCGGTGAAGTAAAAGCTATTGCCAACCTGCAAAAACTACCAGACGGAACGTATGCCGAAGCCTACAATTTTGCCATTGGTGAAAGCTACGAACCCGGATCTACCTTTAAACTCATGTCGATGATGGTTGCCCTCGACGACGGCAAAGTATCGCTTGATGACAAAGTAAACACCGGAAACGGAAAATTCAAATATGGCAAACAAACCATGACCGATTCACATGAAGGTGGATTGGGAACCATATCAATCAGACAAGCTTTTGAACTTTCCTCGAACATTGGGATTTCGAGTATGATCGTGAAAGCATACGGAGCCAATCCCGGCAAATTCATTGAAGGTCTTTACAAAATCGGGATCAACAAACCATTGGGGCTAGAAATCAAAGGTGAGGGCTTGCCCTACATTAAAAAGCCAGGCGATCCGTATTGGTCGGCGGTGAGTCTTCCTTGGATGAGTATTGGATACGAACTTCGCATGACTCCTATGCAAATTCTTGTCGTTTACAATGCCATTGCCAACAATGGCAAAATGATGAAGCCCATGTTTGTAAAAGAAGTACAATATGCAGGGCAAACCCTTACAAAATTTGAGCCCCAGATACTGAACCCCGCCATCTGTAATCAAAAGACAGTAAAAGAGGTTCAAAGCCTGTTAGAAGGAGTTGTTTTAAGAGGAACAGCCACCAACCTTAAGCACGCCGTTTTTCCGATTGCAGGCAAAACCGGAACTGCTCAAATATCGCAAGGTGGGTCGTACCGTGGTAGTGGCGGTCCGGAATATTACGCATCGTTTGTTGGTTATTTTCCAGCAGATCATCCGAGATATTCCTGCATCGTTGTGGTAAACAAACCAAAAAACAGCAGTTACTATGGTGGATCGGTTGCTGCCCCCATATTCCTCGAAATAGCTGAAAAAATTTATGCTACGCGCATCGAAATGCGCCAACAAGATACCGCTAATCAGGTAAACAACGATCCCGGCTGCATATATTCTTCGCTTCAAAATATAAATACCATTTACTCCATGCTTGGTGTTTCGCTTAATCAAAAGATTAATGCACAAATCGACGACTTTGTTTACATCGATCCGGCTTCCGACACCCTAAAATACAAGGTTGTGAATCAGCAAAGCAACCGGCTTATCAATCTTAAGGGAATGTCGGCACCTGATGCTATAGCATATCTCGAGAAAAACGGAGCAGTTGTAAGCCTTTCGGGAAAAGGATGGGTAGTATCGCAATCGCCACGTGCCGGCACCCCCATAAAAAACGGAATGAAAGTGAAACTAATTCTGGGGCCACGATGAGAACCATTGCAGAAATATTACAAAACACCGATGCACGGTTTCTAACCGGATGCAACAACATCATCGTTTCGGGATTAAGTTCCTCTAGCCGTGATATTGAAGCTGGTTTTATTTTTTTTGCGCTGAAAGGTGTTAAAACCGATGGTCATCAATACATCGACAACGCTATTGAAAAAGGAGCTGTGGTTGTAGTTTGCAGTCAGGTTCCTGAAAATCTACAACCAAACATCACTTACTTTCAAACAAACAACAATTCCGAAACTTATGCAATGGCTGCAGCCAACTGGTTCGGGAATCCTTCGCATCATCTTTCGTTGGTAGGCATTACAGGCACAAATGGGAAAACCACAACAGCCACATTGCTTTACAATCTTTTCAACCGACTGGGACATAGTTCGGGACTTATTTCAACCATTCGCTACATATTCCCCGGCAACGAAATACCTGCAACACATACCACTCCCGACGCCATAGTTCTCAACCGCATTCTATCGGAAATGGTTGAAGCCGGATGCACTCATTGTTTTATGGAAGTAAGCTCGCATGCTATTGTCCAGGGACGCATTCATGGGTTACGCTTTGCTGGCGGTGTTTTCACCAATCTCACACACGATCATCTCGATTACCACGGAACTTTTTCCGAATATCTCAAAGCAAAACAAATGTTTTTTGACAATTTACCCACAAAAACATTTGCGCTCACCAATGTCGATGACACCAATGGGAACGTGATGGTACAAAACACCAAAGCTACAATTTCAACTTATGCAATTAATCGACCCGCCAATTTCAAAACCAGAATTCTACAAAATTCAATTACCGGCTTAGGATTAAATATCGACGGCACCGAAGCATGGTTTCGTCTGGTTGGTCGGTTCAATGCATACAACATAACAGCTATTTTTGCAACAGCTGTTTTGTGTGGACTCGATAAAAACGAAGTTTTGCGCGAATTAAGCGGACTTGCAGAAGTGGATGGAAGGTTTAATGTGATTCGTTCGTCGAACAACATTACCGGTATTGTCGACTATGCTCATACCCCAGACGCTTTAAGTAATGTATTGACGACAATTACAGAAGTGAATGATGGTAACGGACGGATTATCACCGTGGCCGGAGCTGGTGGCGACCGTGACAGATCGAAACGTCCGGTTATGGGACAGATTATGGCAAAATACAGCCAACTGGCAATCATCACCAGCGATAATCCACGCTCCGAAGACCCTGAAACAATCATCGCTGAAATAAAAAGCGGAATCGACATTACCGAAATCAAAAAGGTATTATGCATCGCAGACAGGCGGGAAGCCATTCGTACGGCATGCATGATGGCTTTACCCGGCGATATCGTTTTAATTGCAGGAAAAGGACACGAAACCTATCAGGAAGTAAATGGAGTGAAAACCCATTTCAATGATGTCGAAATTCTCAGTGAATCATTAAACGTATAAATATGCTCTACTATTTGTTCGATTTTCTGAATAAACAATACGACTTGCCAGGAGCCGGAGCCTTTCAATACATTTCGTTCCGTGCTGCTATTGCCGCAGTATTGTCGCTTCTCATTTCTATGGTTTTTGGAAAAAGAATTATCCGTTTTCTGAAAAACAGACAAATCGGAGAAGAAATACGCGATCTTGGGCTGGAAGGTCAAGCTCAGAAAAAAGGGACCCCAACCATGGGTGGCATTATTATTCTGGCGGCTATTCTCATCCCAACGCTTCTATTGGCAAAGCTACACAATACCTATATCATTGTCATTCTGATTTCAACAGTTTGGTTGGGAACCATTGGTTTTATTGACGACTACATAAAGGTTTTTAAGAAAAACAAAGCCGGATTGCACGGAAAATTTAAAATCCTGGGTCAACTTGGACTGGGAATACTTGTTGGAACCGTCATGTACTTTAACGACAGCATTGTTATTCGCGAAAAAATAAATGCTACCGAACATTATACTGAAGCCGATATTCTCAATCAGGATTGCAAAAAGGAGGCCTCCGATTATTTCCACGTAGACGAAGTAAAATCGCTCAAAACTTCAATTCCATTTGTAAAGGACAACGAATTCGATTACGCCGTCCTCACCCGCTGGATGGGCGAAGACTATCAAAATTGGGCGTGGCTTATTTTTATTCCCATTGTGATGTTTATTGTGGTAGCTGTAAGCAACGGAGCCAACCTCACTGACGGGATGGATGGCCTTGCGGCAGGCACTTCGGCAGTTGTGGGACTAACACTGGGTTTGCTCGCCTGGGTATCGGGTAACTTCATTTTTGCTGACTATCTTAATATAATGTATATTCCCAATTCGGGAGAGCTTACCATTTATATTAGCGCATTTGTAGGAGCTATGATTGGATTTTTATGGTACAACAGCTTTCCGGCACAGGTTTTCATGGGTGACACCGGCAGCCTTACCATCGGAGGAATCATTGCCGTATTTGCCATTATGATCCGAAAAGAGTTGCTTATTCCTGTATTATGTGGTGTTTTCATGCTCGAATCAGCCTCTGTTCTTATTCAGGTAACGGTTTTTAAATACCGTAAAAAGCGCTTTGGATACGATTATGCATCGGCACATCGTGTTTTCAGGATGACACCCATCCATCATCATTTTCACAAAAAAGGGCTGAATGAAGTAAAGATTGTAAACCGCTTCATTATTGTGAGCATCATCATGGCAATTATCACCATTGCAACATTGAAACTACGCTAAATGTCTTTAAAACAACAAATACTCATTCTGGGTGCCGGCGAAAGTGGAGTCGGTGCGGCTTTGCTTGCGCAAAAACTGGGATACGATGTATTTGTTAGCGATAGTAGCGCCATTAAAATATCTTTCAAAAAAGAACTCGAAGAAAATCATATTGCTTTCGAAGAAGGAAAACATAGTAAAGAGCAACTAATTTTCTGCAATCTCATCATAAAAAGTCCTGGAATTCCAAACAATGCACCCATTTTGCAACAAGCTTTGGAACTCGGAAAAGAAATTATTTCCGAAATAGAATTTGCCAGTCGTTTTACAACAGCAAGAACAGTTTGTGTTACCGGAAGTAATGGAAAAACAACCACCACAGCGTTAATCGGACACATCCTGATTGAAACCGGACTCGACGTCTGTGTTTGCGGCAATATTGGACGCAGCTTTGCCCGCGAACTTGCAAAAAGCGACCACGATATTTTTGTAATTGAACTAAGTAGTTTTCAACTCGAACACATGGTAAAGTTCAGAGCAAATGTAGCTGTTTTGCTCAATATCACACCCGACCATCTTGAGCGATACAATAATTCGATAGAAGAATATGCCCGTACAAAATTCAGGATCACACAAAACCAGACAGTGTCGGATATGTTTGTTTACAATGCCGACGACAAAATTATCAAAAAACTGCTACCTACATCCTACGGACAAGCAAAACAGTACGGATTTTCGCTCCTCTCTGAATTGAAAGAAGGGGCTTATGCCGACAACGAGAATATTTACCTGAACATCGATAACCACACAACAACTATGAACATCGAAGCATTAGCACTACAAGGGAAGCACAACGTCTACAACTCGATGGCTGCCGCTGTAGCCACACACATGTTCGATTCACGGAAAGACGCCCTGAAAAAAAGTTTTCAGACTTTTCAGAAGATCGAACACCGACTCGAATTTGTCGCCAAAGTGCATGGTATTTCGTTTTACAACGACAGCAAAGCCACCAATGTTAATTCAGTATGGTATGCTCTCGAAAGCATGAAAAGCCCTATAATATGGATTGCAGGTGGAGTTGACAAAGGCAACGACTATAATGCGCTGCTCCCGCTGGTAAAAGAAAAAGTGAAAGCTCTTATTTGTCTGGGAACCGACAACACAAAGCTAATGAATGCATTTACACCTCATCTGGAAATAATAATGGAAACAACCAGCATGATGGATGCAGTGAACGCAGCATATCGTATCGGAAACCCAAACGATATTGTGCTACTATCGCCGGCTTGTGCCAGTTTCGATCTCTTCGAAAACTTCGAAGACCGGGGGATCCAATACAAAAACGCAATTCGCGAACTTTAAATCATGAAATTTTTTGCTGAACATATCAAAGGCGACCGGGCTGTATGGGTAATTGTGGTTTTACTCAGTATTTTTTCGGTATTGGCAGTTTACAGCTCCACCGGGACACTCGCTTTCCGCTACCAAGGCGGGAATACAGAGTATTATATGCTTAAGCATCTTATCATTCTTTTAGCCGGTTTGTTTTTCATGTACGTTTTTCACAATATCCGCTATTCCTATTTTTCGCGATTTGCACAATTAATGTTTTACATATCCATTCCTCTGCTTCTTTTCACCATGTTCAGAGGAACCAATGTAAACGAAGCAAGTCGCTGGCTTACCATTCCTGGACTGAATATCAGTTTTCAAAGCTCTGACATCGCCAAAATGGCTATTATCTTGTACCTGGCCAGATTGCTGGCATTAAAGCAAGATGTTATCAGCGACTTTAAATCGGCATTCATTCCTTTAATCCTTCCTGTTGTACTTGTTACTTTGCTGATTATGCCAGCCAACCTTTCAACAGCAATGCTCGTATTTGGAACATCGTTAATTATTATGTTTGTTGGGCGTGTTCCATTCAAATTTATTGCTGCAACAACAGGTATTACTCTGGTAGCAATGATTTTTGCCATTCTGCTCATCATGCAACTCCCGGGCAAAGGACGGGTGGAAACATGGCAAAAACGGGTGGAATCATTTATATCATCAGACGATGCCGATAATTATCAGGCAGTACAAGCAAAAATTGCAATTGCAAATGGAGGCATTTGGGGAAAAATGCCCGGAAATTCAACACAACGCAATTTTCTACCTCACCCCTACTCCGATTTTATTTTTGCGCTTATTATTGAAGAATTCGGACTACTGGGAGGAGTTTTCATCCTATTGCTGTATCTCATTTTGTTATATCGGGGAATTCGAATTGGAGCACATAGTCCGGGAGCATTCGGAACATTCCTTTCTATCGGACTGAGTTTTATGCTGGTATTTCAGGCTCTCATCAATATGGGGGTTGCAGTAAATTTGCTACCTGTAACTGGACAACCCCTTCCTCTCATCAGTATGGGAGGAACCAGCATCTGGTTCACTTGTATTTCGCTGGGAATAATTCTGAGTGTCAGCAAAGGTAAAAACGAAACAACAAGTAACACAAACATCAATGAAAAAGCATAAACCACGGTTTATATTTTCGGCCGGAGGAACAGGAGGGCACATTTTTCCGGCATTAGCCACCGCCGACGCATTGCGCAAGTTGTTGCCGGACGCTAAAATCTTGTTCATTGGTGCAGAAAATCGAATGGAAATGGACAAAGTGCCACAACATGGCTATCCGATTATCGGACTTCCTATCCAGGGATTAAAACGCAGTCTTAGTTTTTCAAACATTATCGTTCCTTTCAAAATCATCAAAAGCCTTCGAAAAGCTCGCAGGATCATCAAAGATTTTCGTCCCGATGTGGTTGCGGGTTTTGGAGGTTATGCCAGCGGACCAGTCCTCAGAAAAGCAACATCGATAGGTATTCCAACGCTGATTCAGGAGCAAAACTCATTCCCCGGACTCACTAATCGTATTTTGGCAAAAAAAGCCGACAAAATTTGTGTTGCTTACAACAATATGGAAGCCTTTTTTGAAGCCTATAAAATTGTACTTACAGGCAATCCGGTTCGAAAAGAAATTTGCCATTCAACTATATCAACCAGCGAAGGACGTGCATTTTTTGGTCTTGACAGCGATAAATTAACCATTTTTGCTGTTGGTGGAAGTTTGGGTTCGCGTACTATAAATGAAACCATTTGTAGTTTGATTCCCGAAATTTTAGAAAAAGGATATCAGCTCATCTGGCAAACCGGCAAAAATTATGCAGTTCAGGCTTGCGAATACTTGTACCAGCATCCAACACTACATGTTGTCGCACGCGAATTTTTTCACGACATGCCCGAAGCATATGCTGCTGCCGATGTTATTGTTTCGCGGGCCGGAGCTATTGCCGTTTCGGAAATTGCCGTTGTAGGGAAGCCTGTCATTTACATTCCATCACCCAACGTGACCGATGACCATCAAACCAAAAATGCCATGGCCATGGTATCGGAAGAAGCTGCTTTGATTGTAAAAGATATTAGTGCGCGGGAAAAACTTGGCGAAGTACTTTTCGGACTCATTGAAAACGAAGAACAACGTAAAAAAATGGCTATCAATGCCAAATTACAGGCAAAGCCCGAAGCTGCAACACAAATTGCAGAAAAACTGATAGAACTCATGGAGAAAAGACAAAATGCAACTCACTGATATAAAAACGGCATATTTTCTCGGAATCGGCGGCATTGGAATGAGCGCCCTGGCTCGCTATTTACATAGCAAAGGAATCAACGTGAGTGGTTACGACAAAACAAAAACACCTCTTACCGAAGCCCTCGTTACCGAAGGCATTCCTGTTCACTATCAAGCCGATTTCTCAGCCATATCGGCTACTACAGATGTTGTTGTTTACACGCCGGCTATTCCTTCCGATTTTCAAGAGTGGGAACAAATCCGTAATCTTGAACTTCCAACCATTAAACGCTCAGCCATGTTGGCCATGGTTGTAAACAGCCTTCAAGCTTTTGCTGTTGCCGGAACCCATGGGAAAACAACAGTTTCGGCTATGCTTGCGCATTGCTTATCGGAACTCCATGAGCCATTTTTGGGTTTTGTTGGTGGTGTACTAAGCAAGTACAACACCAATGTTTTTGTAAACACCGGTGCAACATGGGCTGTAGCCGAAGCCGACGAATACGACCGCTCATTTCTTACTTTAAAACCGTATATCTCTATTATAAATGCGGTTGACGCTGACCATCTCGACATATATGGCAGCTCTACTGCGCTCGAAGATTCTTTTTCGGAATTTGCTTTTCAAACTTCGACCAAAGGGAAGGTATTGGTTTGTACCGACATCAACAGCAGCATACTTAAATTGCCATCCAATACATTGTTTTTTGGAATCGATAATAAAAACGGCTATTCTGCCAATAATATCAGAATAGAAAACGAACATTTTGTATTCGATATTTTGCTTTCTGGAAACAAGTTGTATTCAGCTCTTACGATGCCTGTTGCTGGCCGGCATAATGTAAAAAATGCATTAGCGGCATTTGCAGCCTTGCATTTGGCAGGATTCAACGCAGATCAGGTAGCTCAAGCTATCCAAAGCTATCCGGGGGTAAAACGACGCCTCGAACTGATTGCAAAAACCAACGAACTCGTGTACTACGACGATTACGCGCACCATCCTGCGGAAATTGCAGCTTTGCTCGAAACCATCAGGTCACTCCATCCCGGCAAGCCCATTACTGCTATTTTTCAGCCGCATTTATTCAGCCGCACTCGCGATTTCGGAGTAGAATTCGCTGACATACTCTCAAAATTCGACTACCCTATTATTACTGATATTTATCCGGCTCGCGAAAAACCCATCCCTGGTATCGATGCTCAATGGTTGCTCGCACAAATCATTAATCCTCAAAAAAAACATCTGAGATTCGAAAATATCGGAAATCTGGATACCCAAAACATAAAAGGTGTCTTACTCAGCATTGGAGCCGGAGACATCGATACACATATCGAAACTCTTAAAAACAGAATTTTGAAACCATGAAGCTGAAATACAAAATACTGATATTACTGGGTGTTGCCATCTGCATTTTCATGCTGATCAGGCTGGCTAACAGCAATTTCAGAAAACAAAAAATCAGCCAGGTGACTGTTTCTATCAACACGCAAGGTGGCCCCGAACTTGTAACCGAAGAAGAAGTGCTGTTTTTAATATCGCAGGGCTACGACTCGCTCACAAGCCGCACTGTTGGTGAAATCGATTTAGCGTGGATTGAAAATATTGCAAAAACCAACCCCTATGTTCAATCGGTCGATGCGTTCATCAATATCGATGCAAGTCTTACTGTTTCCATCACTCAGCGCAAACCCATACTACGCGTTTTTAATTCACACAATCAGTCATTCTATGTTGACACCGAAGGTGCTCTAATGCCACTCAACCAAGGAGGTTCACCTGGTTTATTAATTGCTTCTGGTGAGATCGACGAAAAATACTATCCATCCGCAAAATACAGCTACTTCGACTCCATCAATTACAATCAAGCTCAGATGCTAAGCGTAATGAACAAACTCTATCTTATTTCGATGGCAATCAACAGCGATTCACTACTATGCAAACTCATTACGCAGGTCTTTGTTTCAGCTAAAAATAATTTTGAGCTCATTCCGGCCATTGGCGATCAAAATATTCTCTTGGGCGATGTTGACGAACTTCGCACAAAACTCAAAAATTTAAGCTATTTCTACAAAGAAGGTTATACTATAACCAACTTTTCGAAATATAAAACCTTTGACATAAGGTTCAATAATCAGGTTGTTTGTATAAAAAAAGACGAAATATGAATGCAACACAGGACATCGTAGTTGGCCTCGATATTGGCACTACCAAAATTGCAATGATAGTGGGCTATCAAAACGAACACGGAAAACTCGAGATTCTGGGTTATGGTAAAACCGAATCGCTCGGCGTGAAACGTGGAGTTGTTGCCAATATCGAAAAAACAGTGGAATCCATTCGTAAAGTGATTGAAACCACCGAAGGCAAAAGCAATGTAAATATTCGCACGGTGAACGTAGGTATTGCCGGACAGCATATAAAAAGCCTTCAGCACCGGGGAAGCATTATCCGAGACAATCCAAATGATACTGAAATCGGGCAGGACGATGTGGAAAGGCTTATTGAAAACATGTACAAACTTGTGATGCCTCCCGGTGAAGAAATCATTCATGTTATTCCGCAGGAATATATCGTTGACGGCGAGCAAGGAATTAAAGATCCGGTTGGTATGGCTGGCGTATCGCTCGAAGCCAATTTCCACATCATCACAGGCCAGGTAAGCGCTGCACGTAATATCGAGAAATGTGTTACCCGCGCCGAGCTTGTGATGCAGGACATGATCCTTGAACCCATTGCCAGTTCCTACGCAGTTCTGAGCGACGAGGAAAAAGAAGCAGGTGTGGCACTTGTTGATATCGGTGGTGGAACAACTGATATAGCTATTTTTCAAGATGGCATCATCAGGCATTCAGCCGTAATTCCGCTTGGTGGCGATATTGTAACCGACGATGTGAAAGAAGGCTGCTCAATTCTAAAAAGCTATGCCGAAACATTGAAAGTAAAACACGGATCGGCGCTCGCCAATGAAGTAAAAGAAGAAATCTATATTTCGATCCCTGGACTTAAAGGAAGACCGCATAAGGAAATATCGATGCGAAATCTGGCCCGAATCATTCAATCGCGCATGGAAGAAATTCTTGAATTCGTAAACTACGAAATAAAAAATTCGGGTTACGATCGAAAACTGATAGCCGGCATTGTGCTGACTGGTGGTGGCGCTCAACTAAAAAACATCAATCAGCTTTGCCAGTTTATCACAGGTCACGAAACACGCATTGGTTACCCAAGCGAGCATTTATCGGCCAATGTCGATAAAGAACTTCTATTACCCATGTATGCAACAGGCATTGGTTTGGTTTTGAATGGAATCACCAATTCTTCAACTGCATCAAATTCAAAACGGGTTCCGAACCAGGGCAAAAAAGAGCGAGGTGGAATAATCAAAAAAATGTTCAATCGGGGAATGAATTTCTTCGACGAAAACATAAGCTAAGAAATTAACAATCGGGGCCTTTTTCCTGTTGAAAAGTTTTTCACATAAAGGCCAAAACTTAAGACAAACTCAAGTATTTTTACAAACCAAATCAAAAGTATTATGCCTGAATTGGAAAGCAATATCAACATTAAATTTGAATCATCAACAACATTACCTCCCATCATCAAGGTTTTTGGTGTTGGCGGCGGCGGCAGCAATGCTGTTAATCACATGTTTTTACAAGGCATCACCGGGGTGGAATTTGTTGTTTGCAACACCGATTTACAGGCTTTGGGAATGAGTCCGGTTGCATCGAGACTACAAATTGGAGCAGGACTTACCGAAGGTCGTGGTGCAGGAAACTCCCCCGAAGTCGGAAGAAATGCTGCTCTTGAAAACATCGATCAAATCAGGGAGATCTTATCGACAAATACAAAAATGGTTTTCATTACAGCTGGCATGGGTGGCGGAACCGGAACCGGAGCTGCACCTGTAATTGCCCAGATTGCCAAAGAACTTGATATTCTTACTGTCGGTATTGTAACCACTCCATTTGGATTCGAAGGAGGAAAGCGCCTCAATCAGGCCTCACTTGGCATTGAAGAAATGCGCAAATACGTTGATTCACTCATCATCATCAACAACGATAAAGTCCGCGAACTCTATGGCAATCTCAAACTTGGCGATGCTTTTGCCAAAGCTGATGACATCCTCACCATTGCGGCCAAAGGAATTTCTGAACTGATCACGGTTACCGGTTACATGAATGTTGATTTCGAAGACGTTAAAACCGTTATGAAAAACAGCGGCATGGCCATTATGGGGACTGGCATTGCTGAAGGCGAAGACCGCGCACTGCAGGCCGTTGAAATGGCCCTCAATTCGCCATTGCTCAACGACAACGAAATTCGTGGCGCACGCAACATACTGCTTTATATAGCCAGTGGCGAAGACGAAGCACGCATGGACGAAGTAAGCGATATTTCGGACTACATTCAGAATGCAGCAGGCGCTCAGGCCGAAATTATTTGGGGGAATGGAACCGACCAAATTCTCGGGAATTCTATTTCCGTTACAGTTGTTGCCACTAATTTTGGCAAAACTCACCAAGATTTCACTTCAGCCGAGTCAAAAGTTATCAACCTTCAAGAACCAAAAAAGGAAGAACCCCTGATTGAAGAAGTTCCAGAAATGACCGTCTTCAATAAAAACGAATCCATAGAAACGAATCCGGTTTTTAATATTCTGGAGGAGGAATCCGATTTTGCAGCACCCCGTATAACCATTGGTCTAGACGAAGACACTTCGACACCTAAAGATGAAAACAATTCCCTTCAGTCGGAGTTCCAGATGAATGAGAAACATCAGCAAATTATGCTTGATGTACCTATGGACTTCAATCAGGAAGAAACTCCCGAACCCAAAATGAAACCCGAAATTCACGACGAACGAATGCGTAATCTAAAACAATTCAATTTCAATACCCCGGCAATGAATAATCTGGACGAAATTGAACAGGTCCCCGCATATGCACGTCGTGGTGTAACACTTTCTCACGAAAATTCGTCGGATGAAAAAATCGTAAGCCGTTTCACCATAGGCGAAAACGGAGAAAAAAAACCCGAGATCAGAGAAAACAACTCTTTTCTACACGACAATGTAGATTAGATTAACACGTTTTTTCTTTTCCTGCAAAAGCAAGCCATTCCGGTTTGCTTTTGTTTTTTATGACAACTGTCATTTTTCGGATACCAAACTTTTTCGTACATTTGAACAACAAAAAATAATAAGCCATGAATAAAAGAATGGAAGACGCGCTCAACGGACAAATAAATGCCGAAATGTACTCTTCGTACCTGTATTTATCGATGTCGGCTTATTTTGCCGACAAGAACCTCAATGGGTTTGCAAACTGGATGCGCGTACAGGCTCAGGAAGAGCTTGCTCATGCCATGAAATTTTTTGATTTTGTAAACGAACGGGGTGGTCGAGTTGAACTTAAAGCAATAGAACAACCACAAAAAGAATGGGACTCTGTGGTAGATGCTATAGAAGAAACATACAAGCACGAACAACTTGTCACTTCGCTGATAAATAATCTTGTAAACGTTGCCATCGAAGAAAAAGACCATGCCACAAACAACTTCCTGCAATGGTTTGTTTCGGAGCAAGTCGAAGAAGAAGCCCGTGCCAGTGAATTGTTGGGCGAATTGAAAATGATCGACGGAAAAGGTCCGGCTATGTTTATGATTGACCGCGAACTAAAAACGCGTGTTTTTGTTCCAATCACCCAACCCGGAGCCTAATCAATCACATTTCTTAATATTTTCAAAACCCGGAAATCCGGGTTTTTTTATTCACAAATAATCGTATATTTGCTACAAATTCGACCATTATGAAGACTATTTTACTTTCTATTGTTTTTGCCTTCGGTATTTCTTTTGTTTCAGTTGCACAGAAGGTTTATGTATGCGATTACAAGAGCGATGCAAAAGTGAAGGTTTATGTTGCCGACTACAAAAGTGATGCTGACCTGGTTGTCTATAAATGCAGCTACAAAAGCGATGCTTCCGGAAACTCAGGACTTTGGTTCTTCTGCGATTACAAAAGCGACGCTGATGTAACCATTTATTTTTGCGACTATAAAAGCGATGCCGACTTGGTAATCTACTTTTCGGATTACAAAAGCGACGCTGAATGGCGCAATAGCAGCAAGAAATACCTGATGTATTAAAATCCGGAACTACTGATTGTCGTAGGTCAAAACTTCATCGTTGAAATAATCGATACTAAGACCTGCTTCTTTAAACATAGCTTCGCTTTCGTTGGCGTCGTGGTATCTGAATTCGCACACCACTCGTTTAATTCCGCAATTAATAATAAGCATTGCGCAGGTTCTGCATGGTGTCATGCGGCAATAGAGTGTTGAATTATCAAGCGATATCCCATAACGAGCTGCCTGAGTGATTGCATTTTGTTCAGCATGAACGGTTCGAACACAATGCGTTGTTATTCTGTTATCATCATGAACCGTCTTTTTAAACAAATGTCCAATATCATCGCAATGCGGAAGACCAATAGGAGAACCCACATAACCTGTGACCAAAATCCGTTTATCGCGAACAATCACACAGCCCGATCGACCTCGGTCGCATGTTGCTCGCTTAGCTACAGTTGAAGCCACCTCCATAAAATACTCATCCCACGAAGGGCGACGATATGGAATACCTGCGCTGGCAGCTTTTATTCGGGCATTAACTTCACCCATGATTTGCTCAATCTGATTGAACAATTGTTGGAATGTTCCATTGTTATCGAGTGCAAAATCGGCTGTCTCAATACATTTCATCAGGTTTTGTGTCGCCGGATCTTTGCCACTCATCTCTCGGTTTTCATTTGCAATAAACGTTTCGTAATCGATATTATCGGTCTCCGAACCACGCTGCTGTACTCGCTGATAACGAATTCGGGCATCGGCATCAACAGCGAGAAGAAAAAACCCACCTTTGCTACGCAGGGCTTCAATTTCGCCCGTTGTTCGAATACTCTCAACGATAGCATTTTTCCCATTCTTAACAGCCAGATCGTGCAATTGTTCAACTATATACGACGAACCATGCTTGGCTCGCAGCTCGTTGGCAACAACCACCATACTATCACGGTTCTCGGGCAACTTACGGCGACGAATTTCTTTAAGCAGGAATTGACGCACCGAAAAATGGACAAAATCTCTGTTGCGAATCAGATAATCCACAATAGTACCTTTTCCAGCACCCAATGTTCCTGTAATCCCAATAATAATCATGTGTTGATATTTAATCAGACAAATTTAATGAAAAACGCCAACTATTTTCGTCGTAGCATTTTCCGAACCTGCGGTTCCGTAAATGCAATAAAAAGAACAAAGACAAGCAATAAAACAGTATTGAATGCCAATTGTGCATGAAGATTGTCAACAAGCAAATTGCGGGCAACTAAAACCGAAACAGCCCATAGCCCCGCACTCAAGCCCATATATGCAAAAATACGTTTAATATCGTATTTCACCGGATAGTATTTCTGTCCCAACCAGTACGATATCACCATCATCAAACCGTAGCAAATAAAATTGGTCCAGGCACTACCCATATATCCAATTCGGGGTATCAAATAAATATTAAGCCCAATTGATAAGGCTGCCCCAAAAACACTAATATATGCACCAAAACGGGTTTGACCTGTAAGTTTATACCAAATGCTCAGATTGTAGAACACTCCTAAAAACACATGGCTGTAAAGCAAAATGGGAACGATCTTAAGGCCACTGTAGTATTTCTCTCCAATAAAGTATTTTACAATATCGATATAAAGCATGATCGACAGAAACAGAAAAGTCATTATAATGACAAAATATTTCAACACATCGGCATATACAGCCTTAGCATTGGTCGATTTCTGTTGTGCAAAAAAGAAAGGTTCAGCTGCATATCGAAACGCCTGAATAAAAATCGACATCACAATGGCAATTTTGAAACACATTCCAAAGATACCCAGCTGGTACATGGCTACATCCTGCGGCAGCAGGTATTTGAGCAAAACCCGATCGATAGTTTCAATAGCAATTCCAGCCAATCCAAGAATCAAAAGAGGAAATGCGTAACTGATCATTCTCCTCAACAAAGCTCCTGAAAAGGAAAGTCGTATTTTCACAATTTCAGGCAAAACGAGTACCAGCACAACAGCGCTAGCGACCAAATTAGCTAAGAAAATATGTCCGATTACCGGCTTTCCTTTGCTGACAAAGCCAAGCATATCAGGACCCCAACTGTAGTTGTTGTATAAATAAGGCACCAGTAGCAACAAAATTAAATTAAGCGAAATATTGATAACAATATTAACTATCTTAATCATGGCAAATCGCATTGCCTTATTTTCGGCCCGAAGACGTGCAAATGGAATACTTGTAAATGCATCAAGTCCGACAATAAGTGCAAAATAGCTAATGTATTCAGGGTGATCGGGATAACGAAGCATGGTAGCCAGAGGGCCCGAAAAAACAATTCCGGCAGCAATAAAAATAAAACTGGTTACAAACAGCGATATGACCGTTGTGGAATATACTTTTTGAGGTTCAGCTTCGCTCTGATTGTAGCGAAAAAAGGCTGTCTCCATCCCATACGTAAGAATAACGATAAAAAAAGCAACATATGCGTACATCTCAACATACACAGCTGCCTCGTCGGGCAAAAAAACGCGGCTGTACAAAGGCACAAGCAGGTAATTCAACAAACGTCCAAGTATGCTGCTGATTCCATACACAGCCGTTTGACCGGCCAAACTTCGGATAGAGCCCACAATAATTTATTTACCGGTCAAAAGTAAAACAATTTAATAAATACACCTATCGACATCAAAAATCGGCTACCTATTTTTGATCTACGCTGCTTTTCTTTCGCAGCTTCATCGAAATACCCGCCGATTTAATTAGAAAATAGGCTACAGAAAGGGACAAAATCAGCCCTGCAAGTCCATAAAGTTTCTCAGGTTTCATGGTTGAGTAATCGAGAACAATAATTTTGCGAGCCAATGCAATTATAGCAACCAGAATAACCAATTCTACATGAATAGAATCGTCCTTCAAGTATGCTTTTATTGTTTCGAGTAATTCAATACCTATAAGCACTATAAGAAAGGAACTAAACAAAGGCATCAAAAACTCAGGTTCGTACCATCCTTCAAGTGAACTATAAAATAGAAGTCGCGAAAAATAAAGACCAAAGTCAACTACCGAAACAACCAAAATTGCAACAAGAAAAACAATTAATATAAAAATAATTGACTTCTCGATATGCTTGACGATATTGAGTATATTGTTCATAAAACAGCTATTGCCCCAAATAAGATTTCAGCAATCGGCTTCGCGAATTATGTTTCAGACGACGAATGGCTTTTTCTTTAATTTGACGCACCCTTTCGCGGGTTAGATCGAAACGAGCACCAATTTCTTCGAGAGTCCAGCTATGATTAACTCCAATGCCAAAATACAAATTCACGATATCGCGCTCTTTCTCGCTTAAAGTAGCAAGCGATCGCTGAATTTCACGACTCAGACTTTCGTACATCAACTCATTATCGGCACGAGGCGAATCCTGATTTACAAGAACATCGAGCATGCTGGTGTCTTCGTCTGAAATCAGTGGAGCATCAACCGATACATGCCGTCCCGACAAACGCATGGTTTCGCTTACTTTATCTTCGGGCAGATCGAGACTTTCTGCAATTTCTTCTGCCGAAGGCGGACGTTCGTAACGTTGTTCGAGACGCGATGCTTCCTTCGAAATTTTATTGAGCGAACCAACCTGATTGAGCGGTAAACGTACAATACGACTTTGCTCTGCCAAAGCCTGCAAAATCGACTGGCGAATCCACCAAACCGCATAAGAAATAAATTTGAAGCCACGGGTTTCGTCGAATCGTTGAGCAGCTTTTATAAGTCCCAAATTTCCTTCGTTAATAAGGTCGGGCAAGCTAAGTCCCTGATTCTGATATTGTTTTGCCACAGAAACCACAAAACGCAGATTCGCGCGTGTAAGTTTTTCCAAAGCAAGCCTATCGCCTTGCTTAATACGCTGTGCAAGCTGAACTTCCTCCTCAGCTGTAATCAATTCTTCCTTGCCTATCTCCTGCAGGTATTTGTCGAGCGAAGCTGTTTCGCGATTGGTAATCGACTTCGATATCTTAAGTTGTCTCATATCCCAAAAATGTTAACCCACTGTTTTTCAATAAGTTACGTCATATCTCAAAAGAGTTCACAAAGGTACGCTCATTTTTACAAAAAACCAAATCATTCATAAGGTTTTAACAGCCATTTCTACAATCCAAAGCCATAATAAGCCTTCATTCCATTCGGATAAATTCCCTCCATGAGAATTCCACCCGTTTTTCCCGACAATGCTGCTTCGAGATCGCTCAAAGAATTTATCGGGTTACCGTCGATTTTAGTAACAATAAACCCTTCTTTTATCCCGGCTCGTTTGAGAACACCATCGGCCATTTCCGATATTTTTAGTCCATTTTTCAGACGTAATCGTGCAAATTCGTCGCTCGAAGGCTCCTCGAAAGTAGCTCCAAGAATCGAAACAACATCATTGTCGTGATCGCTTAACAACTGCGTTTCCCCTTTTCGGTTCTGTAACTTTACCGTTTTAACAACCAATTTTCCGTTACGCCTAATTTGCACTTTGATGTTATCGCCGGGCTGACGTTCGGCAATAATTTCAAGCATTCTTGAAGAACTATTCACCTCGATTTCATCTATTGAAAGAATCACATCTCCGGCGTCGATACCGGCTTCAAATGCTGATCCACCTTGATTTACCGATGTCACCAACACTCCCCGAACTTCAGTAAGCCCATATTTTCGTGCCGTTTCCGCATCAACCTCAGCAACATCTGCACCCAAATAAGCACGCTGAACCATACCGTACTGCATTAAATCGTTCACAACTTTGCGGGCTATATTGGATGGAATTGCAAAAGAATACCCCGAATAAGAGCCCGTATTGCTTGCAATAGCTGCATTTATCCCAATCAGTTCCCCACGGGTATTCACCAATGCTCCTCCGCTATTTCCGGGATTTACAACAGCATCTGTTTGCAAAAACGATTCGACCGACGAACCTCCTCCCAGAATATTGATATTTCGCGCTTTAGCGCTAATAATTCCAGCGGTAACAGTGCTCGTGAGATTAAAGGGATTTCCAACCGCAAGCACCCACTCGCCCACTTTCACATCGTCCGAATTGCCAAAAATAAGATAAGGCAAATCAGAAGCTTCAATTTTCACTAAAGCCAAATCGGTCGAAGGGTCAGTTCCAACAATGCTGGCTTTAAATTCGCGTTTATCGTTCAATGTTATCACAATTTCCTGTGCATCGCGAACAACATGATTGTTTGTCACTATGTATCCATCGGCCCCAACAATAACACCACTCCCTGTTCCAATAACCGGATACTGTTTCCCATAGGGTGTTTGCATGTTGAAAAAGTCGTAAAATGGATTAAAAAAATTGTCATAACTCTCGTTTTTCTGCGAGAAAGTGGTTTTTATATGCACCACGGATGGAACTGCTAAACCCGCCGCCTCGGTAAAATCGGTAGGAGCTGCACTTTGTGACACAGTTTGCACAGAAACACGCTCATTGGTTTGAGGAAGTTGTGGTTTAATCTCCGATCCCGATCTGAGGACTCCGTAAACACCACCCAAAGCCACCAGCGAACCGACGAAACCAAACACAACATTCAGAAAAATGGTTTTTGCTTTCATAGTTCTTTTGTTTTTTATTGTTAAATCCGGTCTTGTAACGATTCAAAAATGTCCTTATTGTTTTTTCACATTCATTTAAAGATTTTAAAAAGCAGGCTAAGGAGAATTATTATTGTAATTTTGCATAGAATTCTGTCGAACCGATATTTTACTGCTGCAAAATATATGAATATGGGGACCCGAACAAAAAAGAGCAAAACTGCAATCTGGTTTACAATCGGGTTGTTGCTTGGTGCAGCTATGGTTTGGGTTATACTCAATGCGGGAATCCTACCCAACAAACCGAAAAAAGGACAAACCGATTCTGTGCAAAAAGCACAAACAAACACCTGCGAGATGACAAATTTGAGCGAACTCCGCAACGTTCCGGTTTATGTACTCGACAGCGCCATGTTTCGTATCGACTCACTATTTTACTTAAAAAGTTGGAATCACCTCATCGAAATGCCTGGCTACCGCGAAATGGACTCCTTGTTTCTCGATTCCATTATCCGCAAAATGTATTTCGATTCCCTAACCGGCTTTCAAAAAGAGCCAACCGACACTTTTGTTGTTCAAAACGACCGATTGCTCGAAACACGAAGCGTAAAAGTGGTGGTACAAAAATCGCTTTTTGGGAAAAATGACACCGCAAAAACCGACGACTACGTTTATTCAGAAGCCCGATATAAAATTGAATTTTGGGAATCCCCCATTCACTACAAAGGCTATAAACGTTCCGGAACCTATGTGATTGTGTATGGTTTCGATCCGGACAATATTTTGGCATGGGCGCAAATCGACAACCAGCTCTACATGAAAGAGCGACAATGGTGGCACCCATTGCCTGTAACCGACGAATTTGATAATTTTTCAAATGTAACAGCATCAAAATTACTGACACGGCTTGAACTGGCTCTCAAGCGAATTTGATTATCATGAACAGCTATTATAAATTTCACGGCGCAGGAAACGACTTCATTCTCATCGATGCCATTGCTGGCAACACCACACCCGATGCAAAAAAAATAGAAGCGCTCTGCAACCGCCACACAGGCATTGGAGCTGATGGTCTGATTGTGATTGCTCTATCAGAAGTCGCTGATTTCAGAATGCATTATTTCAATTCCGATGGCTACGAAGCCGAAATGTGTGGAAACGGTGCACGATGCTCAGTTGCTTTTGCTTTTTCGATGAATTATTGCAAGGCGAAAACCAACTTTGAAGCTTCAGATGGAATTCATTTTGGAGAAATACTGGCCGACAACAGCCATGGGAAATGGCAAGTGAAAATCAGCCTCAACATAGCTTCGGAACCCCAAAAAATGCCTGACAATACATTTTTTGTCAATACCGGAGTTCCCCACAACGTGAGACCACTTAACAGCATTGAAAACATTGACGTAAAAACAGAAGGGGCAATTTTACGCTACAACTCCGACATGTTTCCTCAAGGAGCCAATATAAACTTTGTGGTTTTCAACAATAACAGTATTACTATAAGAACCTACGAGCGGGGAGTAGAAAACGAAACGTTGGCTTGCGGAACCGGAATAACCGCATCGGCATTGGTCGCTCACAACTTTTTCGGATTTAGCTGGCCTATACAAATAGAGGCTCGTGGCGGTTCTCTTGTTGTTGATATACAAAACGATGTCTTGTGGCTCGAAGGACCTGCCACGAAAGTTTTTACAGCCGAAACCGAATAATTCAATCTCCATGTTGCAAAGTTCGAAAATACTACTGCGCATTCCCGAACCTTCGGATGCTGCATTTATGCTTGCCATCGAAAACGACGAACGATACTGGCATCTCAGCAACAACCAATCGCCCTATTCGCTCGCCGACATCGAAGATTTTATTCGCCACTCAACTGCTAATTTGCTGGTTGACAAACAAATCCGACTGGTTATCGTGGAACAATCGACTGGTGAAAAAGCAGGACTAATTGACTTGTTTGAATATGACCCTATCCACAGCAGAGTTGGAACAGGAATGATCATCACCGAGCCATTTCGCCAGAGAGGGCTTGGCATCGAGGCGTTGCGGCTCATTATTCGTTGGCTTTTCGATGTAGTAAATGTTCAGCAATTATGGAGCAATGTACTCTCCAACAACGAGGCAAGTATGAAATTGTTTAAAAAAGCCGGATTCGAGACAACCGGGGTGAAAAAACACTGGGTTTATTATCAGAATGAGTATTGCGACGAAACATTTTTGCAACTCTTCAACACAAAAACGACGAAATGAAAAAGATAATATTAATCATTCTGACTATTTTGCTCATTCTTGGCGCAGGTGGAGCCTGGTATGTTTACAACAAGGCTTTCAGTCCAAACGTAAATCTTGAAGGGAAAAACGAACAAGTGATTTACTTGCCAACCGGAAGCACCATGCAGAACCTAATGGACACAATAGAAAAATACAATTTACTTCAAGACAAATCATCGTTTGAGATGCTGGCCAAATACAAACATCTCGATAAAAAACTCAAATCGGGGCGCTATGTAATTGTTGCAGGAATGAGCAACAACGCCATGGTAAATATGTTTATCAGCGGACGCCAGACGCCGGTTACCATTACATTCAACAACATAAGAACCCGCGAAGATTTCGTCGAAAAAATAGGCCCCAAACTTGAGTGCGGAAAAGAAGCTTTACTCGAAGTACTCAACAGCGACAGTATTGCAAAAAAATACGGACTAACTCGCGAAAACCTGATGGTTATTTTTATCCCGAATACGTATGAAATTTACTGGAACACTTCCGCTGCTGATTTTATCGACAAAATGTACGCCGAATACGAAAAATTCTGGACCAGTGAGCGTCGCAAAAAAGCTGAAGCCATTGGTTTAAAGCCCGAAGAAGTAAGTATTTTAGCATCCATTGTTCAGGGCGAGACTAACAAAATTGACGAAATGGGTGAAATTGCAGGCGTTTATATCAACCGCATCAGAAAAGGATGGAAGCTCGAAGCTTGCCCAACAGTTATTTTTGCCATTGGCGATTTTACCAAAACAAGGGTACTAAAGAAAGACCTCGAAATCGAATCGCCATACAACACTTACCGAAACGAAGGACTGCCTCCGGGGCCAATCAATTTGCCTAACGCATCCACAATCGATCAGGTATTGAACTATAGCAAACACGACTATATGTTTTTTAGTGCGCGCGAAGATTTTTCGGGTTATCATAACTTTGCCGTCACTTCAAAACAACATGCAGCCAATGCCCGTAAGTATCAGGCAGCTTACCGCGAGTGGCAGAAAAAAAAGAAGAAAGAAGAGCAAGCCAATAACTAAACAATATCGGCTGTTGACTGATTTAAAAGTTCAATTCACGTAATTAACCATGCATTCTTAATAAATAGGTCGAATCTGCGTTATATATATTGTTGAAATGTTGTAATTTAGTGGTTTGAAACTAATACCAAGGCGCCGATGAAGTATTTGATTATATTGACAATGATGGTCTTTTCTGCTCTTCGGGTTGCGGCTTACGAAGTACAGGTAAAAGACTCAAGTACAGATGTAAGCAACACCGACATTGCAGCTATTTTTGATAAAATGACGCGTGAAAAATTCTTCGATGGCGAACATTTCACGCCCGAAGCAAACAAATATAATTTTCCGGCAAATTTTGTTCCCGAATACAACGACAGCTTGTTAATGATTCGTATTCAGGAAATGGACGAAGCTTCTCCTTTCGAATATCAGTTCAATGATGATGTAAAAAAATGGATCACCTTCTACATTTCAAAACGATATTTTGTCGGACGGCTTGTTGGGTTGTCGAGGATGTATTATCCTCTTTTTGAGCAGGCTTTCGACAAATACAATGTACCGCTTGAAATGAAACACCTTGCCATTGTAGAATCGGCACTAAATCCAACCGCAAAATCATGGGCAGGTGCAGCCGGGTTGTGGCAGTTTATGTATAAAACAGGTTTGCTGTACGACCTCAACATCACTTCATATGTCGATGATCGCTTCGATCCAATCAAAGCCACAGAAGCCGCTGCTCATCACATGAGCGATTTGTTTGCTATTTACCACGACTGGGCTTTGGTTCTTGCAGCCTACAATGCGGGTCCGGGAACTATCAACCGCGCCATCAAACGCGCCAATGGCGAAACCAATTATTGGAAAATAAAACATTTTTTGCCTCGCGAAACTCAACAATATGTTCCGGCTTTTATTGCAGCAAGCTATATGATAACATATTATGCCGAGCACAATATTACCGTTCAAAAGCCGGCCTTTGTTGAATGGGAAATCGATACAGTGACAGTTAAATCAACCATGTCGTTCAATTTCTTCTCATCGATTGTTGGAATTCCGGAAGAAGACTTGGTTGTTTTGAATCCACAGTACATCAAAAAGGTGATTCCGGGAACACCCGGAAACCCTTACACCATTCGCATGCCTCAGCAATATGCTCTTGTGTTTGTCGAAAAAGAACAACTGATGTACGACAGCCTCAAAAAATCGCAGGCAGTCGATACCGCCATGGTTGCAACAAATACGGGAACAAACAACAGCAATAACGGAAACAATGGAAGTACAACAGCGGTAAACACCGCCGGCAACAAAAACTACCACACCGTTCAAAACGGAGAAACGCTTGGAACGATTGCTTCGGTTTACGGGACCACAGTAAGCAATATTCAGGCATGGAACAATATGAAATCGACGGTAATTTATCCAGGGCAAAAACTCATTGTTTACGGTACCGCTTCGTCGACTTACAAACCAAACAACGGAACCAGTGCTGGATCGACCGATCTGAAAACAGTTTATTACACAGTGAAAAAGGGAGATACACTGTGGAAAATTTCATCTTTATATGGGGTTAGCGTGGATGATATCCGAAAAGCCAACAATCTGAAAAACGATAATCTTCAGGTAGGGCAAAAATTAAAAATCCACAAAAACAGCTAATGTCATGAAAAATTTATTCGTATTGCTTTTGGCAGGTACCTTTTCGGTCCTCCTCAACTCGTGTACTACCAAAACAAAAAATGGTCTGCCTCCTTCCACCGGTGGTATAGCAGATGTACTTATTGTAATGCCCGATCAGAAATGGGAAACTTCGGTGGGTGCTGCCGTAAAATCGATTCTTATGGCCGAGCAAGAAGGCCTCAATCAGCCCGAAGCTATTTTCGATCTCCACCAAATAACAGCAACCGAATTCAAAGGACTGTTTGAAAAAAACAGAAAAATTATTCGCATCAACATAAGCGATACTGTGCAAAAAGATGAACTTGTTGCCCGAAACAATGTGTTTTCGGATCCACAAATCATCATCGATTTATCGGCAAAAACCGACACCGCTGCCATTCGCTTACTGAAAGACAAAGCTCTTTCGATGATTGAAATGCTTAAAGATGTTGAACGCATACGAATTGCAAAAGCATACGAAAGTACCGAAAACCTGAAAGTAACGGGTGCAATGAAAAAGCAATTCGGGTTTTACGTTGTTCTCCCCGAAAGCTACTATCAGGCAAAATCAGAAAACGAGTTTGCATGGTACCGCATGGAGCCGGCCAAGTTTTCGCAGGCAATAATGATTTATACCCGCGATTTTATCGACAGCAGTCAGTTGCAACCATCGAAAATTATTGACTACCGCAACTTTATGTGCAAGCAATATATTCCGGGCGAGCTTCCCGGCTCATACATGTCAACCGACACCATCATGCGCCCCGTATCGTATATTGTGCCTTTTGCAGACGATAAAGCAACTGAAGTAAGAGGATTATGGCGTACCGAAGGCGACTTCATGGGCGGCCCGTTTCTGAGCTACACATTCCACGACAAAAAAACCAACAAAGTGGTTACCCTCGAAGGCTATGTGTACTATCCGAGCAACGACAAGCGCGACTTGGTGATGCAGATTGAGGCCATTCTCCATTCGTACAAGAAAGTGAAATAACTCATCTCACGATATTCAAAATCCCCGCTCCGGTTTATTCGGAAGCGGGGATTTTTTATACCCATATACTTTTACAAGTCGCTAAGATACTAAAATTTGAGAAATAATTTGAAAACCGACAACAAACATTAATATTTGTCTAATCCTGCAAAATAAAACGAATTGGTAAAGTAAACTCAACCCGAACAGGCTTTCCATATTGCTTTCCAGGAGCCCAATTTGGCATTATGCTGACCACACGAATGGCTTCCTCGTCGCAACCACCTCCAATTCCACGCAAGACTTCAACATTGGTTATTTTTCCATCGGGTTGAACAATATACTGAATAACTACAGTCCCCTGAATTCCGTTCTCACGTGCATACTGAGGATATTTAATATTCCTTCCAAGAAACTCCATTAGGGCGTATTCTCCCCCAGGAAATTCGGGTTGAGTTTCAGCAGTGAGAACAACAGTATCAATGTATTTTTCTATTTCGAACGATTTTGAAAGATAGTCTTCGTTTGTGAGTGCAGAATCCATATTTAGAATAACAACACTATCAGAGCCAATCGATGCTCTTTTGAAAAAAAAGCTGAATAAAATAGTCTCATCGCATACATGCCTCCTATATAAACAATAGTAGCTATGATTATCGTACTCCACAGAATCTTTTTTGAAGCAATGCTTCTCATACATTTCCCCTGCTTTTGTGTCGCCATATTCTCCAGCCAGATCCAGATATTTGCACGATTCGCACTGATTGCCTAGTTTGAGTTTAACAAGTGCAAGGTTGTAGTATATATCCATGTTTGGCTGCATTTCGGCCGAGAGAGTGAACAAAGAGTCGGCTAACACGAAATCCATATTGGTATATGCTACTACACCTTGGTCGTACAGTTTATCGGCAATTAGGTTTTGAGCATTACAAAACAGCGATAATATTGCCAACGATATTGCAAAAATTGCTTTCATTTACGTCAGAATCTAAATTTCAATTGTTATTTCAAATCGGTCGAATTGAACCAGCATTCCCGCGCGCAATTTTCGCCTTCTTCGCAGTTCGGTTTCGCCATCCACTTTCACACGACCTTCATCTATGGTATCGTGGGCTACGCCACCAGATCCGACCCAGCCCAAAAGTTTCATAAGCTGATCGAGTTGAATATACTCCTGACCTCGCAGGGAAAATGTTTCGGGTTTCATTCGCTAAAAACTTTTTTTAGTGAAATTAGCCCCTCAGCCGTACATCGACAAGCTGCTAACGACAAACAATCGTAATGCGCTGTATTACAGGCTAATAAAAAATGCAGTCCCATTTCGACAGGCTCAATGTGACTGCATTTTTTGTCAATTTTTTCAGGTTGCAAAACGTGTTTTGTTGGTTGTCTCAGTATGACTGAGGGGCTTAATTACAACATTGCAGAATTAACAAGAAATTTTAGTACCGTTCCGAAACAGCTTCCCAATCGACTAATTTCCAGAAATCGGCAATGTAATCGGGACGACGATTCTGCTTGTCGAGATAGTAAGCATGTTCCCAAACATCGCAGGTAAGCAGTGGCTCCAGATCGCGGCGCATTGGGTTGCCTGCATTCGATTCCTGAACAATGGAAAGTTTGCCGTTATCGTCGGTGCAAAGCCATGCCCAGCCACTGCCAAACAAAGTTGCAGCAGCAGTCGAAAACTGCTTTTTAAAATCTTCGAACGAACCAAAATCGCGCACAATAGCATCGAGCAAGGTTCCGGTTGGCTCTCCTCCGCCATTGGGCGAAAGGCAATTCCAGTAAAACGTGTGATTCCACACTTGTGCAGCATTGTTGAAAATTCCACCTTCGGCTTCAAGAACAATATCTTCAAGCGAAGCCTCTTCGAAAGGCGATCCGGGCAAAAGATTGTTAAGGTTGTTCACATATGCCTGATGGTGCTTTCCATAGTGGAACTCGATTGTTTTTGCTGAAATAATGGGTTCCAGAGCATCGGCTGCCCATGGAAGAGGTGGCAATTCAAATTTCATAGTATTCTGATTAAAAAGTAATTCCGATATTGAAAGTTGTCATTACATTGTATGAATTATCGTCGGTTTGCAACATAGGTGTGAGGCCGTAGTGCAATCCAAGATCGAGACGGATAATCCACAAATCGGCTCCGATTCCACCATAGGCAGCAAACGAAAAGGGTTCAAAATCGTCTTGGGTGAAATAAAACAGATTTTCGTCGATTTTGGTTTTCAAAATGGCCATGGCTTCAACACCCCCCATAATGCGAAACGAACTCGAACCATCGGGACTTTGAAATAATTTGTAGCCAAGCATCACAGGAATAGTAATAAAGCTGCGATACACTTTTGTTTCGACATTAACTAAAGCTGTGTCCGGGGTCATCAAATCAATCGTACTTTGGCCAAGCTCAAGGTGCGATTCAACAAAAAAGCGACCACCATAACGAAGCATAAGTCCTGCCTGCCAGCCAATCCGGGCACTCACATCGGTGCTGTCACCATTGAGTTCTGTCGCAAATTTGCTGGTGTTTATTCCGGCATGAAAGCCCATTTTTAAACCTGTGGTGCTTTCGTCGCCGGTAGTTGTGGTTTGTGCAGAAACGAATCCTGCAAACAAAAGGGCTGATATCAATAAAATAAGTTTTTTCATAGTGCTATTTTTTACAAATCTACAAAAAAACTGAAAAACATTTACAAACTCTTGTCCGAACGTTAACCTTCGGACAAATAGTTAACAAACAGCTTTTTGAAAAATATTTCAACAACACATAAGGGTAAGGTCAGGTTGCCGTGTAATATGTCTGAAAAACAAAAAACTCAATACCATGAAAACTCAAAAACTCATCTTTGCTCTTGTATTTGCTGCCGCATCAACACTCATGAGCTGCCAGCGCGACAACGACCCTTCGACCGATAATTTCCGTTCGGCCAAAGACGACGCTACTGCTGAAAACATGTTCGACGATGTGTTGAAACAAGCTTCGGACGGAATGTTGCTTGCCGAAGACAGCACCGCCGGAAACAAAGATATGTACAGCCCGCTGGCCGGTGGATGCGCTACTGTCACTATTGCCCCTTTCGACCTCACCACATTTCCAAAAACAATCACTATCGATTTTGGGAGCACCAATTGTTTGGGCAACGACGGACGTAACCGCAGAGGTGTAATTGAAGTGGTTACAACCGGATGGTATCGCGATAGCGGAAGTGTGATTTCGGTTACCCCTATTAATTATTTTGTTGACGACAATCAGGTGCAGGGAAACAAAACCATTACCAACGAAGGCCGCAATAATGCCGGCAACCTTCACTATGGAATAGAAGTGAACGGTTCGGTAACCACATCGGAGGGGATCATCACCTGGACTTCGGATCGCGACCGCGAATGGATTGAAGGCGAAAGCACCATTTTTAATCCCTGGGACGATGTGTATCTGATTACAGGAACAGCTTCGGGAACCAATGTTCAGGGCGAAGCCTACACAGTCACCATTCTCACCCCACTACGCATTCAGTTTGGTTGCCGCTGGATTGAAGCCGGTTCACTTAAAATTGAAAGCGGTGGAAACGAAATCGTGGTCGATTATGGCTCGGGGGCCTGCGATGCTACTGCCACCGTAACCATCAACGGAAATACCTACACCATTTCGATGATGTAAAATACAAATCTGTCTCGCTTCAACAACACATAGCCTAAAACCCCAAAGCAGAAATGCGGAGGGGTTTTTTGAGTGGAAAGGAAATAATTGTTGTACCAATTGAAAAATGATTGTAGTTTTGAATTCGCTCCACCTATCAAACCCGAAAAACAAATGAAACCGTATATCCTTTTTGTTTTTGCCTCATTATTGATTCACACTCTGGCAAATGCGCAGTATTGCACCGATAACGACCGCTTCACACAAACGCCTGTATTTACCGATGCGCAAATCGATTACGACACCGCTGTGGTGTACGGAAATGCACTGAATTATCAGGGACAAAATCAGGATTTGCTTTTAAATATTTGCTACCCGAGTGCAGCAGCCGACACCATGACCAAACGTCCGTTGGTGATTCTGATGCATGGCGGAGGTTTTTATACAGGCAACAGAAACGACATGAACTCGATGTGTGTCGAATTTTCGAAACGAGGCTATGTGGCCGCAACCATTGGCTACAGGCTCGGCTGGGATGTTGGCACTTCGGGTTGCGATGGCGACACCATTTCGGACGTCAAAGCAGTGTATCGCGGTTTTCAGGATGCATATGCAGCCATTCGCTATCTGGTCGAAAATGCCGATACTTACGGAATTGATACCGCCTGGATTTTTTCGGGTGGCGAAAGCGCAGGTGGAGTAAACAGTTTGAACCTTGCTTTTGTTTCGCAGAGCGAAATGAACACACGTTACCCGTTTCTTCAGCCCGAACTCGGCAACATCAACAATTCGGGCAACAGTTTAACCAATACTTTCTCGCTGAAAGCAGTGTTCAACAACTGGGGAAGTTTGGTCGACATGGATTTTCTCACGGCCACCAACGCTATCCCCATGATTGCTTTTCATGGCGATGCCGACGATTGTTTGCCCATCGATTCGGGCACCTACAGCAATTGTCCAGGTTATGTAAAAATGTATGGTTCGCGAACCATTTTCAACAAGCTGCAAACGCTGGGTGTTTGTGCCGAGCTCACCGTGAAACCGGGCGGCGATCACGGAATTTACGATGAATCGCTCACACAGGATATTTTCAGGGTAAACCGTGCGAGTTGCTTTTTCAAAAGTTTGTTTTGCAATACATGCGCCCCGGCATACATAACCGATAGTATTGCTGCCAATTGTACAAGCACAGGATTTGGCGATTTTGAAAACAAAAACCGCATTCAAGTTTATCCCAACCCAAGCAACGGAAAATTTGTTGTTGAAATTGACGGCGGCAAGCATATTGCAGCATTTACAGAAGTGTACAATGCTCTGGGCGAAAAAGTATTCGCGACCACAAACAATTCTCAAGACGAATTTATCGGCATCGACCTGTCCGGTTTTCCCGCAGGCTTGTATTTTATTAGTGTCTATCTCGGGGAAAAGACTATTGTTGAGAAGGTGATGATAGAGCGGTAGTGTGGGAGGAATCGTCCATTGATAACGCAGAATGGAATTTTATGTGCAAGGTTTTCAAATACGCGGATGAAGCAGCAGCATAACAACCAATAATTTGCGTTTTGTTTTGAGAATAAAAATTTAATTTGTGAAAAGGTTGACTTTTTCTGGGAAAAGGTTGTAGTTTTGATTTGTATAAACATGCATTCTCTTATGAAATCAAACCTGTTTTTCATGCTTTTTGTTGCATTGGTTCCGTTGTCGCAATCGGCGCAGGAAGTTGGGAAGGTGCAGTTTTTCCCTTATGGATATTGCGTCGACAACGATCACTACGGCGAGGATCCCAGCATTTGGAAATATTCTGACACCCTCAATCAGAAAAGAGTCTTTTTGGATGAAATGATTTTGAAAATCGAGAAGCATTTCAATTTTGTCCACAATAACAAAGTTCATGGAATTGAAGGGCTAAATGACTATTTGATGGGATTGGTTTTTAAAGCAATTGAAGATTCTATCATACTTTCAGGTATTCAGTGGGAAGACGAACAATACTGGCCAAAAGCAAAAAACCTATTCGAGAATTTTATTCAAAATCTTATCAGCGGTTACGAAACAGAGCTTTTCCGTGATGACTATTGGACTTCAAAATTGCCATTTTCATTCAGGCTTAACAATGAAGAAAAAAACCACCTTTTCAATTTGATGGATGTTGAAGATTTTTACTGGCTTTCAACAGACATGACGCTGAAAAAAAACAATGAAAAAACAATCTCTTACGGTTCTATGGCCATGATTGGAAAGAATTATTACCGCTTTCAGAATTGGCCCGATTCAACATATTTTATGGGAGTTTCAGTCCCAGCTGGAGTATTGGTTCAAGCGTTTTTGCCCGATAGTACTCCCGTGGATATCGAATCAGAGATATATCATTCTATGCTCGACACGTTCAAAGTCGTCTATTCTTATTTTAGTCAAACAGATTCAGCTGCGAGAATGGTTTTTACCACCCCAAAAAGCAAGACACAAATTTGTTCCTCTTATTATAGTGGCTTATACGGAGATGGATATTGGTTTTCGATTGGGTATTTCAACAACGAACCTCTATGGTTTATTCCCGGAAGACCCAGAGCAATTCTGCGGATTAACGGGAAAATTTATTGGATTCTTGAATTCGATTACCCTGACATCGGATTGGTTGGCTTCAACTTTTACCTCGAGGAAGAAAGTGAATTAAAACTCATCTTCGAATCCTCTTTGTTTTCAATCTGATGCTTCAATCTTTCTAGACGCGATAAATTGCACCTCTACACTAACCACCCCTTAATATAAGACGTTGCTGTGCAACGTCTCTGACTACTCAATACTGAACACTGACAACTGAATACTGACCACTGGCTACTGTAAACTTATTTCTACCTTTGCAAAAAATCCACACTTGAATTATCTTTCGGTTGAAAATCTGACAAAATCGTACGGCGAAAAATTGCTTTTCGAGAATATTTCCTTTGGCATCGACGAAGGACAGAAAGTGGCTTTGATTGCCGGCAACGGAACCGGGAAAAGCACCCTGCTGAATATTCTCACCGGCAAAGACATCCCCGATTCGGGCATGGTGACGCTGCGCAAAGATATTCGTGTGGCATATTTGCCCCAAGCGCCCGATTTCGACCCCGAACAAAGCATTGTGGAAGTAATTCTGGCTTCGGACAACCAGTATGTGAAAGCCACCCGCGACTACGAAACAGCCATTTCGCTGGTAGAGCACAACAATTCGGCCGAAAACCAACGCTTGTTGAGTTATGCCACAGCGCAGATGGATGTATTATCGGCCTGGGATTACGAATCGCGCGTGAAGGAAGTTCTTTCGCGTTTGCAAATTGGCAATCTGACCCGAAAAATGAGCACGCTTTCGGGCGGACAAATACGCAAAGCAGCACTGGCTCGTGTTCTGATTGACGATGTCGATCTGCTCATTCTCGACGAGCCCACCAACCACCTCGATATTGAAATGATTGAGTGGATGGAGGAATTTTTGACCAAGCAAAAAATGGCTTTGTTGCTGGTGACCCACGACCGCTATTTTCTCGACAATGTGTGCGACAGCATTTTGGAACTCGACATGCAAACCCTGTTTCAGTACGACGGCGGCTACCCGTATTTCATTGAGAAAAAAGCCGAACGCGAAGCAGCCTATCGCAACGAAACCGAAAAAGCACGTAACACCTACCGCACCGAGCTGGAATGGATGCGACGCATGCCCAAAGCGCGTACGCATAAATCGAAAGCAAGAATAGAATCGTTTTACGAACTCGAACTCAAAGCCAAACGCCGCATCGATGAGGTGAGACCCGAGTTTCAGATCAAGGAACGTCGCACAGGGAAAAACATTCTGGAGCTGAACAATATACACAAAAAATACGAAGAAGTTGGTCCTGTAATCGACGATTTCAGTCATATTTTCAAGCGTGGCGAACGTGTTGGAGTTGTTGGACCGAACGGCTCGGGAAAAACAACCCTTTTCCGTATCATTATGGAGGAGGAAAAACCCGACATGGGTAGTCTGAAAACAGGACAAACCATTGTGTTTGGCTACTTTTCGCAGATGAATCCGCCGGTAAAAGAAGGCAAACGGGTGATTGAAGTAGTGAAAGATGTGGCCGAAGAAATTGCCATGGGCGATTCGCCATCGATATCTGCATCGCAGTTTCTGCAGTATTTTGGTTTCGACCACAACACACAATACAATTATTACGAAAACCTGAGTGGGGGCGAAAAACGCAGACTGCATCTGTGCATCACACTAATCCGCAATCCGAATTTTTTGATTCTCGACGAACCAACCAACGACCTCGATATCGACACATTGAATGTGTTGGAAGATTTTCTGCTGAAATACCCGGGTTGCCTGATGGTAGCTACGCACGACAGGGCTTTTCTGGATAAGATTGCCGACCATATTTTCATTTTCGAAGGCAAAGGCAAGGTGAAGGATTACTATTCGAACTACAGCGCCTATCGCCTGCAAAAGCTGAAAGAGCAAAGCATCGAGAAAGCGGCAGCTAAGCCCGAAGAAAAGCCTCAGAAGCAGAAAACGAACAGCAATAAGCCCACTTTCAAGCAAAAACAGGAATTTGAGCAGCTTGGTGTGTCGATGGAAAAGCTGGAAAAAGAAAAAACCACTTTGCTGGCTGTTATGAATGGTGGTAGCACCGATGCACAAAAGCTCACCGAAGTCGCTACGCGCTACGCGCAAGTGATGGAGCAGCTCGAAGAAATGGAGATGCGGTGGCTGGAACTGAGTGAACTGTTTTAATTTGAAAATTTGGTAATTTGAGAATTTGAAAGTTTGAGAATTTAAGCGATGTGCTTTCAGCGTTATTTTTCATATGCATTAAAATTCGCAGTCATGTTGAGCCTGTCGAAACATGGCAGTCGAAACATGGGATAATATTTTTGGGGAGGGGTTGGGGGCTGTTTATAAACCTTGGTTGTTTTTCGAGTCTGCATCGCCTTAACATCCACGGTTTCAAAAAACAAATATTTTAATGATCATGAAAATCAAAAGCCGCCCTTCCCTGCCTGCCTTAGCGGCACGCAAGCAGGGATACAAAAAATTCAACGCTCTTTTTGCTCTTTTGAAGCGTTGAATTTTTCACTGCTAATGACAAAAATTTGCAAGATGCTGAAATACTGGAATATAAAAAATACAGCCGCTACCGATAGCTATCGGCATCGACAGGCTCAATGTGACTGCATTTTTGTCAATTTTTTCAGGTGGCAAAGGCGCGCCTTTGTTGGTTGTCTCAGCATGACTGCATGGGTATTCTTGACAACATTGTATTGGTAGCACAAATGTGATTTTCGATATCGGATACTGCCCCGTCGAGGATTTCATTCACCGGTTTTGCGCGAATATTTCCCAGCGAAAAATCGACAAAAGGACATTTTTTCACATTCCCCTCCGGATCGATATAAACAAACAATTTTCCACCCACGCATCCGCGGCCGGCTTCCCACAGGTCGGGCGAAAAGCACACTGGCATTTTTTTATTCAACGACGATTTCTGATTGTCTGCAATCCGTTTCCCAAGTTTTTCAAAGTCTTGAAGACTGAAATTGGAATAGTCGTCGTTGAGCGATTCGAACATTTGGCGCGGAGTGTATGCGTTTACAAAATGCACTCCAGCTCTGCTAGCTGTATCGATAAATTTGCCGAAAGAACTTTCTTTGAGCATGCTTTTCGACAATACAGCATCAACTGCCACAATCAACTCATTTTCGCGTGCAATGGCAATAGCTTTCAACGCATTGCTGAAAGCACGCGGACTGCCTTTTACTTCGTTAATTCTGTTTTCGTCGAACGAATCGAGCGACACCATCACGCCTTTCAATCCTGCGCGAACCAATCCTGCAGCTTTTTCGGTTGTCATTCCCCAACCCGTTGTAAGCATCCAGAAACGAATATTGCTGTTTTTGAAATGGTCGAGAATTGACAGAACATCATTGTAGCGCATCATTGGCTCGCCACCCGACAAATAAATACTTGTTGCACCACGCTCCGAAAGTGCTTGAATTGCAGCAATGAGCAATGAAACATCGAGACGCTCCGAATTGGTATGCAGATTCGAATTGTAGCAATATGGACACGAGAATGGACATCGCGATGTGACGCACACAATGGCAAACACCAATCCTGGCTTTTCATTCAAAACAAGCCATTCCATATCCTGCACAATACGGTCAATAAAAGCTTCCGAATTCACCGGTGGCAAATCGGGAACAGCAATCACATCGCGCGCAATACGTGCATACCGGTTGGGAGCCGAGCGCAACAATGCATGCGGATGTTTGAAGTAAGAAGAAAGCAATCGAAAAGTTCGAAACAATCCATATTTACGACATACTGCAGTAAAGATTCTCCGCAGCAAACCCAAATCGATTAGCTTTTTCCGAAAACCATATATGAACTCATTGTTTTTCATGAAAGCAAACATTCGTAAACCGCAAATTCGCTATCGGTTTTTGCTTTTCGACCGGTAAAGCGCTCCACATATCGCATTGCCAAATTAATGCTATCGCGATTTTCTTCAAAAATAAAACCTCCAACTCCCTTTGTGTAGCCACTACGTTTCACTTCTGAAATCATTTTTCCGATTAACGCCAGTTCAACCCGCATATTGCGGTATTCGGGAAGCACTGCAATTTCGGCCAAACGAAATGTTTTTACAGGATTGAAGAATCTGAATCGGAGCACATCGCGCCCGAACCAGCCCGATGCTTTCAATTCCCTTCCGGCACCAATCATTTCGTTGAAATCGGGAAACCAAAGCAAAAAGCCAACTGGTTTTCCGTCAATTTCAGCAAACAACAAATTCGAATTCCGCATCAAAAAACGAAAAGGCTCAAAAAGTTCAATATCTTCTTCGGCCCGGCGATTTGTCCAGTATGGGTGATTCTTAAAACACAGATTGTTGAGCTGAGTGTACAAAGCAATATCGTGGTTGAATTGTTTGCGATTGAAACTTCTGACAGAAATATCATCATGGACCAAACGCTCCGAAAGCTGGTTCAGCAAAGGAATATTAACATTCGTTGAAAACGAAAACGATTTAATGATGTGTTTTGCAGCATCATCGAAATATTTTCGATAATAATCGGGATGCCACTGCATGCCAAATACAGGAGGCTTTTCGAAATTATCTTGCAGAATTCCGGCCCCATAGTTCAGATGTCCGTTGAGACCAATCAGCAAGCGGGTTGCATCGGGAAACATTTGGGCTGCAAGAGGCTTTATAATTTCAAGAGGATGATAAGTGACCTTTTTCGATTCAAAAAATGCCAACTGCACGTAATCGGGCAGATTCGAGTCGTGAATTAATGCAAAGCGGGCAATGGAAGTATCTCCGTCGGCAATCAGAAAGGGAGACACCTTCGCATGAGTATAAAAAACTGTTGGTCCCTCTATCAGCAATTTTTCCGTATCGGTATCGCCGGCTCGGAAACCCGGATTGTTTGCGTGGATAATTCCAGGCAAGCGATAAAACTCCTGCAAAAGAGCTTGGGTATTGGCAGCAATTATTTTCAAAGAAATAGTTCCTTTGGTTTTTCGAATCCCAGAAATTCAGTAAACATCGAAGCGCAATACGAGCCGGCATTTCCAAATGATACAACATCGCCTGGCTGAACATCGGCAGCTAAAACTGTTTCGGCAAAAACATCGCGCGAATAAGTCGAGCAGCCTACAATACCCACTTTCCTTTGAACTAAAACTGGTTTCGGGTTACCATCGGGCGAAAATATCTGCACCGGATGATGGGCTTCGTCAGGATAAAACAGCGGACGTGGAAACTGGCTTAACGAGGCATTCAGCACAACAATTTGCCGGCCGGCCCTTTCTTTTACGTCGACTACCTGAGCCAAAAAACAAGCAGCTTCGGCGCCAACAATGCGACCTGGCTCGAGAATGAGTTCAATTTCGCGATTCATAATGGCCGAAAACGAATGCATTAAATCGGAAACATTAGCTCCAAAACGTTCAAAATCGAACGGATGAAGCGAGTCGACACCAAATCCACCGCCTAAATCGAGATATTGAATATTGGGAAAATGAACCGCCCATTTGGTGAGCGTTGTATAAAATTTCATCAGATATTCAATATCGGTGATATCCGTCCCAACATAAAGATGAAGTCCGCCGATTTTATCTTTTGCATCCAAATCAATCAGATCGGAGAGATCGATTCCCAGACGACTTTTGTCGCCAATAAAATAGCCCGCTCTTCCGTTTTGAATAGCTTCCGAATCGAAGTTACAACGGATTCCCGGCAAACTGTCGGGATAATTACCGAGCCAATAATTCAGCTGGTTGATTGAATCGAGATTGACCCTGATTCCTTTGCCGTAAAGCAAATCGAGCGTTGAATAATCGACCGAAGACGCTGTAAAAACAATCTGATCGGGAGCAAAACCAACTTCTTCGGCAAGTTGGAGATGCTTCAGCGAATTCACAAAAATGTGCAATCCCTGATTCTTTACAAAATGAAGAAACTCGGGATTAGAATTGGCCATCGAAGCAAAATGAATCGATTTTTGGGGATAAGGAATCGAAGCAATCTTATTGCAATGTCCGGCTATTTGTTTGGTGTCGTACAGGTACACTGGCAAAGACGACATTGCCGATACCGATTTCAGAAAATGAGTAATGAGTTGCGTATTCTGCATTGGCAAAAATAAATAAATATGCTGAATATGTAATGACTTAACTTATTATCGCGCTATAGAATCAGCCGCACTGTTTAGACAGAGAGAACAAAATCGCCGAAACTTAAGCTCTAGGTATTTCAGCAAAACACTTCATTTGCCCGTAGGGCATCAAGTTCACAGCCACAGATTATAAATCAGCAACTGTATGTGCATGGCTTGCAAATTTGCGCGTTCGGTAAAAACATGCCAAATATCATTGATTTGGGTTTTGAATGATCAATAAAAACGGTAGATAATTCATAATTTTACGACTCAAAGCAATCTGATTATGAATCGAATTTCGCCCGACACCCTTCAGTTTCTTCGCGAAGTAAAAGAGAACAACAACCGAGAGTGGTTTGCACCGAATAAACCTCGCTACGTCGCAGCCCGTGAAAACATCCGCAGCTGGCTGTCCGACCTGATGAATATGATGAAAAATGCTGATGAACGTGTGGTTGTCGATCCGGCCCATGGCGTCGGACGTATTTATCGCGACATCCGCTTTTCGAAAAACAAAGAGCCTTTTCGCACTTTTCTGGGAGCCTTTGTGTTGCGAGCTCCCGAAGGCCGGAACTGCGAATTCTATATTCATTTCGAGCCCGGGAATATTTTTGTTGGAGGTGGTATTTACGCGCCGGATCCTGCACAACTCAGACTCATACGCGACGATCTTGCTTATAGCACTGAAGAACTCGACAAGATTGTTGGCAAAGCATCTTTCAAAAAATATTTTGGGCAGGTTGATGGAGAGCGGCTACAACGTGCCCCCAAAGGTTTTCAACCCGATCATCCTTCCATTGAATGGTTGAGGCTGAAACAATATCTGATTCTTCGTCCGTTCACCGATGCCCAGGTGCTGCAGGCAAATTTTACCGAAGAAGTTTTCAAAACATTTCTTGAAGGAAAAACTTTGTTTGATTATATCGACAGAGCTTTGAATTTCAGAGAGTGACAATTTTCACAAAACTACTTGATAATACTCTGTTTTCTTTGTCGGTTGTGCGACATGTTATATTAATCAATAATTGAAGCCGTTCATTCAAGCACCATTGAAATTTGATTAATTTTGCAGACTGTCCGACAACAAATCATTCTGTCGGTTAGCAACATCTCGATATGCTTGCTGTTTTAAACAAACCATATCCTTTTAATTCTGATTTAAAGCATAATGCCAAAATCATACTATTCATCAGTGTTGGTGTTTTGGCATATATTGTTTTTTTGATGCCAATTGATATAAGTTTGTTTACAAAAAAAGAGATTACTTACCTTATTACAGGATTAACGGTTTCGACCTTTGTAATGCTTAGCATGAATCTGATTGTTTTCCCTAGTTTAGTTCCCAAACTATTCGACAACAGCAGATGGACAATAAAAAGGGAAATTATTTGGAATGCATGGACATTGGTATCGACTTCGGCCATTTATTATTTGCTGTATTCATTCGTTTACGGAGTGATTGTAATGAGTGTATTCGACATATTTCAGTTTGTTTTCTTAGGATTAATACCAGTTTCTGCTCTCATTATTATCAATTACAACAGGTTGTTGCGCACCAATTTAAAAACTGCCCGGCAACTCAATAATAAGCTGTCAGAGGGAAAACTATTGAAAGACAAGTTTATTGATTTTGATTCTGATTATAAAAAAGACAATTTGATTATTAAATCAGATTCTATCATCATGATAAAATCGGCCGATAATTATATTGAGGTGTATTTCGAAAAGGATGGGATTGTTAAAAAACAAATGATACGAAACTCCTTAAACAAAATAGAGACTCTGCTCAGGGAGTATGATTTCATTTTCAAATGCCATAGATCGTATATGATTAATATTCATCACATTAAAGAAGTACAGGGTCATTCACAAGGATACAAAATATTTTTTGAAGGAATTGATTTTCCGGCGCTTGTTTCGCAAAAATATATTGATGATTTTAATAAAATCATTTAGAATTCTCTTTTTTCACCCCTAAGATGACATAGTTGACCCCTAAAACTGAAATCCGTCCCCGTATTCGTGTGCGAATCCCTTTATTTTTGACACAATCATAGACCGTCGTAATTTTGTCGCAATGAGAGCATTCGTTTTTCCAACAAGTAATGGCATCTCGATGCCACGTAAGACATAACGCAGCTCATAACGTATTTACTTCGAAACAAACAAAGAAATGAACCCATTAAACATCGGTGGACTTAAGGTGAAATTGCCAATTATTCAGGGGGGAATGGGAGTTTGTGTATCTTTATCCGGTTTGGCATCGGCTGTTGCCAACGAAGGCGGAATTGGAGTCATTTCTGCTGTTGGAATTGGGATGACCGAACCCGATTACAGAAAGAATTTCAGAGAATCGAACAAAATTGCATTGCGAAAAGAGATCAGAAAAGCCCGGTTGAAAACCGACGGAGTACTTGGTGTTAATATCATGATGGCCGTTTCCGATTTCGACGACTTGTTGAAAATCTCAATTGAAGAAAAAATTGATGTAGCTATTATTGGAGCAGGATTGTTTTTGCATAATCCGGCCGATTTCGGCGATTCTCAAACAAAGTTAATCCCAAAAGTTTCATCGGCCAGAGTTGCCCGATTGATATTTAAGTATTGGTCGGAAAAATACAACCGGGTCCCGGATGCAATTGTTGTTGAGGGGCCACTTTGCGGAGGTCATATCGGGTTTAAAAAGGACGAAATACTATCTCCCAAGAATTATTTAATTGCTATTGTACAGGAAGTTATAAAAGAAATAGCTCCTTACGAACAAAAATACGGAATTGAGATTCCTGTAATAGCTGGGGGAGGAATTTACACCGGACACGATATTTTTGAAATCATGAACGCTGGCGCAAAAGGCGTAAAAATGGGAACCCGATTTGTGACAACAAACGAATGCGATGTTTCAGACCAATTCAAGCAAAATTACCTCTCTTCATCTAAAAACGACATAACAATCATCGACAGTCCTGTTGGTCTTCCCGGGCGTGTAATTTCGAACGATTTTGTAAAAGGAATTCAACAAGGATTACAGCGCCCCGTAAACTGTCCCTGGAAATGCTTGAAAACCTGCGATTACAAAAAAGTCTCTTTCTGTATTGCCGAAGCTCTATTTAATGCTGCTCAGGGCAATTTCGAAAATGGTTTTTCTTTTGCTGGCAGCAATGCCTATTTGGCAACCGAAATCACATCGGTGAAAGAAACCATCGATCAGCTCAAGCGCGAATATCTCGAGGATCAATTGCTGTCCGAAAAAACGATTAGAGAAAAACTGGAGTGTGGAGTGTAAGTAATCTGTTTTTTTGAATGCGAACAATGTTTTCTAATAAAGCAATACAACAAACTACTATACTATTCACAAAAAAGACAGCCGCATTTCGACCAAGCTCAATGTGACTGCCTTTTTTGTTGGTAATTAGTGTGCGTATCATGGTAGATGCTCAACTACTGTTGGAGAGATGTTTGAACTAATGTATGCTTCATAATTGGTATTAATCAAAGAGATTGCAAATATTCTCTATCTTTGAATGACGGTTAATTAAATCAAAATCACCATGGACGAATTCATGCAAATCGCCATTGAGCAGGCCAAGAAAAGTCTGAATGAAGGCGGCATTCCCATTGGATCTGCTCTCACAAAAGACGGAAAATTGGTTGCCAAAGGGCACAATAAACGTGTACAGGAAAACAATCCCATTTTGCATGGCGAAATGGACTGCCTTAACAATGCCGGACGCGTTGGATCGTTCAAAGATACCGTCATTTATTCGACCCTGATGCCTTGCTACATGTGCGCAGGAACCATTGTTCAATTTAAAATCCCCAAAGTGATTGTGGGCGAATCCGAAACATTTCCCGGAGCCCGTGAATTCATGGAGCAACATGGCGTTGAAGTCATTGATTTAAATTTGCAGGAATGCAAAAACATGATGAACGAATTCATTGAAAAATATCCCGAATTGTGGAATGAAGATATTGGGGAGTTATGAGAAAAAGCGATGATTATATGCAAAAACCCCGGCTTCTAAGTAGAAAAATTCCTAATTTTCTTACTTTTACTCCCTAAAACTTACATACATGAATATTCAGGATTGCATAAAATTTGCCAACGAAAACCCTATTTGTTTCCTGGCCACCCTTGAAAATAATCAACCCAAAGTTCGCGCAATGGGTTTTTGGTTTGCAGATGAAACAGGATTCTACTTTCAAACCAGCACTGTGAAAGAAATTCCCGGACAGCTGGAGAAAAACCCAAATGCCGAAGTGTGCTTTTACAAGCACGAAGGCATGATAGGAACCATGCTTAGAGTTTCGGGCGAGATTGAATTTGTCTCCGACATAAAACTGAAGGAACGCGCCCTTGTCGATCGGCCATTTTTGAAAAGTTTCGGAATCACTCCCGACAGCCCAAAGCTTACGCTGTTTCGCATTGCCCACGGTCAGGCACATTTCTGGACTATGGAAAACAATGTAAAGCCAAAAGAGTTAATTGGGTTCTAAAGAATTCAAAAACAATTATTTCTATTTTTGACCATCAAAAACTCACTATGCTCCGCATCACTATTATTCTTCTGTTTCTGAGCATCGCTCCGGCGTTTGCCTGTACAAACCTGATTGTCACTAAAAGTGCATCAAAAGATGGCTCGGTAATGATTACCTATGCAGCCGATTCGCATCGTCGCTACGGTTACTTGTTTTATCATCCGGCTGCCGACCATAAACCCGGCGATATGGTTGACCTGATTCATTACGAGAATGGTAAATGGCTGGGGCAAATCCCCGAAGTAGCGCACACCTACAATGTTGTGGGTTTGATGAACGAACATCAGGTAGCCATTGGCGAAACCACTTTTGGCGGACTCGACAGCCTGCAAAACCAACCCGGCGCTCTACCCGATTATGGTTCGCTGATGAAACTGGCTCTGCAACGTGCCAAAACTGCCCGAGAGGCCATTCAGGTTATTGCCGAACTCGTCGAAAAATATGGTTATGCCAGCAGTGGCGAATCGTTCTCGATCAGCGATAAAAACGAAGCCTGGATCATGGAAATTATAGGCAAGGGCAAATACGAAAAAGGCGCTGTGTGGGTTGCCATGCGCATTCCCGACGGTTATGTTTCGGGGCATGCCAATCAAGCTCGTATTACTACTTTCGCTTTTCAGAAAAAGAACGACTGGAGCAACTTAAAACAAGAAGTTTATCACAGTCCCGATGTGATTTCGTTTGCCAAAGCACATGGATTTTACAAAGGCACCGATGCTACCTTCAGTTTTTCGGACGTTTACAATCCAATCAATTTCGGTGGAGCCCGTTTTTGCGATGCACGTGTATGGAGTTTTTTCCGTTCAATAAATTCCGAAATTCGCAACAACATTAGCTATACCAACTATGCTCTTGGCAATATTGTCTATGGAAGTACTTTCGCCGATGGAACTGCAAATCCGAACTCATTTGCCTCAAATCGCTTACCTCTTTGGATAAAAGCTGATGCGCCAATCGATATTCAGCAAGTGATGGCTGCCATGCGCAACCATTTCGAGGATACTCCTCTCGACATGCGCGACGGAATTGGAGCCGGACCATGGCATTGTCCTTATCGCTGGCGCCCAATGACATTTGAAATTGACAGCGTGAATTATATTCACGAACGCGCTATAGCTACGCAGCAAACCGGCTATAGCTTTGTAGCGCAAAGTCGTTCGTGGCTCGACGATTTGGTGGGCGGTATTTTTTGGTTTGGTGTTGACGATGCCGACGCATGCGTATATGCTCCCATGTACACCAGCATTTCAAAAATTCCATCTTCGTATGCTTTCGAAACCGGTTCTATGATCGAGTGGAACGACAGCAGCGCTTTTTGGGCATTCAACATGGTGACCAACTGGTGCTATACACGCTACGACCTTATTCATCCTGAAGTAGAAAAATATCAGAGCGAGCTGGAAAATGGTTTCTTGAAAAAGGTGTCCGAAATTGATGCTGCAGCAGTGGAATTGCTAAAAACCGACCGCAGCAAAGCGCAGCAATATCTCACCAATTACAGTGTTACTACAGGTAATCAACTCGTTCAGGATTGGAAAGCGTTTTTTCAATATCTTTTCATGAAATACATGGACGGCAACATGAAAGAATCGGCCGACCGAAAACTGCTCGACAATGGAAACGACAAAGGCATTCCGAAAAAAGTGACTCATCCCGGCTACAGCGAAGAATGGCTGCGTCTGATGATGATGAATACCGGTTTCAGATATCTCGCGCCTGAAGGCGAGCATTAATTTTTACACCATGGATTGGTTTCAAGGAAGTCCGCAGGAATTGGAAGATGCCGTTAGTGGCAGCCCCATTTCGGCATTTTATATCTCAACCGAGAATTGCAACGTATGCAACTCGTTGCGACCCAAAATTGTTGAATTTTTCTCTGAGAAATTCCCCGATGTGCATCTAACTATTTTCAGGAGCGAGCTTTACCCTCGTTGGTCGGCACAGAATTCGATTTTTACGGCACCAGTGTTACTGATTTTCGCCGACGGAAAAGAAGCAATGCGCTTTGGACGTTCGATTTCGTTTTCCGAATTGGAAGAAAAGCTTGACCGATTACAGGAGTTGATGGGATAATTCCGATCAAACACTTTTTACTTCGATACCAACAATCCGATAACCCCACACAATCTCGCGGGCCATATACATGCTGCCTGTAAGCACCGAAAGCATCCCTAAAAGGAATCCACCCAAAGCAACCTGATTGAGGTCGGTTTCGAGCGCAAAATCAAGTCCGATAAGCACCGACGTGAGTATAAAAAGTGCAACTGCCACGGTATAAGCCAGTACGGCATTGCGTACAAAATGAATGCGTCTGTAAAACAACTGTAACTGTTCTTCGATATTCCGACCCCGGTCGAGTTCAGCTGGACTTAGTGTTGTTGACGTTTCTGAAAATTTCAGTTTTCTTTTTTCCTCGTCGAGAATCCGGATTCGGCTTACGACAAGAGAATATTTATTATTGGTTCCCAGTAAAAGCAGTCCGCATGCTGAAATCATAATTCCGGGAGCCAGCATCGACTGAATAAGTTCAACAGCAGTGTAATTCATACTGCAAAATTACAACAACCAGGAACAGCAAAAAGAAAAATCAGGAAATTTCACCCATAAAAATTCGGTTCTCACCATTTTTTTAACATTCTCATCTGTAGTTTTACTTATCTTTACCCACAAAATTTACCATTATGTCCGATTTATTACAGGAATACAAAGAGTATTACGCGGTACGAGCCCAACGCTATGCCAACAATGAGAATTACCACAACTCATATGAAGCCGAAAAAAAATTGAGTGATGCCATGCAAAGCTGCAATCAGCTTGAAGAATTCAAACAGAAAATGGGCAATCTCAATCAGCTTTGTGCTGTTGCATTGGTGAAAGATCAGAATCTGATGGAAAATGCGTTCTTCAACGAATACAAAGAAATTGTACGGGCAGCCGTTTCGGAACGCATTTTGGGAAAGGTCGATCAGTACGAAGAGGTGATGGATCTCATTAAAATGACCAACGAAGAGGAAACCCGAGGCATGCGTGAAATTTCGTGCGATGAGGCCAACCGTATTTTTCATCACCTTTGGAAAATGCTCGACCTGTACGAGGTATATTCAATGGCTGTTGTACCTTCGAGCTATCAAAGCAAAATGCAGGAAGGGGCTCAGGAATACAAAAGCTCAATAACAAAGGGGGTTGAATCGACTCATGAGCAAATGGTACATTGGGATCCGAATTTCAAACTCAATCCGGATATTGTAACCGAGCATCGTCATCGCCGATTATTACCGTTCAAAGATGAGCACATTGCCGAGCAATTGCAGAAATTCAAACAAATTATCAACCTTTAATACATACTGGTTATGCCATTAGATCCAATGATGACCGATGCCCTGCTGGGTACATTCAGAAATATGCTTCAGGAATGCCGCGATAAAAACCTGAGTGGTGAGCATTTCGACAATATGAGCAAACATGTTGCACGTCTCGAAGAGCTTGCACAAATCAACGACGACATGAATGCTTTCAATGGAACTGTAATGCAGGAGGACCTGTATATTAAAATCAGCGATTGCTACAGTCGTTTGTTAAGCAATCAAGCCATGGCCAATCAGGAAGAAAAAGGATACGACGACTCTACTCTGCTCAAACAATCGGTCGATGCATTGCGCGATGCAGTGAAGCGACTTATAGAATCGAAAGAGAACGCGCTTCAGGAAAATAAAAACTACGACCCGAAAGAAGCATACCGCAAAGCCATGGAATTCGCCGAGCGAAACGAAAGCAAAAACGGCATGCTTTCTAAAGAGGATGCTAAAAAATATGGTGGCGGATACAAGCAGATGACAGCTGAAGGCGAAAAGAGCATTGATGAAACATTAAAAAAAACACCCAATGCTTTCGATAACTCGGCCGAGATAGAGGTACTCATGAAAAATGAGTTGCTTATCAAGCCCATTGAAGCGTTGATTGCTTTGGGCGAAGAACCCGGAATGACTTTACCTCGATTTTTACGTTTGCAAATCGAAAGAGGTATGGACAAAGCCATGGAAGGCTCTGTTGTAATTCGTGAAGGTTTGCTTTTTAGTTACAACAGCTACAAAGCAATGGCTGTTAGCCCACACCACAACGAACGCGAACGTCAAATCCTTGAATCGTTCGACAGCATTGCAGCCAAGTCGGCGTTTGGTGTCCCAAATTCGCACGAACTCATGTATGCACGAAAAAGAATCGAATTCTACTTCGAACCACTTATTATTGAATGGGACACCATAAAAGACCGATGGGAAGACATTGTATACGACCTGTATCTATGGAGTCTGTCGTATTGTCCGTTTGCACCT
>PHDB01000037.1 GCA_002842495.1 Bacteroidetes bacterium HGW-Bacteroidetes-6
ACACGTAATCATATTTCTGTTTACAGCATTTGCCGGACTCATTTCGCTTGCCCAGAATGTTCAACTCAAACAAAGCATCAATGACCTGAGAAACGATCCTTACATGAAGCAAGGTCGTTGGGGTTGTGTTGTTGTAAATTGTACATCGGGAAATATAGTAGAGGAATTTAATGCAGACAGCCTTTTTATTCCCGCATCTATCATGAAATTGTGGTCAACTTCCACTGCGCTTGAAGTGCTTTCCGATACATTTCGGTTCTCAACAAAAGTTTATACAACCGGTACTGTAGATGCTCAGGGGATTTTGCACGGCGATTTATGGATTGAAGGCGGAGCCGACCCAACCATCGGAAGCGATTATTTTGGTGAAGAACGTTTTATCGACTCGCTGTACAATGCGCTGGTGAATGCTGGGGTTAGTTCCATAGATGGCAACATTTATGGGTTGGCAAATATTTTTGATTCGTTGATTATCCCCGACACATATCCCGACGATGATTATGGGAATTACTATGGAGCCGGGACATCGGGTCTTATTTGGGATGGCAACAGGATGACGCTTGTTTTTAAAACTCCATCGGCTTTTGGAGCTCTAACAACACTTGCTTCATTTTTTCCGCAATTCGACAATTTTGTCCTCGAAAATCAGGCAACCGCAGGCCGAAGTGGTACTGGCGACAACAGTATTGTTTACGGGAAACCATTTGACTTTAACCGGAAAATCGAAGGAACATTGCCACCTGCAAAAGCAGAATTCAAAGTATATGGTTCTTCGCCCGATCCTGCACTTGGTTTTGTCATTGCTGTTAAATACAAGCTCGAAAAACGAGGAGTTTTTACTTCAGGAAAATGCATCGGAAAATATTCGGGCACTATTCCAGTAAGTGCTGAAAGCCCCGTTTTGGTGTACTATTCTGTTCCCATGTCGGATATTGTAAAGTTTACCAATACCCACAGTCATAATGTTACTGCAGAAACATTGCTGAAAGCAGCCGGACTCAAGTTTGCCGGCCGGGGTAGTTATGCAGCGGGATTGCAGGCGCTGGAGGCGCTGCTCGATAATCTTAATGTGGATAGAACCATGCTTATTCTAAATGATGGCAGCGGGTTGTCGAAGACCGACCAATTATCGCCACGGGCAATGGGGACTTTTTTGAAAGAAGTCCGACAAAAACCATGGTTCGGGACGTTGTATAGTTCACTTCCTATTGCCGGGAAAACAGGAACGCTTTCAACCATGTTTAAAGGTACAGCGGTGGAGGGGAAACTCAGGGCTAAAAGTGGTTATATGAAAACGGTTCGTTCGTATGCCGGATATGTGAATAACGCTCAAGGCGACACCATGGCTTTTTGCGTGATGGTGAATAACTACTCGGGCAATGCCTTTGCTTTAAAAAAGAAACTTGAGAACTTTATGATTGCTGTTTCGCAGTCAGAATAAATCGATTTTTTAAAACAGAGAGTATGCAGAAAGGAGCCAGGCTATTTTGGGTTATCTGGCTTGAAAGGTTTTTTGTGCGAAAATAGGAGAGTATCTTATTCTACAACAATATCCGGTCTATTAAATGATGTGATTTCTACTGCATAGCTATTTGTATTTATTCGGGCAATGATCTGTATAAATGAACGTTATAGGGGAAATTAAAATCATGAATATCCCGGTAATAATCATTTTTATTCTATCAATTAGCTTTGTCTTTTCCAGTGCGACAGCTCAGAAAGATTTTTTTGTAGGAGGTGTGTTTTTTAATCCCAACGGATTGGAAATTAAAGGTGACAAATACGTGCTGTGGCCGTCTTCAACCGGTACTATCTGGGGGGCAGGGGGCTTATCCGGCGGAATAAATGTCAAAAGGAATATTTCCCGTGATACATATATGAGCCTGGAACTTCGGTATATTCAGAAAGGGAGTATTTATGAGTATGTAAATTCGAATTTTATGCTGGCAAGTGAGGTGCTCAGGCTAAACTATATGGAGATTCCGTTGCAAGCTGGAATTTCAACCAAAGCAGGGAAAACAAAATTTTATCTGGAAACTGGCCCGGGAATAGGGAAGATGTTCTCTTCCGATTTAAAAATCAATCAGATGTCAAATCTTAGTACACATCCCGATATTAGTAGGTTTAAGTCTATGGATATAAGCTGGATTGGAAGTTTGAAGTTTCATCTGAATCCCCGCCGGAGCGATAATTTGCTATTGGGAGTCCGGTATTCTTTTTCAATCTTTTCTATTCATAAAAGTTATAAATTGTACAATAACGTGTATGGGATTCAGCTTGAATACCTTTTTAAACAGGTTTTCTGATGCTGTTTTATTGTTTCTTTGTCCAAGAAATCCACCACGACAGCCGATTCATTCTCGCAAAAGCATATTCTTTTTTCTTGCCGCCAAAGCCCATGTAGAAACGGGCCAGATTTTCGTTGTTGCTACTAAAATGAAGAAACTGGATGAAAAGAAAAATATTAGACAGTACTCTAGAAATGGCAATATTGTCTTCGAACCCGATATCCAATTTTGCATTTGTGTCGATATTCGATACGTTTAGTTTATAATCGACAACTTTGCTGGAGGTAAACGGTTTTTCGATGAATTCGAAATAAGAAAATAAAGATTTGCTGTAACTCATGAGGCATTTTAAAAAGTTTGTTGTTTCAAAGTCTAATTGCCTGTGAATTTGTTGAGGGAAATTTCAATTACTTCCGTCTTCATGTTTTCTCCGTTTCCACTGTGCCAAGAAATCCAGACCGAATTAGTTTCCCCCTGATAGACTATTTGTGGATGACGAGAAGTTATATCTTTCTCCGAAATCAGAATCGGGTGCGACCATTTGTCGCCACTATTGATTGAAATGTAGATGCCCCAAACCGAATTAATGCTTTCTGGTCGTCCGCTCCAAACAACTATGCTTTGTCCGCTGTTGCTAGAAACGGCAACTGGGGTTTCGTTTAGTAATGTTTGGCGCTTGTCCGAAATAACGGACCCGATGCTCCATTTTTTTAGTTCCTCGTTATAAATGGAGATTTTAATAGTTTGGGCTTTTTTATCAATAACATCCCAGCCATTGGATTCATAAACGACTGATTTTTCCCCGTTTCTACTGTTGAAAATACATGGATAGCCTCCTGTTTCCCAATCATCCATCTTCTTCGCCGATAATGTAACTGGCTGCGGCATTTCTCCAATCTTGCCACCTATAATACAGAAATTTCCAGGATAATGTTGGTTCCAAGCACCCCACAATTCTCCATTCGAGAAGTAGCATAATGATGGGTACCATGCGTTTGAATATCCCTCAGCATATTGAGAAGGAGCAAGATTAATCGGCAAAACGTTTCCCAGTGTTCCGTTGCTTATTGTACACATCTGCAGAAACCTCAAGTTCGCTTTCCATTCGCACCAAGCAATACTTATTTCATTTCCTAACGATGCTGCATTTATGATATTAACATCGATGGGCTCTTTCCCAGAGATTAATATTTTGTCGGATAAATTATTGTTTTCTAGGAAGCGAGCATACAGTCGATAATATGAATCTTCGTTGTTGAGATAAAACACCCATATTCTTTGTTTGTCCGATACTACAATTGGATTGTAGCTGTCCGATTCGTCCGATTCAATAATGTAGTGGCTTTCTGTTGAATCAACCTTCAACAGTATTATATCACCATTTTCTTCATAAGTAACCCATATATTGTTGTCGGCATCAGTTGTGATGTCCGGAAAACGACAATTAGCGCTGCTGATTGTCCATTGTTCTCCATTTTCTGTGATTTTACGGGCAACTGGAATTGTCTCGTATCGCTCAATATGGTCACTGGCGTTTTTATGCAAAGGGATCGAGCATTGTTTGAAGCAATGTTTTTCCAATTCGGTGTCGCTAAAGGTTTTTTCGGGAACAATGCGGGACTTTCCATCCGATACGTCATATTGCCCGTACATGAGTTTTTTATAATTCAGAGAATCGCTTCCTGAATAAACTATAAAATCGAGATATTCCGAAAATTGTATCCTTCTATTTCCATTGCCAATATCTAAAAGAATATATTTTTCGGGATTGAATGGATTGGTGAACCAGATATAAATACCAACCGAGTCGAAAGGGAAACTGTAATTTCCTACAATCAGATTTTTATCGGAAAATTGCAATGGAATTTCCTGGCCTATGAAGAAGTCAGCCAAATCAGGCAAACTAAATTGTCCAACAAGCATCAGGTTTTTTCTCAAATCTTCAGATGAAAGACTGTCGACGTTTTTGCAAGTGAATGATTTATTTCTGTTTCCAATATCTTCCAATTGAGAATCCTTTTTCGAGCCTTGTGGAAATACCACGACAGCATCGAAATTTTCGTTTTCCCAGATGAAATTATTGGCCAAACGAAGATTACCTGTCGGAATCATATACTGGCCGCTGTCCCAAAGTGCTTTCTTTAGTACGGGATAATTGTCGTAGTTGTAATAGTCTTGTATTACTTGCTTCCCATTTTTAAATGCAAGTACGTTGGGAAACCCACCTTTATGAATATTATACAGAACCGGAGGGTAAGTCAGTACTGGATTCTTCCACCCAAAATGCTTCGTGAACGCATAAATGTCTAGCTGAGGGTTGAATAAACACTGATGAAACGATGCACCACCGTTGGCTGTATTGGCTTCGATATAGTTGGTTTCTGTAAAATATCCGTCAACTAGGCAGTAACCACAGTTTGAGGTTGAAAAAGGAATGATGACGGTTGTTTTTTGTTGGATGCTATCATCAATAGCTATACGGTTTCCCCAGTTATCTTCGGCATATCCGCCTGGAATTATCTGCGCTTTTGCAAACCAGAAGATAAAAAGTAGGATAGTCGATAAAACAAAATGCTTCATGCTTGATTGAGTGTGCAATGATTATCACACAAATGTATGAAAACACCATGAATCAATTATCTTTTTTTTATCCATTTCATCCAGAATGGCAGCCGATTCATCCTCACAAAAGCATATTCTTTTTTCTCGCCGCCAAAACCCATGTAGAAACGGGCCAGATTTTCGTTGTTGCTGCCTTCGAAATCGAACAATTTGTTGCGCATACTTGCATCAGTCAATATATTATCGACCAGAAAATGCATGGCTCCACTATCGCGGGCTTCGGGTCCGGAACCACTGAAAAGTAGAATGACGCGATTGGCAAATTCGACGGTGAAAATGCCAGCTACAATTTCGTTGTGGGCATCAATTGCCGACCAAGTTGTGCCGAAACTTTTATGACGCAACTGATAGGCGAGAGTGAGCAGATTGGCATACCACACATCGCTTTGTTTTACTTCGTTGCCTTTGTTGTTTTTGAACAGACTCACTATTTTTTCAATGTCAAAACCTTGGTAGCATGTGAGATTGTTTTGATTTGCCTTTTTAATGTTGCGCCGGGTATTGTCGTTGTAGCCACTTCTGATTTCTTCGATGTTGCGTTCAATATTCAGTGTGATGTTGGTCAGCTTTTGTGTTCCAGCCATTTCAATCGGGTTGTTTTCGTTGAGCATGATTTCGGCAAAACGAAATTGCTTTGGGATGGCTTTTAAAAATTCTTGGGTGTTATCGGAATTGCATTGTAAACCAAAAATCCCTAATTGTTGACTGAATGGAGGTTGAAAAAGATAGTTTATTCCTGTCTTTTTCCGATGAGTCAAAGGCATCACTCTGCTATAATTGTCTTCGACCAACGCACTCCAACCAGGCGAAACCACATCGAGATACCACGACATAGGATAAATCAACGGCGCCGGGGACCGAAGTATGCAGGCATCCCAGGCGTTTTTGTCAATTTCTTCGTGTTTCAGGTATCTGATCATGATTGAAGGTTTTGAAAGCTTTTTATCAGTTGCTCGAGCATGGTTGTCCAGCCTTTCCAGCGTCCTTTTTCGGAAAGGGTTTCATTGTGAATAAGTATTTCGAAAATCCCATTTGTCGATTGAATATAGGCTGCCATTTGTTGTAGCTCGTCCGAGGCTTCGCTCAATTTTAATTGTTTGTAGTCTTTCAGGCTTCCATCCATCACGCAAAACGGGTGAACGGTGAGTGGAAGCACTTCGTCGGTTTGCATGTCGAAAAACAAAAACGGTCGCGACGTTCCTGCACGGAAACCAATACCCGATGCAAATCCCATGGTGTAATCGTGAGTGAAACCCTGCTCTGTCAATTGCCGGTACGATTCGGGTAAACGCATTCGCAGGAAATGACGTCGTGCAGTATCAATTTTTTTACCGCAAAGGCTTTCGAGCAGTTTGTGTTCGTTGGCTAGTTTTTCGTCGTCGTTAAGGCAGTCGTATGATGGATGCAGGCCCGGATGTTCAATGTTTTTCAGAACCTGCAATGCTTTGGGACAGTTCAACCTTCCGTTTTTATCGAAATCGCAACGATCGGTTGCAGCCAAAATAAAGTATTGCAACGCTATTTGGTGTTTTTTTGCCCAGCTTTCTGCTATGGCAAAGGTGTCGAAAGGATCGTTGAGTAAACCAAGCAAAACCAACGGGCGTTCGAGATACGTGCCGATTTTTCCTTTAAACAAATCGCGTAGCCATCCACCGGTGTTGCGGATAAAGCCTTTGCAACGATACGAAAATATTTGATCGACATCGATGGTTAGCGAAAATGCCGGTATTTCTTTTCTAAATAAGTCGGCTGTAAAAAACGGCTGAAGTTGTGAGCGAAGCAATCCGATCCACTCGTCGACCACAGCACGGTTATGGAATTTGTGACGAAAGGCAAATGAGTGTTGCAGGTCGAAACGACCGTGTTGGTCGGTGTCTGTGCTGATGTATTCTTCGTGGCGGCTAAGCATGAAAAATACGGACGAAAAGAGATCGAATTTGATGCAGAAGCCGTTTTCGGTTGTGGGAAAAAGTTCGATAGAATAGCTTTGCTGGAAACGAGAGTCTTTGTGAGTCGTCACGTTTCGATATAATTTGCTATCCTGTTCGGTTAAAATATTGTTGTAGTTATGTGAACCACCCGGTGTGACAGTATTTTTTCGGACTTCGGGAAAGAAGCCGGGGATGCCGCTTGGATGCAGGTAATCGCAGTCAGGAATATTGAAAGTAGTGTTGTTTTGAGAGCCGTATCCAATAATAATGCTTCCATCAGGGATGGTGTCGCTGTTGATTGAGAAGGTAATGCCAAGCCGTTCCACAAAAATGTAATGCAGCGTATAGTTCAGTTTTGCATTACTGAAACAGCTTTTTATATAAACATGTTTACGGCTATCGGCCATTGTATTTCAGGATGGTTTCGCAAATAAACTGGGCAGCATGCCCATCGCCAAAAATAGGTGGAAATTCCGTAGGAGGATAATTCAGTAAGGCTTCGGCTTGTCCGGCGATATCATCGATAGTGTTGCCCCCCAAGCGCGCAGCACGCATTTCTAGTATTTCAACCCATTCGGTTTCGGGACGTAAAATCAACGATGGTTTTCCGAAGAAAAAAGCTTCTTTCTGAACTCCACCCGAATCGGTAAGCACCAAACTGCAGTTTTTTTCGAGCATAATCATATCGAGAAACGAAACAGGAGGTATAATTCGTACATCAACACCTTCGGGTAAATCCGAAGCAAGATTCCATTCGGTCATCATTTTTTGTGTACGTGGATGCAGAGGAAGAATGACAGCAATTTCCATTTTTTTTGAAACACGGTAAATGGCTTCGAGTATAATTTCGAGTCGTTCCCGATTATCAGTATTATCATTACGGTGGATAGTGGCCAAAACAAATGCTTTGCCAGCTAATTGCTGTTGCTGTAGAATTTGCGATTGTTGTTCTGCTAATCCCGAGAAATAGTTGGAGTTGTCGAACATGATGTCGCCGCAATGAAACACGCCTGGTTTATCGAGACTGAATGGTCCCATCAGTCCGCTGCTGAAACCTTCGGTTTCGAGATTTTTGACAGCTGTTCGTGTTGGGCAAAAGAGCAGGGTGGAGCAATGATCGGCAACAATGCGGTTGATTTCTTCGGGCATGCGTTTGTTGAACGAGCGCAAGCCAGCTTCGATATGAAAAACCGGAATATGTATTTTAGCTGCGGCTACGGCTCCGGCCAGTGTGCTGTTGGTGTCGCCATAAACCACTATCCCGTCGGGCTTGTGTTCCAAAAGCACTTGCTCGATTCCATTTATCATTAGCGCTGTTTGTTCACCGTGATTCGACGATCCTACACCCAGATTTACGGCCGGTTTGGGGATCTGAAGCTCGCGAAAGAACACCTCGGACATATTGTCGTCGTAGTGTTGTCCCGTATGTACAATAAACTCTTCGATTTCGTTGCTGAAATGATTTTTGATTTCGCGACTGAGTGCTGCAGCTTTAATGATTTGGGGTCTGGCTCCTACAATAGTTACAATTTTCATGCTTTAGTTTTTTATAAGACCATCGTCGGTAAAGCTGGTGTATTCATCGTTGGCCACAATAATGTGGTCGAGTAGCTTGATGTCGAGAACAAATGCAGCCTCTGCTATACGGTTGGTGAGCTTGATATCATTTTCACTTGGACTGAGATTTCCCGAAGGGTGATTGTGTGCAATAATAATGGCAACTGCAACCGAATCGAGAGCCAGCTTCATGATTTTTCGAATGTCGACGCTGGTATAGGAAATGCCGCCATCACTGATACGGAAATGAGCAATAATCTTGTTGCGCTGGTTCAAACACATCAGATGAAACTCTTCGTGTTGTTTGTCGCGCAAAAAGGGTTGAATAAAACGGAATGCATCGGCCGACCGACCCACAACTGTTTCTTCGTCGGCCGGTTCCGATTGCCGACGACGACTGAGCTCAAGTGCTGCTTCAATGGCTACAGCACGTGCCGAACCTAGACCTTTTATTTTTTTTATTTGATGCACCGAAAATCGCGAGAGCTTTTTTAGGCTGTTGTCAGCCATATAAAGGAGTTCACGACCCAATTCAAGCGCACTTTTTTGTGGTGTGCCGCTGCCAATGAGAATAGCTAAAAGCTCAGCATCGCTAAGTGCTTCAGGACCTTTGGAGAGCATCTTTTCGCGAGGTCTGTCGTCGGCGGCCCAATCCTTGATCGATTTTTTCTTTGAGATTTCCATGAATCAACACGTGATTGAATCTTCAAAAATACATAAAATGGATAAGTATATGAGGATTTGTTATTCTTTTTTCCTCATCTTCATTGTATTGCGCGAGTCGCCGTCAGAAGCTGTGGTAATAGTGGGTCTTTCAAATTAGTCTTCCCTAAAATATCTGTTGTTGATTTTGTGAAAGAATCGCATGAAGGGATTTTCTTGTGGTGTCTGAAATGCGTGAGAAAACTGTGTTTATCAGGAAAGTCCTCAATAAATATGATCGTTTTTTTATGTCAGATTCATTTTTTGATTGTCGCATTATTGAGAATAGCGAAAATGTTATTTTGTTAACAATCAATGTGTTTAGGGAATGCAAGATAAATGCATGCAATATGTATATGGTAATTATTTGTGAATAACAATAAATATTTATTTTTTTTCAATAAAACAGAAGAATGATTGCCTATATTTACAGATTAAAAACCCTATTATGACAACAAAGAAAATTTTATTGGTCGATGATGACAAAACCTTTATTTCAGCTATTGCAGCAATGCTAACAGCCAAAGGTTATGAAACAAAAATGGCGCATAGTGCCGACGAAGGATTTGAAACGGCTCTGGCCTTTAAGCCCGATTTATTTATTCTTGATGTTAACATGGAAACCTACAGTGCTGGTTTTGACCTTGCAAAGAAATTAAGGGTTAGTGAGCCATTCAAAACAACTCCGGCCATTATGCTTACCGGTATCGATACGATGTCGGCTAGTGCTCAGATTGTTGAGATGTACAACGAAATGGAAGGTATGGCCGGATTTGAGAGCAATAAAGTGTTGAAACTCCAAAACCCAGACGGAACTATATCGGTAGATTATAAAAATGAAGCCGGACAAAAATTCCTTCTACTCCTTGATTCATTTATCAGCAAGCCTGTTGATTCTGATGGATTACTCAACGAAATCAAAAAGTTTTTGAAGGACTAGAAGATGATCAACATACCTGACTCGGAAAACCTGATAAAAAAGGCTTTTTGGTTATGTAGTATCAGATGGTATGCGGCGATTGGAGTTTTTGTTGTAACTGCCATCTCTGCATTCATTTTTAAACTGCAAATCAATTATACGGCTTTATTCGTATTGGCTTTTCTATTGCTGGTCAGCAATGTGTTTTACATTCTTTTTCTTCGAACTATTAAGAACAGAAGAGATGAACGATACATTCTCAAGGTCAGGAATCACATCAATATTCAAATAATAGCGGATTTACTTTTTCTAACGGTGCTATTGCATTTTTCGGGAGGAATTGAAAATCCGTTTATTATTTTTTATATTTTTCACATGATTATAAGCAGCATTTTGCTCAATAAAAAATGCACTTATTTTCTAACATCTGTTGGGATATTTCTTTTTGCATCGTTGGCTATAACAGAATATCTGGAATTTATTCCTCACTTTTCAATCAATAAATACATTTCTTCACTAATTGAAAACGATCCGGTGTACTTGTTTGCATCGCTGCTTATTTTTGCAACAACCTCATATCTGGTTGTTTATATCACTTCGTCGCTTTCAGGAAAATTAAGGAATGTTGAATCGAAGCTGAGGAAAGCCAATATGAATTTGATTGAAAAAGATCAAATAAAAAACGAGTATGTAAAAAGGCTCACTCATGATATCAAGGGCCATATTGCAGCCATTCAAATCAACCTGGAAGTTGTTGAAAAACAAATGATTGCTCCTCTAGATTCGGCCAATCAGGAGTTTATCACAAAAGCATACGAGAGAACATTGCAGCTTAGCGAATTCATTGTCGAGTTGCTGGCTCTTACCAATATGCGCCTCAATAAGCAATTCGACAAGGAAACTATCGATTTGGGGCAAATACTGGAAAAGGCCATTAATTCGGCAAGTTTGTGCGCTAAGCAAAAAGATATCACATTTTTGCAAAATATAAATCTGACAAACCCATATTTTAAAGGAATCAAATCTTCGTTGGGTGAGGTGGTAAGCAACCTATTGCAAAACGCAATGAAATACACCCCCCAAGGTGGCGAAGTGACTTTGGAGGTTATTTCAGACGAAAAAACACTTCAAATTAACGTGACAGACAATGGGGCAGGGATTCCCAAAACCGACTTGCCACATATTTTCGACGAATTTTACAGAGCATCGAATGCCAAAAGCTCAAATATAGAGGGTACCGGACTTGGCCTTTCGCTCGTTAAAGCTATTGTTGACCGGCACAAAGGTACCATCAAAGCAAAAAGCACGCTTGGAGTTGGGACTACATTCGCCGTAAAACTGCCTCAAGGGTAGTGTTGGGAGTTTACACTCATTTTTTAGTCTGGTTTTGCCAATAATAATTGTACTTTTGAATATCTGTTGAGAAAAGTATGACTTTCGAACAAATAAAAAACAAAGTTTCTTCATTCACCGTAGGCATTGCTGGCTGCGGTGGGTTGGGTTCGAACTGTGCATCTATGCTTATCCGAAGCGGTGTGCAAAAAATTATCATAGCCGATTTTGACGTTGTTGCAGAAAGCAATTTAAACCGACAATTTTTCTTCAAAAATCAGATTGGTTTTCCTAAAGCGGATTGTTTGAAGCAAAATTTGCTACAAATTAATACCGATGCTACTATTGATGCTTACCAACTTCGGCTCGACGAAAATGGTATAAGAACACTTTTCAGTCGTTGTGATGTGATTGTAGAAGCCTTCGACGCAGCAGAATCGAAACTTATGATTATTGAGGCCGTAGCAAAATATTTCCCTGAAACGCCATTGGTTTGTGCCTCGGGACTTGCTGGAATTCATAATGCAGAAAGAATGCTTGTTAAGCGAAGCGGACAGCTGATAGTTGTTGGCGATTTTGGAGAAAGTGTTTCGGAAAACAATCCGCCACTTGCCCCAAAAGTTACCATTGCCGCAGCATTGCAGGCAAATGAGGTGTTAAGAATCTTGCTCGGCTTGTAATCAATGTGCATCAATCGCATGCAACATCAGCATGAGATGATGGTAAGTCTTCAGAATTTCAGTCATGTATTCGTTGCAAGCCTTCACGCTTCCCGGAAGACAGTACAATTGAGTTTTTGCAATGGTTCCTGCAACGCTCCGACTCAATAATGCCTGTGGTTTATTTTGGCCGTACTTAAGCCTTATCATATCCATAATTCCATTCAGCTCTTTGTCGAGAAGCGGAACAACCGTTTCGGGAGTGATATCGCGCTCGCCTACACCAGTTCCACCCGTTGTAAAAATGGCATCAAAATTTTCATTTACAGAGTGGGCGATCAATGCTTCGAGAGCTTCGGGGTTGTCGGCGATGATTGTTCGTTGAATAGAATATTGCCTGTTCTCTGTTTCGAAAAAAGTTTTCAGTAGTTGTTCAATGGCTGGTCCGCTTCGATCTTCGTATTCTCCACCAAAAGCCCGGTCGCTCAAAGTAATAATATGTATTCGTTGAACCTTGGGAATATATTCAAGCTTGTCTCCTGATTTCATTGTTCCACCATTGATTACACGAACAAAAATGCCCTCTTTTGGCATAACGCAGTTGCCAACTTCTCTATAAATGGCACATGCATCGCCATGGCATTCTTTTCCTATTTGAGTTACTTCGAGCTCAATTCCATTTCCGGCAAACCGATCGAGTGGGTGTGTTTCGTATAGCAACATACCTTTTGTGGTGATGTTTTCTGCAAATTCACCAAAATTGATTTTACGCCCTGCTTTATGTTCGAATTTTTCTACACTTTCAGCAGCCAACATGCTCACCATTCGATGCCATTTGCCACTATGTGCATCGCCTGAAACACCTGTATCGCATAGTTGGATAGAGTCGACCGGAATTTTCACTGTCCCCTTTTTCTCAGAGATATTAACAGCAAGTATGCTAATTTCGCTCATTTTTTAATATTTCTGCAAAGTTAGCAATATTGAAAAAAGCATTCTCTGGCAAATGCCCCAAGTACTATTAAAAATATTCAAAGTAGGCCAGTTGTAATAAATTTTTACAATCCGGATGCATGCAAATCGATAATCACATTTCTCACTATATAATCGGCTGCCTGAACGTCACCAAAATCGGGTCTTTGTCTCCCAAGGCGAACAATAACCATGTTCTCGGACGGCACAACAATAATATATTGTCCGAGAATTCCCCTTGCATAGTAAAAATTGACATTGTCGACCGATGATATCCACCACGAATAGCCATAGTAATTGCATTTGTGACCGGTTTCATCGGGGATTAAGCAGGGCTGCGTTGAATTTCGTACATATTCTGCCGAAACTATTTGCGTCCCGTTTACCTTTCCATCGTGCAAAAATAGAGAACCAATGCGTGAAAAGTCACGTGCATTTGAATTGAAACAGCAATAGGCTTTTTCAAGCCCACCTTTTGAGTCAAGGCTCCAAAGGGCATTGTGTGTAGCTCCTATTGGCTTCCAAAGCTTTTCGGATGTATATTCGCTTAGTGTTTTTCCTGTCGCCTTTTCGAGAATACAAGCCAATACAAGTTGATTGCAGCTTTGATACGAATGGAGTGTTCCAGGAGTAGTTACTATCTTCAGATTAGCAACCATTCCACGTAAATCGTTGCCATAATAAGCTTCGGTTGTCGGAGAGAGCAAACTTGCATATGCTTCGTCCCAATCGAACCCCGAAGACATGGTGAGTAAATTTTTCACAGATAATTCAGCTTTTGAACCCTCTGAGAATTCCGGCAAAAAATCGGACACTTTCTGGTCGACACTTTTTATTTTACCTTCGTCGATAGCAATTCCAATCATAATACTCACAATGCTTTTGGCAACCGAGAATGACCCCGATATAGTGTCGGGGCCATACCCATCCCAATATTCTTCATAAACAACAGAATCGTTTTTCAAAATAAGGAATGCCGTTGTCTCTTTCTCGATTAAAAAATTGCGAAAGTTTGCCGACAATTCTGCTTTCTGGGTGCTTTCGGCAATAGGCAATGGCTCACCTGCTTCAACAACTCTGTTGTTGAAAATCGAAAAGTCTTCAATTCCTACATACTGATAATACAATGCATTATAAATGTATGTATTCCCTGTTGCCAAAATCCAGATATTGGCAAGAACAATGAGTCCAAACAACCCAAGAAGAATCCTTTTGATAATTTTCATAGTGGACAACTTTTTGAGATTCAATAATCGCCTGCAAATTGTTTTTAATGCACAAGCAAAGATATTGATTTTCAATTACGAAAACCAGCATAGGCTATATTCACGAAAACTTTTTACTTTAGCAAGAAAAAATGAAACCTTTTTTGCTACTATTCATGGTTTCTATCGGAATAATTCAGGCTCAAACCGACAGCACTATTCGGCCTGGAGTAATTCCGGTGAATTACCCTGTCATTAATAGTACATCTTCTTTAAGTGGAGAATTTGTTCTAACTCCATCGCGTGCTTTTATCGACAAATCGTTTGAAGAAGGAAAACAAAGTATGTTTATCTTTTACCAGAACATAATGACAGAACCCGATTCGATGGAGTCGAAAGTAAAACAAATTTCGAAAGAAGTGCAAATTCCGAATTCGTTGATTATTCCGATACCTGCCGGACAAACAGCAAGAAAAGGAGATATCGTACTTACAAGCTGGCAGTCGGGATCGGGTATGCAAAGAGCAATGGTGGTTGACGACAAAAATCAGGATAGCCCATTGGTGCATTACCTGGATATATCGTGGGATAATCCTGCGAAAAACAAAGAGGGCGTTCCCATTGGGCAAATGACAGAGCTATTGCCCCAAAACACATTTGTTGTTTTGACGCAAGAATGGCAAGCAGGGCGCACCGTGATATACAAAGATGGAAATAACGATAAAATGGGAATTCTTATACACTCGTCAGGAGACCAGGTGTTGCTTTTGGCTTGGAGTTATTTAGTAGTTGTTCCCCGCGAAAAGTGTTTTCCGGTGATTCCTTTGACTGAAATTAATAAAGACGACGTTGTGTATATTCCGCTTTACGGTAATTACAAACAGGCGACAGTAACCCGGGTAGACATTGAAAAAGGTAGAGTCTGGGTGAATGTGGAATTTGCCGGGAAACAGAAAGAAGTTGTTGCTTCCGTCACCGATATAGTTTCAAAACTACCGGAATAGATCATCAGGATTTTGTCTTTTCGAGTAATCTAATCTCACTGATGATCATTTGTTTATCGACGGCTTTGCACATATCGTAAACAGTAAGCAGTCCAATACTGGTTGCAGTAAGAGCTTCCATTTCTACGCCGGTTTGGCCAATACATTTAACAGTTGCTTCAATTTCTACACAGTCATCCAGCAGTTTAGCGGAAACATTTACGTCGGTTAGCAGCAATGGGTGGCAAAGAGGTATTAACTCCGAAGTCTTCTTTGCGGCCATAATGGCAGCAAATTCGGAAATACTGAGTACTTCTCCTTTTTTGATATTGTTATCTTTTATGAGTTGGATGGTGTCAGGCTGAAGGAAGATTTTTCCCGAAGCTTTTGCCTTCCGAGTTTGATTTGGTTTGTCAGCTACATCAACCATTTTTGCTTTACCCTGACTGTTGGTATGGGAAAGATTTTTCATTGCTGGGAGTTTGGGCGAAGATAATAGAAAAGAAAATATTATTGACTAAAAAGTTATTTCAGGTTTGAACTCAGCTAAACTTTGTGTGAAAACGAGAAACAATTCGGGTGGTTGCAAAATGCAGACTCGATTCAAAACACGAATTTATTTTAACTTTGCCTTTTTAACAGCATGGAAAACTTCGATGACATCAGACCATTTCGTGATGATGAAATGGAAAACGCAATCAGCAAATTAATTGTTGAGGATGAATTTGTTTCTATTTTGAAATATTTTTTCAAAGAAAACTATCTTCATTATTTGGAGAATTTAAAAACTGTTCGAAAAGCCGACGATTTCCAGGTTTTTTTAATCAAACCTATTTTATACGGACTCAAGGCTCAATCGATGTCGGAGCTTACTTTCTCCGGGATTGAAAATATTCCGACCGACAAGCCCTGCTTGTTTATTTCGAACCATCGCGACATTGTACTCGATCCAGCTCTTCTCGACCTGGTTTTGCATTTAAATAATATTCCCACAGTTGAAATTGCAATCGGAAGCAATTTACTTATTAAACCATGGATAGAGGTTCTTGTTCGTATCAACAAATCTTTTGTTGTGCGGCGCGATGTCACTGGTCGGGAGTTGCTTCGTAGCTCGTTGCATCTTTCGCAATACATCAGAGGAAACATCACCGAACGAGGAAGCTACACCTGGATTGCTCAGCGCGAAGGACGTGCAAAAGACGGAAATGATAATACTCAGGAAAGTCTTTTGCGAATGCTGGCTTTATCGGGCGAGTCCAAGAATATTGCTGAATCGTTGATGCCACTAAATATTATCCCGGTAAGCATTTCGTACGAATTTGACCCATGCGATGGCCTGAAAGCAAGAGAGCTTTGGATGAAAGGTACCGGGCAGGATTTTGTAAAATCGCCTAAAGACGATCTCATTAGTATGGAATTGGGGATGAGAGGCCAAAAAGGATATGTTCATTTTCATTTCGATAAGCCTATTACATCTGAATTAGCTAGTATTGCTTCCCTTGGTATTCACGAACAAAGCGAAGCTATTGCCAAGATGATAGACCAGCGCATTTTCGCATCATACAAGCTTTCCGATACCCAAAAAGCTGCATACAATATTCATTTTGGCTCAAACAAGTTCGAGATCAGCGAATCCAAATCAGCTGAACTCAAACAGTATTTTATGAAAAAGCTCGGAGAAGTTGGTTTAGGTCAAAATGAACTCCCATATATTATTCAACAATATGCCAATCCGGCAGCAAATTTTCTGAAAACAACCGAGAAATAACGCATGAAGATTACCCGTGGCGAAAGAATAATAATTCTGTCAATTATCGCGGCAGCTTCTATACTCCGATTATGGAATTTATTCGAAATTCCGTTTACTTACGATGAATTCAGTGCACTTTTCCGGACGCAATACAATAGCTTTGGCGAAATGATTGCTCTTGGAGCTCGTGTTGATGGGCATCCTGTTGGTGTTCAGGTGTTTTTGTATTATTATACTCAGCTTGTTGGGTTTAATGAAGGATGGATAAAACTCCCCTTTATCATTGCTGGAATTGCATCGGTATATCTTATTTGGCGCATAGGGCGTGAGTGGTTTTCGCCGCAAGTTGGTCTTCTGTCAGCGGCAACAATCGCATTTATGCACTATACCATTGTTTATAGCCAAATTGCTCGTCCATATGGTAGTGGTTTGTTTTTTACGCTTCTGATGCTGCTTGGCTGGTCGCGTATTGTTTTAACAAAAACCGGCGTGTCGTGGAAAAACTACCTCTATTTCATTTTGGGGGCAGCTCTTTGTATGTATAATCATCATTTTTCAGCATTGATGGTTGGGTTAACTGGCTTTGCCGGACTTTTTCTAATTCGGGGGAAAGCTCTTCGGAACTATGTGTTTTCGGGCTTAATAATAGGAATTCTTTATATCCCTCATATTGAAATCTTTTTTCATCAACTTAATATTGGCGGTATTGGTGGCTGGCTCAACAAGCCAACTCCATCGTTTTTTTACGACTACTTGAAATATATTTTTCATTTTTCAAAAATAACAGCCATCACATTTGGAGCTATTGTGCTGTTTGGCTTGGGTCAGGCTTTAATTGCGAAAAACTACAACCTGAAGAAAGCACATCTTCTCGCTTTTGTTTTAGGAGTGATGCCGGCAGTAATTGGTTATCTTTATTCTGTTGAGGTTGCTCCGCTACTTCAATTTTCGGTATTGATCTTTTCTTTTCCAATGCTGGTAATCTTGGCTTTTAGTGTTTTCGAAAAAGCCGGAAAAGGTCAAACGTATATTCTTACAGGTGTTTGGTCGCTAATGCTTGTTTTTTCGCTTATTTTCGTCAGACAGCATTATCGTTACTTTTATAAGTATCCGTATCAGGAATCAATGAAGGAAATAAAATCGTTCACTGAATCGCACGCTATCGATTCAACACTGGTTTTGTGCAATTTTCGTCCCGAAATCACAACATATTACGCTGAAAAGTACAGTGTTCCCAACAATCTTAAAATAATCAATCCCGACTCGATCAAAGAATTAAAACACTTACATCTTCAACTTTCCAATCAGCAATACGAATATCTTATATTCGCAAAGACAAACGAAAACCAGCCATGGCTGTATGCAATGATCCGTGAATATTTCCCCGGAATAATTTTGGAGAATAATTACAATCAGGGCTCCTGTGTTTTTATGAAACGAAAAGAATCAGCCGGTTACTCAAACTATTCATTGATAAAACGCTGTAACTTTCTTCCGGAAGATAATGGAACGTGGCGTTTCGACAACAATCATGTTTTGATTGATACATTGGATTATGAAGCAACAATTGAAATAGATAGTAGTGTTGAATACGAATCAACATTGGTTCAACCCCTTTTGGGACACTTGAACTCAAAAAACAGTGTGATTGATGCAACAATCTGGGTCTTTATACCCGACTCGATCGTTGGCGAGGCGCTTTGGGTTGCTTCTGTCGAATCCGATACAGGAGCTGTTGTCTGGTATGCTTCGCCTATAAATTCTTCTTCGGTACCCGTCAACAAATGGGTGCCGGTTTCAGTCAGCATCTTTGTTCCGGACATGACTGTCATCCCAACTGACAAAACACTTAGAGTGTATCTTTTTAATTCAGCAAAATCAACATTTTACATCAAAAGAGCATTTGTGGGAATCCGATCTGGTAATCCAGCTATTTACTGGATTACATACGGGCTCTTTTAATCCAATTCTTTTCTCATCTTTGTATCGGGAATTTTGCAAATAATATATCTCAATGAAAGTCCTTTTTTGCGGCAAAGACAAATTTACATACCACCGAACAAAGGTGTTGCTCGAAGGCTTGAAAAAAGCCAAGGGAATTACATGCAGCACTTTGTCGATCGAAGAACGTAATGCCGTAAATGCAGCAAAATTAAAAGAATTGTCGTCCGAAGTCGATTTTGTGATTGTACCTGCTTTTCGACACAAAGATGTTAGCTGGGTGAAAAGACACAGCCAAGCTCCGGTTGTTTTCGATCCACTTATATCTGAGTATCTCACTAAGGTGATCGACTATGGTCAATGGTACAAAGCTCCCACCAAATTCCTTTTTGATTATTCTGTTTTGCGTCATGCCGATTTTCTGTTGGCCGATACCGAAGCAATGAAACAATATTACAGCAAATGGTTTTGCTTTCCAAAAGACAAAATTGGAGTTGTGCCGGTTGGATATATTTCAAGCGACTTCGAACCGAAAAAACACATAACATCGGATGGCAAGTTCCATGTAGGCTTCTACGGCAGTTTTGTACCACTTCAGGGAACCGATGTTATTGCTAAAGCTGCTGCATTGCTCAAAAACGAGAATATTATTTTCGACATGATAGGCAATGGAGCTACATATGGCGAATTTCTCAAAATCAAAGAAAAAAATAAACTTTCGAATATTCAACTTCATGGCTGGCTGCCCTACGAAAAGCTATCGGATACCATTGCCGGATTTGATATTTGTCTTGGAATATTTGGACGTTCGGGCAAAGCTGAGAGAGTAATCCCAAACAAGCTATTCCATTATGCAGCTATGCGAAAATGCACAATAACCCGCGAATCGGATGCAATAAACGAAATTTTTAGCCCACAAAACAATATCATAACCATTGTACCGAATGCGGATAAACTAGCCGAATCGATTCTCGCGCTTAAAAACAATCAAACCCAGACTCAATCTATTTCCGAAGCTTCATATAATCTCATATCCAGCTCTTTTAACGAACAATCTATTGCTGAAAAACTCATCAATTTTCTTTCACAACAACAGCAGCAGCCATTATTATTTGAATTAAAAAAGTAGTCTGGCACATAAATTTCCATTACATTTGCAGGTTAAATATTTGAATCATGATCGAGATTATTGATCGTGTCGTCAACCGCGACACCATGAAAAAAGCCGCCAGGCGGTTTAAAGAAAAAGGCATTTTGTTGCCAACATTTTCACAGATGCGCAATCCGGAACTTGTTCCAGAAGACATAAAAGCCAAATTGAAAACAATTGGACTGTGGGAACTCAACCCTGCCAATTTATTCAGAATCACCTGGAAAAATGAACCCACAGAAACCGGTGGTGGATATGGGAAAGTAAATTATATTGAAATTCCTCGTGAAATAACCGGTGTTAGAGCCCGTATTTTCATGATGGTTGGAAAGTACTTTCCAACAGGAGCACACAAAGTTGGCGCAGCGTATGGTTGCTTAGCTCCACGTATTATAACAGGTCAATTCGACCCCGAATACCACAAAGCGGTTTGGCCTAGTACTGGTAATTATTGTCGCGGTGGTGCGTTCGATTCATATTTGATGGGTGTGACAGCTGTTGCAATTTTACCACAAGAAATGAGCCGCGAACGCTTTGAATGGTTAAAAGAAATTGGTGCCGAAGTATATGCTACTCCTGGATGCGAATCGAATGTGAAAGAAATCTACGACAAATGTTGGGAAATCCGTCGCACAAAGCCCGATCATATTATTTTGAATCAGTTTGATGAGTTTGGCAATCCGGTTTGGCATTACAACGTAACAGGACCAGCCATTGAGGAAATTTACAGCTATGTAAAAACTGGTAAATCGCGTCTCTCAGCCTTCATTTCAAATACTGGAAGTGCCGGAACAATTGCTGCCGGCGATTATTTAAAGTCACAATTCCCTGCATTGAAAGTGGTTGCTTCCGAAGCATTGCAGTGTCCAACCCTGCTAAACAATGGCTTTGGTGGCCATCGAATTGAAGGTATTGGCGACAAACACGTGCCTTGGGTTCACAATGTGAAAAATACAGATGTAGTAACCGCCATCGATGACGAAGACTGCATGCGCGCAATTCGCTTATTCAACGAGCCCGATGGAAAGAAATTTCTTGCAAACATGGGCATCGACGAAGCAACCATCAACAAGCTGAACTACTTGGGTATTTCAGGTGTTGCGAATCTTATTTCTGCTATCAAAACGGCGAAATATTATGAAATGGACGAAAATGATGTGATTATTTCAATAGCAACAGATAGCATGGATATGTACGGTTCGCGCCTCGAAGAACTTCGTTCGGAAAAAGGTGAATACAGCGAGATGCAAGCCGGTCGCGATTTCGAGAAATCGATGTTGGCTGCTTCAGTCGATTATTTGAAAGAGCTCACTTATACCGACCAAAAAGCAATTCATAATCTAAAGTATTTTACATGGATTGAACAACAGGAAAAGCCACTCGAAGAGTTAAACCAACAATGGTACGACCACGAAATTTGGCCAACCCTTTTCAATCAGGTTGCAAAATGGGACGAATTGATTGAAGAGTTCAATCAGGAAGTAAAGAACGCTTAATGAGTCCGCAGAAGTATTTTTTTGTTTGTAACGATTGTGGAACTGAGTTTCATGACAATGATTTCATGTACTTATGTTCTTCGTGTAAAACAAAAAACACTGCAGGTCAGCCTCCGTTTGGCGTACTAAAAACCGAGTATTATTACGAAGAAATAAAGAAACAATTTTGTAGTGATGTTGCCAACAACATTGCGGCAGATTGGCTAGCCTTGCTCCCTATTCAAAAGCCGGAGAGCTTTGGCAATCTGGTTGCCGGAAACACACCCTTGATACCTGTTGATTCAATAGATGAATCAAAACTTCCTTTTAATCTTTGGCTTAAAGACGATTCGCGCAATCCGACATTTTCATTCAAAGACAGAGCTTCGGCCCTGGTATCGGCATGGGCCAAAGAACAAGGAATCGAAACCATTGTTGCCGCTTCAACAGGTAATGCCGGCTCATCGATTGCAGGAATATGTGCTTCGCAAGGACAAAAAGCAATTGTTTGTGTTCCGGCTACAGCACCAAAAGCCAAGCTTACGCAAATTCTCATGTACGGAGCGCAAATTGTTCCTGTTGCCGGGACTTACGACGATGCTTTCGATCTTAGTGTAGCATTAACTGAAAAAACAGGAGTCTTTAATCGCAATACGGCGTACAATCCTTTCACTATTGAAGGGAAAAAGACGGTTTCGTTCGAATTGTTTGAGCAGTTTGGGAATAAGGCTCCTGATAAAATTTTTGTTCCGGTTGGCGATGGTGTCATTATTTCAGGTGTTTATAAAGGATTTGAAGATTTGCTTAAACTTGGGTTGATCGACAAGATGCCTGTAATTGTGGCTGTTCAGGCCGAAGGGAGTTGTAATCTGGCAAAGAATATAAATTCGGATAACTTTGTTTCTATTCCTTCAAAAACTGTCGCAGACTCTATTTCTGTCGATATCCCACGGAATTATTGGATGGCTCGTCATTTTTTACTTGAATATGCCGGCGAAATTACAATTGTCAGCGATACCGAAATTCTTTCAGCATCTTCTGTCTTAAGTAAAAACACTGGCATTTTTGCAGAGCCTGCAGCAGCAGCAGCTTTTGCAGGGATGCTTCAGCAAAACAAGGCAGGTTTGCTTGGGAATAACGAAATCGTTTGTGTTTTGCTTACAGGAAGCGGACTTAAGGATGTAAATGGCGTTCAAAGTGTTATCGAAATTCCAAATGCAGTACAACCATCCGAATTTCTTGAAAAATTTAAGCTGAAATAAATCAAATTCGGACTTTTTGTAGTCCTGGGGTTTCCAAATAAAATGTCGCACCAAATCAATTGCTGATATGGTTACTTTTAGTCTCAATAACAACAAAACAGAATTCGGAGGCAATACGGAGTTGTCGCTACTAAACTATCTGCGCAACGATCAATACATCACTTCAGTGAAAGATGGCTGTAACGGTCAGTCGGCTTGCGGCGCGTGCCTGGTTGAAATAGATGGAAAGGCAAAATTAAGTTGCGTTACAAAAATGGGATCGCTCGAAGGAGCATCTGTCTTGACACTTGAAGGGATTCCTGACAAAACGCGCGATCTTATTGCAAAGGCTTTTGTGGCAAAAGGGGCTGTTCAGTGCGGTTTTTGTACGCCAGGATTTGTGATGCGAACCAAAATTCTATTACAAGAAAATCCTGATCCGGATATTGACGATATAAGAACTGCCCTCAAATGGCATTTGTGTCGTTGTACCGGGTATAAGAAAATTGAGAAAGCCATTGAACTTTCATCCGAATTAATGTTGGAACACAAATGTTGCGAGCCCGATAGTCATAACAAAGGAGTTGGCGATTTCATGCCAAAGTACGAAGCATTCGAAACGGCAATTGGTCAAAGAAAATTCGTTAACGACCTTTCTTTTCCGGAAATGATGCATGCCGCATTGCGTTTTAGCGATCATCCCAGAGCTAAAGTGTTGAGCATCGATACTTCGGAAGCTGAAAAAAGCCAAGGTGTTGTTCGTGTTTTCACAGCCAACGATATTCCGGGTGATCGCATAGTGGGCCTGATTTACAAAGACTGGCCAGCCATGATTGCCGAAAAAGAAACTACTCATTACATTGGCGATGTGATTGCAAGCGTTGTTGCCGATACTTCCGAGAATGCGCGGAAAGCAGCAAAACTCATTAAGATTGATTATGAGGTACTTACTCCTGTAACAGATATGCACGAAGCCTTGCATTCCGATTCGGCTCAGGTACACGAACATCACATAAATTTACTCGATAATTGCAATTTGAAGCAAGGAAATGCAGATGATGTGATTTTAAATTCAAAATACAGCTATCACAATATATTCAACACTCAACGGATCGAACATGCCTTTCTGGAAACAGAAAGTGCTGTAGCGTTGCCCGATGGCGATGGGATTTTGCTTTATTCGTCGGGGCAAGGAATCTACGAAGACCGCCGTCAGGTAGCTACAATGCTGAATTTACCTGAAGAAAAAGTCCGTGTGGTTCTTGTTCCCAATGGTGGTGGGTTTGGAGGAAAGGAAGACATGACAGTTCAGGGACACGCTTCACTGTTTGCTTTTCTGCTAAAAAAACCTGTTAAACTCACTCTCACTCGCGAAGAAAGCATGCTGATGCACCCAAAACGTCATCCAGTATGGATGGACATGACTTTAGCCTGCGACGAAAATGGAAAGCTGACAGCCATGAAATTGCGTGCTGTTGGCGACACTGGAGCTTATGCATCGGTTGGAACAAAAGTAATGGAACGAATTGCAGGTCATGCTACCGGAGGCTATTTTGTTCCGGTAATTGATTTAGAATCGAAAACAGTTTACACCAACAATGTCCCTTGTGGAGCTATGCGTGGCTTTGGAGCCAACCAGGTTGCTTTTGCTCTGGAAGCTTGTGTTGACGAACTCTGCAAAATGGGTAATTTCGATCGCTGGCAATTTCGCTGGGACAATGCTTTGGTTGACGGATTGACCACTGCAACCGGCGATCATGTGGAGGGTGTTGGAATTCGTGCTTGCCTCGAAGCATTGAAGCCTTATTATGAAAATGCCGGATATAGCGGAATTGCAACAGCAATCAAAAACAGCGGAATCGGAAATGGAATGGTTGATTATTCAGATGTTATTATTGAAGTTAAATCGCCAGATAAGGTTATTCTGCATCACGGCTGGACCGAAATGGGTCAGGGTGTTCATACCATTGCAGCTCAGATTCTTTGCGAAGAAACCGGCATCGATTCGGCCATCGTGGAAGTGGTTGTTGATACAGCTGCAGGTATTAAAACCGGCATGACAACTTCGTCGCGTGGAACGGTACTCCTTGGAAATGCAATTCGTGAGGCTGCTGAAACGATGCGAGCCGACATGAACGGTAAAACAATAAACGATATAGTCGGACACCGGTATCAGGCTCGTTGGGAATGCAACTGGACTGTAAAACCCGGCACAGTATGCGAAAATTCCAAAACACACTATGGATATGGTTATGCCGCTCAACTTGTGGTTCTTGATGAATACGGAAAAATCGAAAAAGTTGTGGCCGCCCACGATGCCGGAAAAATAATCAATCCCGTGATGTTCGAAGGACAAATTGAAGGAGCTGTTCATATGGGCTTGGGTTATGCGCTTAGCGAAGATTATCCTTACAAAAACGGATTCCCTGTTTATCAGAAGGTTCGTGAATTAGGAGTGCTCCGCGCACACGAAACACCCGATATTGAAGTTATTGGAGTCGAAGTCCCCGATTCTGTTGGCCCATTTGGCGCCAAAGGTGTTGGTGAAATCGGGTTGGTGCCTACAGCTGCGGCAGTTGCCAATGCATTTTGCCAATTTGACGGAAACAGAAGATTAGAACTTCCCATGAAAGCCGATTTCAAAAAGCTAGTCAAATAGTCGCTGCTGAATATCGCACCAGAAAACAGGCTGGCCATAACAAACAGATTTACAGGTGGTTAATAGTTGATGTAATTTGTGTTGTAACAAGCTGTATATCAATTATTTTGAAATAAATATGCATTTTATGTAAACTCAACTTTACATTTTAAATAATATTATAAAGATTTTCATTTGCATTATTTAGTTATATATGATGTTTCTATCTAGTATATTATTCGTATATTTGCACTATTAAATTTACAATTGATGGAAACACTCATGAATACTTCGCGTCAATTGCTTAATGACACAGATATGGTATTTGTGCGTTATGCAATTAATCAGGTTCGTTGGGATCAGCGATTGACCGGAATCACCGGAGCCCGTGGTGTTGGAAAGTCAACCATGATGTTGCAATATTTGAAACAAAACTTTCCGGATAGCAACGAGGTTCTATATGCAAGCCTCGACGATTTGTATTTTTCGGGCAATACATTGCTTTCGCTGGCCGATAACTTCGTGATGCATGGCGGAACACATCTGTTTTTGGATGAAGTGCATAAATATCCGGGTTGGTCGCGCGAAATCAAAAATATTTACGACCGCTACAGGAAGCTGACAGTTGTGTTTTCGGGCTCTTCGGCACTCGATATTTACAAAGGCGAAGCAGATTTAAGTCGCCGCGCCCTGCATTTTCACCTCAACGGAATGTCGCTGCGCGAATACATTCATCTGTTTTACGGACTGGAAACCCCTGTTCTGAGTCTTAATGACATTCTTAATCACGGCACAAAATCGGCAGATGCGATAATTAACGCAATTAAATTTCCATTGAAATATTTGCATGAGTATTACCACCTTGGCGTGTACCCATTTGCCAAAGAGGACGAAAAGGGTTATCACAGGAGACTTCTGAGTACGGTAAATCAAGTAATAGAAACAGACTTGCCCGCTCTTTTCGGCGTCGATTACCAGGCAGTTGTAGCTTTACGCAAATTACTTACTATTATAGCAGGTTTGGTTCCTTTCAAGCCCAACATTGCCGATTTGAGTCGCGAAATGGGGCTTTCGCGCGAGACGGTTGTTCGCTACATTCAGTTTTTGGTTAAAGCCGATATTCTCTCGGCGCTGTATTCGAATTCTGGTGGAATGGGACAGCTCAGTAAGCCTGAAAAGATTTATTTGAACAATCCAAATCTGATTTTTGCACTTGCAGCGTTTAGCACTCCGGAAATTGGAACCATTCGCGAAACATTTTTCATGCATCAGATTTCGGCAAAGCATCAGGTAAATTACTCACCCATCAGCGACTTCTATGTTGATGAAAAATTCACCTTTGAGATAGGTGGAAAGCCGAAAAAGCGAAGCCAGATAACCGGAATAAAGAATGCGTATGTGGTAAAAGACGACATAGAATATGGATTTGGCAATATTATTCCGCTCTGGTTGTTTGGATTCATGTACTAATTCGCTAACTTTGTAAACCAAATATTCGAATATGATTCTTCTCAAAAACGCAACATATATTCATCCCGACTCATTTGAAATTTCCGAAGGGCATATGCTAATCGCCGAGAAATGGGGTGGGGGATTTAGCTTTGTAACGGATGAAACCACTGCCGATAAAATAATTGATTGCAAAGGCAAAATTGTCACACAAGCTTTCGTAAACGGTCATCACCATGTGTATTCGGCACTGGCACGTGGTATGAATGCACCCAAAAAGATTCCTCAGAATTTTAGCGAAACCCTCGAATATGTGTGGTGGACGCTCGACCAGTGTCTCGATAAAGATATGATTCGTCTGAGCGCACTCACAACCGCCATGGCTTGTGCCAAACACGGCTGTACATTTGCCATCGATCATCATGCGTCGCCGAACATGCTGAAAGGTTCTCTCGAAATTATTGCTCAAGCTTTCGACGAAGTTGGTGTGGGACACTTGCTTTGCTACGAAATCACCGATAGATACGGTGAAGCAAAAACGGCTGAAAGTCTCGAAGAATCGGACGAATATCTCAACAATAGGCCAGGGCTTGTTGGGATGCATGCTTCGTTTACTGTTAACGAAGATACCCTGCTGAAAGCTATTGCGATCGCTCGTAAACACAACACAGGAATTCATATTCATGTGGCCGAAGATCCGATTGATGAAAAACTGACCCGCGAAAAATATGGCTTCAGTGTAATGGAACGTTTACGCAGAGCCGGAGCACTCGAATTGAATCACAATATTTTTGGTCACGGAATTCATCTCGACGATGCTGAACGCGAACTTGTGCTCAACAGCAACTCGTGGATGGCAGTGAATGCTGACAGCAACCTAAACAATAAGGTCGGATTTTTTACAACTAAGGGTTTGGGTGACCGAATTATGCTTGGTACCGATGGAATGCACAGCGATATGATTAAAAGTGCACAGACTGCTTTTTTTGCAGGACAGAATTTTGACAGTGTAGATATGGGCGATATTTACACGCGTTTGCGGAATGCCGGAAAATATATTCAGGGAATGGAAATTGCCTACGGAAGCAACAATCTTATTGTGCTGGATTACGATTCTCCTACACCTGTTACACGAAACAATTTCATGGGGCATTTTTTCTTTGGGCTGGAAGGAAGGCATGTTTTACACACTATTTCCAATGGTAAACTGATCTATTCGGAAGGAAAAATACTAACCATCGACGAAGATGTTGTATTGTCAGAATCGCGACAAGCGGCTCTTAGGCTTTGGGAGAAAATGTCGGAATAAACCGGACAGCATGAACACATATCTTGTTAACAATGTCACCATTGTCAATCCCGATCACATTTTTGCGGCTGATGTGTTAATCCGCGGCAAGGTGGTAGAATCAATTGCTTCTCCTAACACGCTGACAGTTAATTCGGACGTGATTATTGACGGAACCGGACAATATCTGATTCCTTCAGGAGTCGATCCGCATGTGCATTTGAATTTGCCAACACCGGCTGGTCCATCGTGCGACAATTTCGAGCTTGGAGGAAGGGCTGCTATAGCAGGTGGTACAGGAGCTTTGATTGACTTTGTAACGCCCGCACGGGGCGAATCGCTCATTGATGCATTTTTGAAGCGAAAAAAAGAAAGCGAAAGTTGTCCGATTCCCGTAAAGCTGCATGTTGGAGTCACATGGTGGAGCAAATCGGTAGAAGAAGAAATTACCACATTAGTAAACGACTATGGCGTAAAATCGTTTAAAATTTATCTTGCTTACAGAGAAACTATTGGCCTTAGCTTCGAAGAATTGACCGATGCGATGAAATGCATCCAGAAAAACAGTGCCGTTGTAGCTATTCATGCCGAAGAAGGTGATAAAATAAAACAGTTAAGACAGGAATTTGTTTCACAAGGCAACACAGCGCCCCGTTATCATGCGCTTACGCGTCCTGCAGAAACGGAATACAATGCTGTGAAAAAAGTGATTGACATTGTGCGCGATACCCAATGTACTACCTATCTTGTTCATATGTCAACAGCCGAATCGGTTGCATTTATCCGCGAAGCAAAAAATGAGGGACTGCCTCTTTTTGCCGAAACCTGTCCGCAGTATCTGTTGCTCGACGATTCGGTTTACAGTAAACCGGAACCCGATGTATTTGCATACATTATCAGTCCTCCCATTAGAACAAAGGTTGATACTGACGCGTTGTGGGAAGGGTTGGCCGATGAAACCATCGATTGTGTTTCGACCGATCATTGCCCTTTCACATTGGCTCAAAAACTGGCAGGCAAAGACGATTTTACCAAAATACCCAACGGTGCCGGCGGCATCAAACACCGAATGAGTTTATTGTTTGCCTATGGAGTACTACAAAAAAGAATTTCGCTCGAACAATGGGTTCGACTCACATCGACTAATGCGGCAAAAATATTCGGGTTCGAACATTTCGGCAAAATTGAAACTGGTTTGCCTGCCAATTTGGTATTATGGCAGCCGGAAGGTGTTGATCACATCGGTGTGAGTAACAGTCTTTCGAACGCCAACATCGGTATTTACAACAATTTCGAAATTGCAGGATATTCATCAACAATAATTCAAAACAAATGAAAATAGATTACACTCTTCGCGAAGATGATTATTTAAAGTATCAACTTTACAATGTTGCACATTCGAAGCAAGTGCGTAAACGAAGGCAACGAAGCCAGATTTTACTTCCGGTTGCGTATTTACTTATGGGTGCATCTTTTCTTTTACTCGATAATCAGATTGCAGCAGCAATTTTCGGAGTAGTTGCAGTTATCTGGTTTTTCCTGATCCCTATTTATATCCGAAAACGTTATGTGAAAATCTATAAGAAATTCAATGCAGAGAATTATGCCGAAAATTTTAACCAGCCATTATCCATCGAAACCAAAAGCGACAAGTTGCATCTAACCTCCCCAAAAGCCGAAAGCGAAATCAAATACAATGCTATATCCGAAATAATCGATCTGGGAACGCATTATCTGATTAAATTCACTATGGGTTCTGTTTCTATTTTACCTGTAAACCGCGAGGTTAGCAAATCGGTTTGCGATGACCTTATTGGCGATATTGCAGCCAAATCGGGTAAGTCTGTTTACGACAAAACCGATTGGGAGTGGAAATGATACCTGCCGCAAGAAAATCGGACGGGTATTGTCTAATAACAATAAATGATTGTGTTATGTCGTATTTTTTTGAAAAAAAACTCAACTTGTCTTTTGAGAATGCTTTAGATAGAGTGAAAGCCGCATTGTTGGAGGAGGGCTTTGGCGTTGTATCGCAAATTAACATGCAGGAAAAAATGCGTGTTGCTTTAAAAAAGGAGATGAAGCCATATATCATCCTTGGAGCCTGTAGTCCTGAGCATGCATGGGAGGCGGTCAACAAAGATCCTAATATCGGAGTTTTACTTCCTTGTAATGTTGTTGTATCCGAAATTTCCACCGACCTCATTCAGGTCTCAGTTGTAAATCCAATGGTTGCGATGAGTTCTGTTGGTAGTCCCGATTTTGAGCTAATGGCCAAAGACGTGACTGAAAAGCTGCTGGGGGTGGTTAACAGGCTTTAAAATTCACATGGGCAAAAAGATGTACTTGCCTTCAATTACATCTAGTTTAACCCTCATGTTTTTTGTAAAAGTGCCGGTTAGTAACTGCTTCGATAGTTCATTCACTATTTTGCGTTGTACCAGACGTTTAATGGGCCTTGCCCCCAGTTGTGGGTCGTAACCTTCCTGAGCAAGCTCATCAATCACTTCTTCGGTATAATGAATTTGGACACCTTGTGTTGATAGCATTTTTACTAAAGCCTGCAACTGAATTTCTACAACTTCGCGAATTTCATCCCGCAATAAAGGTTTAAACATTAGAATTTCGTCAACTCTGTTCAAAAACTCGGGTTGAACAGCATGTCGTAACAAGTCGAATACCTGCTCGCGGGTTTTTCTGAAGACAGCCGATTCGGTTCCCGGTTCAAGGTCGTCGTAATTATCTCTGATGATATCAGACCCTAAATTGCTTGTCATGATGATAATTGTATTCCTGAAATTTGCTGTGCGTCCCTTGTTGTCGGTGAGACGACCTTCGTCGAGAACCTGTAGCAGAATATTGAAAATATCGGCATGTGCCTTTTCGATTTCATCGAGCAATACAACACTATATGGCTTGCGACGAACAGCCTCGGTGAGCTGACCACTCTCGTCGTAGCCCACATATCCCGGAGGTGCACCAATAAGTCGTGAAACACTGTGTCGTTCCTGATACTCGCTCATATCGATACGCACCATGCTGTTTTCATCGTCGAACATATATTCGGCAAGCGCCCGGGCCAATTCGGTCTTTCCCACACCGGTAGTGCCGAGAAAAATAAATGAGCCAATGGGTCTCTTCTCGTCGCTCAAACCGCTGCGGCTACGTCGAATGGCATCGCTTACAGCTTCGATAGCTGCATTCTGTCCAACAACACGCTTATGAAGTTCTTCCTCCAAATGAAGAAGCTTTTCTTTTTCGCTTTGCAACATTCGGTTAAGTGGTATTCCCGTCCAGCGCGACACAATTTCTGCAATTTGTTCGGCATCAACTTCTTCGTTGATCAGCGCATGCCCGCTTTTTCGATGTTTTATTGATTCTTCAAGCTCTTCAAGAAGTCGTTCCGAATCTTTGATTTTTCCATATCGCAATTCGGCCACTTTCCCATAATCGCCGGAGCGTTCGGCCTGTTCGGCTTCGAATTTGAATTCTTCAATCGATTTTTTGGTGTTCTGAATATGATCAACAACGTCCTTTTCTTCTTTCCACTGTGCTGTGAGCATATTTCTCTTTTCGCTCAGTAAACCTATTTCGTTGTTCAATTTGCTCAGTTTGGCTTCGTCGTTTTCGCGTTTTATAGCTTCGCGCTCAATTTCGAGTTGACGAATTCTGCGTTCGAGTTCGTCAAGTTCCTCGGGAACAGAGTTGATTTCGAGACGTAATTTACTTGCGGCCTCATCAATCAGATCAATGGCTTTATCAGGCAAAAACCGATCGGTAATATACCGGTTCGAAAGCTCAACTGCGGCTAAAATAGCTTCGTCCTTTATTCGTACCTGATGATGAGTTTCGTAGCGTTCTTTCAAACCGCGCAAAATGCTTACCGAATCGGCCGGGTCGGGCTCTTCAACCATAACAACCTGAAACCGACGTTCCAGCGCTTTGTCTTTTTCAAAATATTTTTGGTATTCCTTGAGTGTGGTTGCTCCAACAGCACGAAGTTCTCCGCGGGCCAATGCCGGTTTCAGAATGTTGGCGGCATCCATAGCACTTTGGTTGGCTCCCGCACCAACGAGCGTATGAATTTCATCAATGAATAAAATAATGCGTCCTTCGCCATCTATCACTTCTTTAATAACACTTTTTAAACGCTCTTCGAATTCGCCCTGAAATTTTGCACCAGCAATCATTGCGCCCATGTCAAGCGAGAAAATTACTTTATCCTTAAGGTTTTCCGGAACATCTCCTTTTACAATGCGTTGCGCGAGACCTTCCGCGATAGCTGTTTTGCCAACCCCCGGCTCGCCAATAAGAATCGGATTATTTTTGGTTCGACGGGTCAGTATCTGCAAAACACGCCTGATTTCTTCGTCGCGACCAATAACCGGATCAAGTTTTCCGGAAAGAGCAAGATCGTTCAAATTGCGTGCGTAACGATTTAGCGCATTATAGTTGCTTTCTGCACCCTGACTTGTTACCTTGCTTCCTTTTCGCAAATCGTTGATGGCAGCTTTGAGATCTTTTTCGTTTACGCCGGCGTCTTTCAAAATGCGTTCGGCAACACCATCGCTTTCAACAAGGCCTAACAGAATATGCTCAAGGCTTACAAATTCGTCGCCCAGTTCTTTTTGCTTTGCCATCGACTGCTGAATGGTTTTGAGACCTGCCGGAGACATATAGGGTTGGCCACCATCCATTTTAGGCCTGGTTGAGACTTCTTTATTGCTTGCCTGTAAAATCATTTGCGAGTTGGTGCCAAGCTTCTTTAATAACCATGGCGATACTTGTTGATCTTCTTCGAGCAAAGCACTCAGAATATGCACATCGTCGATTACCTGATTTTTATTTTCGAAGGCTTTCTGAAATGCCGTTGCTATAATTTCCTGACTTTTGATAGTGAATGACTCCAGGTTCATTTTTCTTCAATTTATTGAACCGCCAGGGCATCAATTTTCCGACCATTGGCGAATTTTTGTGCATTTGTTTTGGGAAAACTTTATTTTTTGCCAACATGGCGTATTTAATGCCTGAAACATGACATATTGTCGCGATTTTTAAATAAACTTTTACAGATAAAACAAATCAAATATTTAGAATTCCCGATATTTCACCAAATACCCCCACCACCATGAGTCCCCCCAACAAACCAACCATGATTATCGGTGCCAGCCCTAACCCCTCCCGTTATTCATACCTTGCGACTTTAAAAGTTGCAGAATATGGTCATTCAGTGTATCCCATGGGCATTAAAAACGGGAGAATCGGTTCGATGGAAATCTTAACGGAGAAAAGGATGTTCGACAATATTCATACAGTCACGATGTATGTAGGTGCCGAACGTCAACAAGAATGGATTGATTACATTTTATTACTGAACCCTGTACGCATAATATTCAATCCCGGCTCCGACAACTCAGTGCTTTGGGATAAGGCCAGTGCTTTGGGTATTGAGTGTATAGATGGATGCACTTTGGTAATGCTGTCATCAGGAGAGTTCTAAACTACGCTTTCAATTTAATAATTGCATCAAGGGGATTTGCCGATTTGAAAACGGCATTTCCTGCCACCAAAACATCGGCTCCGGCAGCTACAACATCGGCTGCATTGGCTTCGTTGATACCTCCATCAACCTCAATGAGACAATCCGGATTTAAAGAATCGCGTAATTTACGCATGGCTTCAATTTTTCGAAGCGAGCCGGGAATGAATTTTTGACCACCATAACCAGGATTCACCGACATGAGTAATACAAAATCCAGATCGGGCAGAATATCGAGAAGTACTCCAACACTTGTATGCGGATTGAGTACAACCCCGCATTTTGTACCCGTTTCTTTAACCATCTGAACGGTACGATGAAGATGAACAGCCCCTTCGTAATGAAAGCTCAGGTACGATGCTCCGGCTTTTACAAATTGCTGAATGAATCGCTCTGGTTTTTCAATCATTAGATGAATATCAAGCGGCTTTTTAGCCACAGATGCAACGGCTTCAATTACCGGAAAGCCAAAAGAAATATTAGGAACAAACATGCCGTCCATGACATCTACATGAATCCAATCGGCATCGCTGTTGTTGAGCATTTCGATGTCTTTTCCCAGATTCAGGAAATCGGCCGATAAAATAGATGGAGCAATAAGAACTGACATAAAGCGATTGTTTTTGCAAACTTACGAATAATTCATTTTCTGGGATTTGAGTAATGGGTATTATGCAATAGCTCAAAAAACAGAATTCCACGCACATCAGTGGATGCACATGGAACCCTATTGATTTTTAGAATCTTATTTTATATTTTCAGCACTTTTATTCTGGCCGCCTTTCCCGACTTTGTTGTTATTTCAATCAAATAATACCCCTTATCACCAAAAATTTCAAGATCGATTTGGGATGTTGATTTGAAATTTTGCATTGCAATTTCCTGTCCAACACTATTTCTGACAACAACAGTCACATCGTCATAGCTTTCTCCAAGAACAATAGCCAAGTTGCCAGATGTTGGGTTTGGATAAACAATAAAAGCTGATCCAAAATCGCTTTCCAAAATTCCAATGGTAGTAATTGCATAGCAGGCCGAAGTATCAATGCATCCGCTTTGTTCAACTTCAACAGCATAATTGCCATTAACAGTTGCTGTAAAAATCTGACTTGTTTCACCGGTAACAGAGGAAAGCCCATTTCCGCAATCAAGCCATTGATATGCAGCACCGGTTGCATTGGCAGTCAATGTTGCTCCATTTTGCGATACTGTCACATCTACATCTGTTACATCTACAGTTGTAGTAATTATGCTGTCGCAAAGCAAGGTTGTTTGCAAATTGCTTACGTGAATCACTTGTGCCGTAATGTTGGTCTCTGTTGTTCCGTCAGGAAAGAGATAGCTGTCGCCACTGCAAACTGTTGC
>PHDB01000004.1 GCA_002842495.1 Bacteroidetes bacterium HGW-Bacteroidetes-6
CATTTGGAAACACAATTGGTTTCACATCGAGCTGTGCATAAGCCAAAGATGGATGAGTATGACGCAAATCGCGTTTTATTCCACACATACGTGCCGACATACCTTTAAGTCCGGCCAGTAATCCCTGCTCGCGCGTCACGACACCAATTCCATCGAAACGGGTAAGAACGCCTGGCATCGAAAAAACATGTGTCGCAATTTCGTTGTAACGTTTATCGATAATCGGCAATGTGTTCTGAATATATTCAATCACTTCTTCGGTCAGAAAATAGTTGCTTCCTCCGGCACGAATCAAGCCTTTTCCAAATCGATTTCCACACCAAAATTGCGTAGTATTGATTACAAGTGTTCTTAACGATTCGCACACAACCTGACCAAGCTGAAAAGCAACATCGCCACACAAAGCAGCGGTATCGCCAATATGTACCGCAATGCGTTCCAATTCCAATGCAATAACTCGCTCTAGTTGAAGCTTCTCCGAAACTTGAATTTCCGCCAAACTCTCCATCAATTGCACATAACCAAGCGAATGTCCAACAACGGTATCGCCTGCAATGCTCTCGCACAAAATCGATTTTTGCAATTGCGAGTTTTTCTCAACCATCAATCGCTCAACTCCCCGATGCTGATATCCCAAATGAATTTCGAGATGACGCACCTTTTCGCCACTGCAAATAAACCTGAAATGTCCTGGTTCAATCACACCGGCATGAACAGGACCAACACCAACCTCGTGCAGCTCTTCGCTATCGATACTAAAAAAAGGATAATCGTCCGATTTCAGTGTCGAATCAAAACCATTGTGTGGATAACGAACCGGCTTCAGCCATGGATGACCAGAAAATGCTACGCCGTATTGTTCGTGAATTTCGCGCTCAAAAATATGGAAAGCATTGCACGTTTTTGTCAACGAATCCAAACTTGCATTTTTGAGCATTCCAATATGAGAAAGAACAATCAGACTTTTATTTTCGTTGTCAGCAAAAACACAAAAATATTGCAATTCATCGTCTCCCTTAGGAAAAGCAAAATAGCTCGATAAATGATGTTTCTCGCTCACCGAAAAGTCGGAAACCATGCTGCAGAATTCAGCATAATCGATCATTGGCAGAGTTTCCAATGCAACCGTCACAGGATTCTGATGAGTTTCGAAATATTTTTTCTTCATATCAGATATTATTGAGGAAGGGCTGCAACACTTTCCCTAATGAGGTGAACCAAAAAAGGAGGCTGATAAAAACACAAAACAGCAACTATTGCCAGCAAAATATACTGAGGAATGGTTTCGATAGCCCGGGCTTTAAGCTCTGGCGCCTCAGCAATTGGATTTATTGGAGCCGAAAACAGAATATGCAACAATCTTGTCAACATTGCATAGACTATTACGGTAAGAAAAATAGCCATAAAAGCGAATGTTAGCCAATGTTGTTGTGCAATCAACGATTTAAAAACAAACCATTCGCTTACAAACAACCCCGAAGGTGGAATTGCAAGGATGAACACTGTTCCAATCAACAGCAACATTCCTCCTGCAGGAAACAACTTCATATAATTGCCCGATTCTTTCACGTCGTAGGTGTGCATCACTTTTTTAAATTGTCCCATGTGAAAAAAGATAGAGCTTTTCACCAGTGAATGAAGTATAATGAGCAACATGGCTGCATAATAGCCGCTTTTCCCCGATCCCAATGCAATGGCAACAACTCCCATAACCTCGAGGCTCGAATAAGCAAACATTCGCTTGATATGGTATGCTTTCAACATGTAACCTGCGGCAACCAACAGCGACAAGATTCCGGTTAAAACCAGTGTGTTTTGCATAAATGGCAAAATAGAAGTTGCCGAAAAAAGCGAAAACACTCTAAAAATGGCCAAAAAGCCTACGTTCATCAGCGTAGTTGAAATAAGCGCACTCACTGGCGCTGGAGCTACCGAATGGGCATCGATAGTAACTGAGTGCATTGGAAACAATCCCATCTTGGTACTGAACCCTACGAGCACAAAAACAAAAGCAATTTTCAGATAAATTGGGTTTGCCTGACTCACCAAATGCGAAAACTCGCCAAAAGTGATACTGGCAGCATCGTAGCGTCCATAAATAAACCCAAGGAACAATATTCCCAAGTAAGCTATCGAAATTCCAACCGAACAAATGAATAAATATTTCCAAGTGGCTTCGAGCGAAAATTCAGAACGGTCGTGATAAATCAATGCTGCAACAGAAAGGGTGGTTGCTTCAACAAAAACCCAAAGCATCGTCATCGAATTCGACAAATAGGCTCCGCTCATAAACGCCATCAGAGCAATCATCGACGCATGGTAAATGCTATGCCGGTACGTTTTATCGCCCGACGTATATCGGAAGCCATGATAAAATGTTGGCAGCGAAATCAGGGCCAGAACCGACAAGAGAAGCAACCCTTCGTGGCTATAAGCAAAATAATGCAATGGCGATTCATCGAGTCTCATCCAACCAACAACAGTTAATCCAATCAGCATCAACGCAAAGAGCAGCGAAATTATCCGCGTAAAGACTTTATTTCCCACAGCAACAATGAGCCCTGCAAAAACAACCGCCAGCGAAAAAAATAAAATAATTTCCATGATTAATCTTTTAGCTGAGTCAAATCGCCAGTATCGGGCTTGAGTTTTAGTCCAAAAAAGCCCATAATGAGCACTCCAACAAAAATATCGAGCAACATCACAACATTGATGAGCATGGGCATTTCGTTTCCAAGCGCCACAGTAAACAGAAACACGGCATTTTCAATAATCAGAAAACCGATGAGGTGAGAAACGATAAGCTGGTGAGTAACAATGATAAGCAATCCACTCAAAATGGCATAAAAAGCAACAGTCATAAACACCACGTTGATATACGGATTCTGAAGCGTATATGCTACAACCACCGCAACCAGCAAACTCATTGCATTCAGAATCAGAATATAAATTGCTGGCATCGACTTAGTGTGAACCTTGAAAACCTGAGTGCGTCTGATAATAAAAAAGAGCATAAGCGGGACCACAACCCCCTTAAAGAGAAGCGTTTCCACAACAACAAAAATTAGATTCACTGTTGCCAATTCTTTAAGTTGCATGAATGCGATGCCGAAAATCAGAATCCCCTGCAAACCCATAAGCCTTGCAAAAACCCTGAAACGTTGGGCTGCGGATAGATAAATAAGTGTAGCTGCAAATGCAACAATCAGAAATTTAATCATAGCACCGTCATTTTTTCTGTGAGTATCAACACCACCACAAAAGCCAACAGGGCAATTGATGAAATTGTAAACAAATATGCCGTATTGTTGGCCATTTTGTTTCGAGCGCGAAACGATTCAATAATTCCAACCCAAATTGCCAGTGCAAAAACCGTTGCTGCAAAAAGAAGGAATTGATATCCATCGCTCCAGGTTTCGGGAACCAAGACATCAAAAACCAGCAGGCTATACACAATATATTTCAAATAGGAAGTAACATGAATAATGGCTTTATCGAATCCACAGTAATCGAGAATCATCACTTCATGAACCATTGTAAGTTCCAAATGAGTCTTTGGATCATCAACCGGCAAACGACTGTTCTCGACTTGCATGATTTGAGCTAAAATAAAAACACTCAAAACACTGTAAATAAGAACATATGAATTGTCGGAAGCAAAAAGTCCGGTAAAAATATTATCGAACGAAGTAAAACCAGTCAACATTGCCAATGTTCCCACGAGAATAAAAAATGCAGGTTCAGTTAAAAGACTAAACAATGCTTCCCGATTGGCGCCCATTCCTTCGAAAGCCGAACCTGTATCGAGTGCTGCAATGATGAGAAAGAACTTCCCTACTGCCAGCATATAGGCAAAAAACACTATATCGCCATTGAACGAAATAAGTGCGTGGTACGGCCCAAAAGGCAACACAAGAATAGCGCATAAAACCGAAGCAAGCCCTGCCGACGGTGCCATTTTGAAAATAAAACTTGTTGTTGAGCTTATCACACTGCCTTTGCGAAAAAGAACCGAAAGATCTTTCATGGGTTGAAACAGTCCGGGACCTTTCCGCCCAGCCAAAATACTCTTTGTCCGTAGGATTACTCCTGGAAACAATATTGCAAAAACTAAAGCTATTACAATTGAAACCATAGCTATAAGAGATTAAAATAAGCGAGTACAAACAGAATAATCATAAATGCAAATGCATACAGAATATAATGTTCTATTCTACCCGTTTGCATTCGGGCCGTTTTTTTCAAAACATCCGTAGCTTTTTCAACCGGTGTATCAATCAGTTTTTCCTGAATGACATCGGACGATTGCGATTCAAACATCGCTTCATTTGGGAACAATGTATTCTCCGGAATAGGATTTGTCTGCTCTTTCATTTGCAGAATAGGATTTGCAAGTCCCGTAAAATTGGATGCAAACGATGTTCCTGTGTATTGAAGCTTCGGTCCAGCAGCAGTGTAGCCACAACCCCAGGTCGGGCCTTTCGATTCGGCATGTTTGCTGGTATGAATTTTTCGCCACAGCAACAAAAAAACAACCATTGCAATAAACAGCCCAAGCAAAATGGTAACATTCTGCAAATTAGAAGATAAGTTGAGCAAAACCGCATTAGCTGGTTCTATCTGAATCCACTGCGACACAATTCCTGCAATTGGCTGAATCAATAGTGGCGACCCAATTCCAATAGCCAAAATTAATCCCGAGATGACCCACATTGGAGCATTCATCACATTGTCGGCCTCCACAGCCAATGGTAAATCGGTCCGACGAGGTTCGCCCAGAAAAACAATTCCAAAAACCCGCGTAAAGCAAAACAAAGCCATCCCACCAATGAGTGCTAGTCCAATAATAGAAAAAATCAACACCAGCGATGTGTAAAACGATGCTCCTGCCAAATTGCCAAACAAACCCGAATAAATAAGGAATTCGGAAATAAATCCGTTAAATGGTGGAAGTGCAGAAATGGCAATACTTCCAATCAAAAAGAACACAGCTGTAACAGGCATTTTTTTTATCAACCCGCCCAAACCGTTTATATTGCGACTATGCGTAGCTCTGTAAACCGAACCGGCACTAAAAAACAACAGCGATTTAAAAAGAGAATGATTTACCACATGCAAAAGTGCTCCACTGAAACCCAAAAACGACAACAATGGATTGTTTTGAGCCATTCCCAAAACACCCAGGCCTATTCCAAGTCCAATAATTCCAATATTCTCGATACTGCTGAAAGCAAGCATTTTCTTTATGTCGGTTTGCGCAATTGCTTGCATCACACCATAAAGTCCACTTAACAATGAAATACCGATAATAACAATTGCAATAATCATTAGGTCGTCCTGAATAAAGCCTAAAACCCGCAGGATTCCATAAATTCCCATCTTTATCATTACGCCCGACATCACGCCACTTACATGCGAAGGCGCTGCTGGATGCGCCCGTGGCAACCACGAATGCAATGGCACAAAACCAGCTTTAATGCCGAAACCAACAAAAAACAAAATAAACAATGGCAAATTGGGTTCGGTTCGAAAATAAATGGCAAGCTGCCCAAATGAGCTAATCGACATTTGTGTCATTGGAATTAAAAAAGCAGTAATCAGAAAGAACAGCCCTACATGCATCTGAACAAGATAATTGATTCCCGCTTTCAGAACTTTTCGCTGTTCAGCATCAAAAACCACAAGTACAAACGACGACAAAGTCATTAACTCCCATACAATCAAAAATGATAAAAAGTCCTGAACAATAACAACAAGGAGCATCGAAAAGCCAAGCCACAAGTAGGCAAACAAATGCAGCGAAATTTGCACAGACGTTTTCGTGCTCATATAAGGTTTTAAATAGCCACGTGCATACACAAGACCTGCAATCCAGATAATACAAACAACAATAATAAACAAGGCCGAAAGTTTATCTATCGCCAAATCAGGATAAAGAAATCCAAACGATGACAAAAAATCAAAAGCAAGGGGTAATTCCCCACCAATTGCTTCAATGGCTCCAAAACCACTCATTACAGATGCAACAACAGCCAGCATCAATACATAAACATGTTTCCAACGAATTGGAACAAAAAAAACGCCAACACTTGCAAGTAGTAAACAACTCACAATCACAAAAATGATCATGTCAATTATTAATTTTCCGCGAAATTACAAAATATGCACTGGTTCTTTCAAAAAACTCTTATCAAACTTTTATTTCATTGAGCCAGAGTCCAAATTTGTTTCAGTAAAACAACTCTTATAACCAACCGCAAAGAACGCAGAGTTTTGCGCAGAGAACCGCAAAGGACTTGATTTTCAAAAACCGTGAACTTCGACGTCGCAACTAAAGTTGCAACTGAGTTGAAGCATCGAAACTGAAGTTTGAAAACAAGCTTCCAAACTCTGTTCCAGCACTTCAATTTATTGGGTAAACTCTCAGTCTAAAAGAGAGGTAAAAAAACACAAAAGCCTCACATGTGCATACACAACTAAAGTTGTGTGTGATTTGTCGAGACGAAATTAATGTCAAGCTCACTTGAAACATTCATTTTGCCTCGATAAATTGGGCTTTTGTGTTCAACGGTAATCCTTCTGCGGCCCTCTGAGTAAAGCGTGTGTAGTAGTTTTCTCTGCGGGCTCTGCGGTTGATTAAATCATTTCCACTTATAATTGCATATAGAAATTTTCCATTTTGCACGAAAACAGATTCAAATTAAACAGCAAACAAAGAACAGCAAAAAGAAAATCAATATTTTACAACCACGCCAGTATTCATCCCTTTAATAATCTCGGAGAGCGTTCCTTTAATTTCTACAATTTCTGGGTCGCTGGTGATTATTGCCCGGTCGTTTTTTTTGACTTTCCGCACAGGCTTCGGTGTTTCAACAATGGTTTTCACGTTAATTAACGACGAAACCTCTACGCCCATGAATTCCTGATCGAGCATTTTATTATCACTTTTCTCAATGGCTTTAGTCACCATGGGACCAATGTCTTTTTTGCGAAACCGATGCTTCCCTACTTTCATGTAGTTGGGAATAATAAAGCCATATTTCAATCCGGCAAGTTTCATGAGTGCCCGTTTAAAAACTTTGTGATTCTTAAAATGAAACGACACCGAATAAAAACCGCTCGATTTATCGGAAACAGCCTTGATATCGGTAATACCCGTAACATCTTTCAGGCCTTCTTCGACAAACTGTGGAAAATTGAGTAAGCCCTCGGGAAGGCTTGAATTGCCCACACCAGTTTTCGACAACGCACCCATATCCAGCGAAAGCGAATAATCACCACTTTTGTCGGGATAAATTTTAATGTGCTCAACCAAATCGATACACGATGTTGCCGGGAGCAAAACAAGAACGGCAACCAACCATTTCAACCTATTGAATAACTGCATTGGGATTGAATACTTTTTTAAGAATGTCGTTTACACGTGCCACCGGATCGGTTCTGATTTTCTTCTCCTCACTGGCAATTTGAGTAAATAATGCAGAAAGGGCTTTGTCGGTAACATATTTAGCAAGATCAGTCTCAATTTTGGTCACAAATGGAATCTTGTTGTATGTTGAAGTAATATCGGTCCAGTATTTTGTTGCATTCACTGCATCGAGTGCTTTTTGGATCTCGGGTTTAAACAAACCGAATAAAGCGGTGGTTGTTTTAGCTTTGAAATATTCTGTAGCAGCATTATCGGCGCCTTTCAGAATATTTTTCGCATCTTCGAAAGTCATTGAAGTAATAGCATTCAAAAAAATGGGAGCGGCTTTGGATACTGCATTTTCGGCACCATGATTCATGGTAGTAATAAAATTATCAACCAAATCGTTCATTCCTAGCTCACGGAGTTTGGTCTCAGCTCGTTTTGCGTCTTCCGGAAATGGAATTTTAAACAACGGGTTTTTCAAAAATCCATCCGCTTTTCCAAGCAAACCGACCGCATTGTTGGTCCCTACATTCAGCGCTTCTTTCAAACCACTTACTATATCGGACTCCGAAAGAATTACGGCACCACCCGTCGGAAGATTCATTTTACTGATTGTATCGCAGCCTGCAAACAGGAGCAAAACTGCAATTGATGCAAAAATGGTTTTTCTCATGACAAAAAAATTTTCGTAAAGTTACAAAATTTGAGCCAGAGAAAACAAATACTGTTTTTCAATTCTGTTTATCTTTGATTCCCCAACAATTTCGGTATGTCAATTCCTCAGGGCTCGCTTATCAGCTATTTCAGCACACTAGTGAAACAAAACGGCGGAATCAACCTTGCACAAGGCATTCCCGGTTTCGATCCACCGGAAGAGCTTATAGCAGCCTTAAAAGAAGTCGCAGGGGATCCCATTCATCAGTATCCTCCCGGAACGGGAAATTTCAAACTTGTTTCGCAACTGAGTTTGCATTTGCAACCACAAAAAGAACTGTCATCTGACGAAATACTGATTCTGCAGGGTGCTACCGAAGCTCTTAGTCTTGTGTTTCTATATATTCTTAAAACCAATGGCGGACCATTCAACACCATTGCTTTTTCGCCTCCATACGAATCGTACAGGCAGCTTCCATTGCAATTTGGACTACCATTTACCGAACTACAGGCCAACGAAGCCGGGCAAATTCCGCTCGAAGCAGTTGCAAAAAGCATTGATGAAGATAATACCAAACTGGTTTTTTTAGCTTCGCCCGGCAATCCGCATGGAAAAATATTCGAACCAAACGACATCAACAAGCTGATAGATGTTTGTTCAGAAAAGCATTGTTATCTGCTTTTCGACGCAGCATACCGAAGCCTGTATTTCGGGAAAGAGCCATATGTTCCGTTCAAAAAGCTCAATCCGTATTTATTTATAGCCGATAGTTTTTCAAAACTGTGGTCGGTTACAGGCTGGCGGGTTGGATATTTGATTCACGACGCATCACATGCAGCTGCAATAAGGTCGCTTCACGATTACACCGGGCTTTGCGCCAATTCGGTAGCGCAGGAAGCATTGGCTCGCTATGCTGCCAAAAATCAATTCGGGGCTTCCTATTCTAAAATGCTTCGGAGCGAATTGAGGAAAAACTTCACAACAGCAATTTCGGCACTTACCGCTGCAGGATTCAAACCAGCACAGGCCGATGGCGGCTATTTTGTTTGGTCCGAATTGCCCACAGAATTCAATGATGGTTTTGAATTTGCCAAAAGTCTTTACAACACAACAAAAGTCGCCGTAGTTCCGGGAATTCACTTCAGTCCTATGGCAAAAACATTTATCCGAATCAATATTGCACGACCAACTTCAGAACTTCAGGAAGGGCTCAAGCGCATTCAACAGTTTGTTGCCAAACAGTAAAACCTGAAATAATTATCGCTCAATATACTCAACCGAACCTGTTTCGGGTTTGAATTTGACCTGTCGCAAATTCGTCGGTAAAAATGCAGTAATTCCATATTGGCACACCGGAATAACTGCCGAAAACATCACCTCCCCCGATCCTTTTTCAATCACCAGAGTTGCTTCTTCGGGAATATTGTAGGCCAAACCTTTCTTTTTCGGCAATTTACTATTGGAAAGCGCCTTCGAAATTCCAATCGATTTTTCGCCCGGGACCAAACGGTAATAGTACATATTGTCAACAAACAAACTATCGGGTTCATTCCCAATCCCTTCGCTTGTAAAAAAACTAAACAGGAATCGCGAATTATTCTTCATTGCATTTTCAGGAACAATCGTAAAACGGTAATGATAAGTATTCTCAATCTTTTTGCCTGTAAAAAGTGTCATGTATTCCTGCATCAAATCATCAAGTTCGGCAAGCATTCGCTCAAATGTAGCCTGGTTGTAGTCAACTTCCTGATAACCTGCAATCAAGTTCATTCTGTTCTCCGAAATAAGCTTGATATAATCGGCTGCATCTTTTGCTTTATCTTCGAGCGATTTCTCAATAATACTATGCTGTAGAATTTGCTTTTCGATGGTGATGGTATCAAGAATAATTTTCTCAAAAATTGTATCGGTTTTCACACGTGTATTTCCGGTCGCAAAATATTCAAAAGCTTCAAATTCAGAATTACTTGCCCCTATATTGCGCGAACCATTTTCCATCATCGGACTACCATCTGTACGTTCTTTCTTGCTCAAATTCAGTCCACCAATGCAACCATTGGCAGTGAGCCACAAGCCAAAGTCGTCACGATTCTTCAACGAATGCGAATCGATATAGTACAGTTTCGAAGTATCCGGAATAGAGGCAGGGGTGGCATCAACTGATTCAATACTATATTCAAACGAATTTTCTGTAATTACATTACTAATCCCGGTAAACTTGGCCGAAAATTGCGAAAAAGGGCCCTTTAAAAAATGAGTTTCCTTAACTGTAACGTCAACATGAACTACCGTTTTGGGTAAATAATAAAAAAAACCGTCGTGTTTAATTTTAGAATTAGAATCAACTTGCGAAACATTAAGGCTGTTGCACGAAAACAAACCGGCAGCAAGTAATATAAGAACAGATTTGCGCATCTAATTTTTTTTCAAAATTACTGAATTTCTTCAAATAAAAGCGTTTTCATTACCTTTGCCTTCGCAGCATGGAAAACAACACAATTACCCGTATCGGGAATAAAATTTCACCGGTTTACATTTCCGGAAATCCGCAAAAAGATTTCAAGCGTTTGTGGCAACTCCACGTTGGTTCTCATCTGAAAACACCTGTGGTTTTGCTGGCCGACAAGAAAGTGTATTCACTTCATAAAAACCTGATTGACAATTTACTATCGTCCATCAAAATCGAAATCATTGATACTGAAATGCTGGAAGCAGGTGAAGGCATTAAACAGCTGAGTGTTGCCGAGTCTATCATTAGCAAGTGGAGCAGTCTTTCAGTGCCTAAAAACACTGTTGTTTTATGCATTGGAGGGGGAACGATCACCGATTTGGGTGGTTTTGCCGCATCTGTTTTTAAGCGTGGTCTTCGGCTCATCAATATCCCATCATCGCTCATGGCCATGACCGACGCTTCGATTGGTGGCAAAAACGCGCTGAATCTCGGAGCAATAAAAAATCAGATTGGCACCTTCCATCTGCCATTGTTTACATTTTCGACACCTGTTTTCCTTAACAGTCTTCCTGCAATCGAAATGGCTTCAGGATATGCAGAAATAATGAAGCATGGATTACTCGAAGGGAAAAACTTCCTGAGAAATATCTTAAAAAGCAATAATCTTGAAACAGCACCATCAACAGCGCTGCTGACAGCAAGTGTCCGCATCAAAATGCATATTGTAACTACCGACCCAAACGAAAAAAGTAATCGTATTTTCCTGAATTTGGGACACACATTTGGCCATGCCTACGAAGGATTTTTCGCCGCTTCTGGCAACCCAATCACGCATGGACATTCAGTTGCCATTGGGCTTTGTGAAATATTACAAGCATCCAAATCAATTTATGGTTTGGATTTAAAAGCAATGAACGATGTTGAAACATGGATCAAAATGCACTTTTCAATATCTTCTATTCCTTCCTGGGAAGAGATCGAAAAATTTATAGCAGGTGACAAAAAAAATGTCTCAGAAATATATCGGATTGTTCTACTCAAAAAAGTGGGGTCTCCTATCATAAAAAAAATGAACAAAGCCGAGCTTATATCTATTCATAAAAACTTTCGACTAAGTATTGACTAAGATACTTAAAAAAAAGAGTGAGCCTTTCGACTCACTCTTTTTTTTAACAACCTATCCTGATTAGTAACTAGTAATACAGAATCCGGTTGTCTTCAATATCGGCTTTTCGCTCAAGTGCTTTAAACAACTCGTAATTTGTTTTGCTTTGAAAGAATGCCATTTTCTGCATCATGACTGCATTTCTATCAGCAGGTTGTGGTTCAACAACTTCCTTTACCATAAATACAAATAGTCCCATCTCGCCTTCAATAACCCTTGATAAAACTCCAGGTTTTGAGGCCGTCATAATCCCTACCACTTCTGGTTCAGGTCCATAACCGGGCAATGAATATGTTGAGAAAGTAACATCAAAAGTGTCAACGTCTGCGTTTAGTTTCGCAGCAACTGCTTCAACAGTAGCAGAACCTCCCATAGCACTGTTCATTTTTTCCATCAGCATTTCAGCTTTCTTATCCTTTTTTGCAAATGGGGTAATCATTTCCTTTACATCATCAAATTCAGCTACCCCTTTTTGTTTTTTGTCTTTAACAATAGCAACAACGTATTTGCTTTCGCTCACAAGATCAAAAACAGTGGAAGTAACCCCTTTTTCGGTAGCATCATTGAACAGCCAGCGAACAATTTCGCGTCCCTCGGTAATGCCAGCCAGTGTGAAATCGGTTGTTTTTACATTTTCAGCCACACGCTTTGTATAACCATTATCAACAATAGCTTTATCGAATGCAGCCTGATCGGTCGATACAGTTGCAAAAACACTGGCCATATTGTAAATACTGTCCGAAGTTTCCTTGCTAGGTTCAACAGTTCTGCGGATTGTTGCAATTCTAACCTTTTCAACAGGTTTTGTTTTTCCAAGAACTTTTATAATGTGATAGCCAAAATCTGTTTCAACCAATTGATACGAACCAATAGGATTATTCAAACAAGCTGCATTAAATTCCGAAATCATCATACCCTCAGGGAACCACCCCAGAAAACCTGCATTCTGCGCAGCAGAAGGGTCGGAACTAAATTGAATAGCCAGATTTGAAAATGCAGCACTATCGGTTCCCTGAGCCGCTGCAAAAAGACTATCAGCCAATTGTTTCGCTTCCTCTTTTGTACGAACAATGCTTTCATCAGCACGCATAGCACCCTGATATGCAATAAGAATATGTGCTGCTTCAAGCGAATCGGGCATTTGCTTGCGATCCATCAGACGATGCATGTAAAAAACATTGTTGTCTAGATATGGTGCCACTACCGAGCCAGGCTTTGCATTAAAAAGTGTGTCAGCTTTTACTGGCAACACTTCGCGACGCAAGTAGCTGCTATCCCATGCATAATCGATATCCGAACGAGAATAAATGAGTGAAATAAGTTCATCATCGCTTACCGATTTAAATGATGAATATGTGCAATCAATTTCTGTTTTTGCAAGATTCATATCAATATCAGAAGGCTTGATATCAAAAATAACAAAATCGGCAAATCCAATGGGTTCATCATATTCAAATTCATGCTTATGTGCATCGTAGTACGTCTTCAAATCTTCGTCGGTGACCACAACCGTTGAATCGCTGATTGTATTATACTGCAATGCAGTGTACATTGTCACAAATTTGCGGTTCTTTTCCACATTATCACGTTCAACAAAAGCTTGCGGTAGATAATATCCCTTGTTCACCAAAGTAGTAAACTTAGAAGCTATTCTTTCTTCGAGAATCATTTTCTCAATCATTTTCCAACGGCGCTGGTCGTCTTCCGACATATCATTCAAACCTTCGATGTACATAGCAACCTGATTGGGATCAAAAACACCAGTTTCGGGATTGGTAAAATACTGGCGTATCATAGGATGAACAAAACGACCGGTAAACATTTCGGCAAATTCTGCATCGCTTACTTGTAAACCCAAATCATCGTATTCCTTCTGAAGAATAATATCACGAACCATTTGGTCATAAACCTGATTGTTGATTTGAAACAAATCGGCTGTTGCAAATTGCATATCCTGACCATACTGCATTTTATAGAATTCCTTCTGTTGCTCTACTCTCGAAGTAAACTCCTGATATGTAATTTTGTCACCAAAAACAATAGCAAGCGGTTCCGAAGACTGTCTTTTCCCCTTCGTAATGAAATCACTTAAAACAAACAATCCAAGCGCAATACCGATAATCGCAATCAGCAATCCTGAACGTTTACGAATTTTCCCAATGGTAGCCATTATAGTTGAATTTTTAGTAGAAAAACGAGTGCAAAGGTAATAATTTTAGCAAAATATACTATCATTCTGTATTTTTATCTTCCTTCATATCAATTTCGCCCTTTGGTCGGATTATATGATACTGATCAAAGCGTTCATCGCTCTCAAAACCATCGCCCCAAATGATTTTGTCAGGAGTTATTATTTTCACAAAAACATCTGAGTAAATTTTATGGAGGCGTTCATCCCAAATGAGATGATTTGAATACAGCTTTTTCGAATCGGTTGTAAGCACTACAACATCATATTTCACTTCAATGCGCTGCAATTCATCGAATCGTTCCCCATAACGTGCAGTCATGGTGGTTTCGGGTTGCTGAACCGAATCGTAAAACACTACTTTCAGCCCATCGGGCAATTTAAGCACACTGCGACGGTTAATATCCTCATAGCGTCTCATAAGTGGTGCTGTCATCTTTGCTTTCATCATTCCACTATCACTGTAATACATGATCACATCATGCGCCTCTTCAATCGGCAATGTATCGCGAACAGGCAGTTCTTTAATGGTTTCGGAGCTATTTCCACACGAAAAAAGCATTGTGGCCGCAAAAACAGCCACAATGCTTTTAAAAATTACTCTTTTGGCAATCATCAGATCGTTTTAATCGATACTGCGCACAATAGTGCTTTCGGTGTACCAGCAGCTAATTGTATACGAAGAACCTTTTACTATATTGTAAAAAAACAAATCTTCAGTTTTTGGGAACCCGCCAGCAGCACTGCCTAATTTCTGATTGGCAGCATTAATTACCCTCTCATCAGTGGAAACACTTTTTGCTTTTGCATATTTATCGGCTGCGGCCCAGTAGCCGGCACGCTGTGTAACAGCGTTATCGCCACAACTCGAGGCAGTAGCCATATACAAGTCTCCAATTAAAATATAAGGCATACCATCGGTCGGATTGAGCTGAGCTGAGTTTAATGCAGCTGAGCGGGCATTTGCATATTGTCCAAGATTGCGATATGCATCAGCTAAGTTTAGATAAGCTGCTGCTTTATCCATCGGGTCTTCGAGACCTTTAACCGCTTCGTTCAGGTATTTTACTGCATCGTTGAATTTTTTCACGCGCAGAAACGAAACACCAAGCGTTAAAGCCGATGCTGGTGTTGGTTCGAGCTTATACAATTCTTCAGCCGCACTGAAATAGAGAGGATCATCGGTGCAATTTTTCTTATCCATTAATATTACAAGCTTACGTAACCAATCGGCATTGCTTTTGTTAGCTTCGAATTTGGCTGAGTATATTTTCACAATTTGCTCACAATTCGCCCAAGGATCAAATATACTATTCACATTGCCTTCGGCTACAATAAAGAGCTCCATCTTTCGATTGATTTTTGCCGAATCAGCCGGATTGGCAACAAGTTCTTTTTTGTAATCGGCTATTTGAGCATCTATGATAGCCACAACCTTATCGTAGTTTTCATAAATCAAAGCAGTATCTAGTTTTCCATCGCGCACCAGTTCATCGGTGGTTTTGTAATAAATCGACATTACCGCAGCTTCCGATTCTTTTCCCATGAGTCGAATCGACTTGTCGAGTGTATGATAAATCTTCTCTTTTTCATTTGGACGATACTGATACAAGTCGTACCCTTTGCGTCCCAACACATAACCTTCACCATACTGTTTCGAACAACCAAAAGCCGCTATATTTTGATCGTAAAGCATCATCAAAGTATCTATGTAACGCTCCTTAGACAGACTGTCTTCAGCTTTGTTCATAAGATATTCAATAATATTGATACCGTCAAAATAAATATTCTGGCTAGCAAGTGGAGTATTCAGAAAACAATATCTCCATGGACCAATTGTATAGTCGATGGCATCGCATTTGTATTTACAGGCTTTCCACTGCTTATAATTTTCGCGATATAAAGAAAAGTTCTTCACACCTTCAACGCTATCGGTACCATATTTAGGGCCTGCAATACTACAGGGTTCAGGAAATTCGAATGCAGGCTGTGCCGAAACATATGCAAATGCTGGTAACAGCATTAACACAACGAGAAAAATTTTTGTAACAGTTTTCATGACTCTTTCTTTTACTAATTATACTTTCTTTTCACAAACCATTGTTCTTTAATGGATAATCCCAAAACGAACCTTATATAGTTTTCTTCAATAAGACTTTGATCGGTTGTCCCCATTTTCCCGAGTTCAATACCAGTATGAACAATAGTAGAGTTTCCAAAATTGGGTCGTAACGGAAATGAACAGCCAAAACTTATGCCAACTTTCGAAAGCTGTTGATTTCGTAACGACAGATACGACTTTTCGTAATGAAAGCCCCCATAATATGTCATCCGTTTCCAAAGCTTATCGTTGCTTCCGGCTATTGGAGTATATGAACCACCCGCATGTATCGAGAAGCTGTTTTTCAGCGAATCGCTTTCGCCAAACGCCGAATACTCACTCCAGTTTTGTATATTCATATCAGCGCCAAACGACCATTTATTTTCGCGTGCCAAAACAAAACCAGCTGTAATACTATAGGGCAACACAACAGTTCCTGCAACATTGTCGCTTTGCCCTGTTGTGTCAAGAGCATATTCAAAGCCATTAACAGTGTAATAGCGAACTGCCAACTGGCTTTCCTTTCCTCTAAGCTCAGATGGCAAACCAAAGCTTCCTCCGATTGTTAATACCGTGTTTTGATTGAAAGAAGTGTCGCGCTTTATCAGTATTTGATATTGAAGTCCTGCATCAAAACTAAGATCGTTCAGGAAACGGGTTGTTACCGACTTTGCACTCAAATAAATTGAAGTATCGAATACCAAACGACGCGATTGGTTGATTGAGCCAAATATGTAAGATGCATTGAGCCCAATGCTCAGGTTTTTAAAAAGCTTGATACCCGTTCCTGCATAAAATTTATTGTAGCCCCCACTTCCTTCGTATGTAGTAGTGTAATTGGTTGTTGAATCAAGCGCACTGGTGGTCGACATCAAGTATCCAACCGAGCTGTATGGCTGCAGTCCGAAAGCAATTCCCCAGTTTCGTGCAGCACGGAAACCAAACAACATACTATTAAGTCCCATCGAAAAAGGATAAGAGTCGCCCGTTTCTGATCTCAGATGTGTGTAATTACCCTTGAAGCCACCATTAAAAACAAAAGAGATGGAATCGAAAGCTGTATATGAAGCCGGATTGAATGAATTGACCACGAATTTGTCGCGAAAACCGGCAGTAAGCCCACCCATCGAGAAAGTCACAGGTTCTGTACTGTATGAAAGTTCGCCCAAACCATATCTGGAATACGGAGATTCAATAAAGGACTGGGCCTTGAGCTGCAATGCTGAAACCAGCAACAGTGAAATGAAAAAAAGTTTTCTCATGAATTAATGTTCAATAAATAATTCAGTCCAATCAGTACAATGTTTGGGACTGCAAAGATGTGATTTTTAGAAGAGACTTCAAAATAGACACTATCACCACCACCTATAAAAACAGGTGCTTCATTGTTAGAATTCCTAAATGAATCGATACGATATTTTACTTCGGCTAAACTACCCAACATTACACCACTGATAATAGAATCGTTTGTCGACTTGCCTATTTCAGCAAAAGTCGCTCTTGGTTTCAATAACGGCAGCTTTCCTGTAAAATTGTGTAAAGCTTCAAAACGCATATTTATTCCCGGGCTTATGGCTCCCCCCTGGTAACAACCCTTCGAATCGACATAGTCGAACGTGATGGCAGTACCCGCCTGAACAACCATGCATGGGAACATGTTCTCTGACAATGAAGCCGCGCCGCTAACAGCAGCCAGACGATCATCACCAAGGGTTTCGGGAGTTTCGTAATCTATTTTCACCGGAAACGATTTAAACTCTTTCACATTCATTATGAAGTGTGTTTCAAAAAATGCAATATCGCTATCCGAAAACTGTATTACCGAAGAAAATGCTTTTTTGGCATCGGGAAACCTATTTACCCATGAATGAATGAAGTCGATAGAAAAATCTTCAACCGCCAATTCCACGAGTTCATCTTTGTGAAAAACAGCCGCTTTGCATCGCGTATTTCCTATGTCAAATACAAGGTTCATAAAAATTTCCGTAAAGGTACAAGAAAAAAATTTTGCCGGATAAAAAAAAGATTATACATTTGCACTCCCAAATAGAGGCGTCGTAGCTCAGTTGGTAGAGCAGAGGACTGAAAATCCTTGTGTCACTGGTTCAATTCCAGTCGATGCCACCCTCAAAAAAAGCCGACTAATGTCGGCTTTTTTGTTGTATATTTAGGTTTTGGGTTTGGGGCATTTTACCAGATGCCAATGGAACGATAAAATTCGTCGGCACTGCTCGAGAAAACGAAAGCATCGTTGAGCATAAAAATATTGTTTTTATCAACCACACTTGGGTAGCCCAATTTTGCCAGTTTTACTTTATTTGAGTCAAAAGTAAGCAACATAATAAGTTCGCGAAGCTGAGCAGAAGTAACACCATTCATCGAAATAGCAAGTGCTGCAATGCGTACTTTACTGTCGTCGAAAACTTCGTGATTCATACTTGCCACAAGTGTGCTGAAAGCCTGTGGATTCATTCCCATTGGCATGTAATTACTCACTGGAGGCATGTAGCCAGAATTGTAACCACTGTTTCCCCACGAAGAAGAACCATAACTGTTACTGCACAAGGCGTTGTAGCCATTTCCGTGACCATTTACATTGCTATAACTATTTCCATAATTACTTCCATAGCTATTGTAGTTGCTTGAATACCCTGAGCTAATATTCTCGGTACGAACGACTTTATATGTTCCAAAACGATCGATAACAGCAAATATTCTTTTACTGGGTGAGATGCTGATGTATCCGGAAAACAAACGATTGTATGAGACACCATTTAGCGTCATTGTTTCCCGGGTAACTTCAAGATAATGATTCCCATGATTTAGTCCGCGAATGGTAACCGATCCGGCACTGGCCGAATACTCTGTTCCATCAAGGTTAACAAAAAATGAAGCGTTATCGGAGATACTGATATTGAGTTCGGAAAAAGCCGCCGATGAAGAAAAGGCAAGCGCAAACATCAAAACAAAAAGGGAGATAAAATTTTTCATGGTGTGATCCTCCAATATTAAAGTGAATAATTTTTAACCCAATTTCAAATGCTGTGCCATAAAAAAAGCCGGCTTAAAACCGGCTTAAATATTTACAAGAAATCAATATTAATGCATAATGGTAACTTTTCCGCTGAAAATATGCCAAAGACCATCGCCATATTGTACATCGATAATATAGTTGTAAACTCCCGGCACAACAAAATCGCCATTGAATTTTCCATCCCAACCATTTTCAATATTTTCAGATTCAAAAACCATTTGTCCCCAACGGTCAAAAATGCGCATTGAATAACTACCATCGGTCAAAGCAACGCCAATACCATATGGTCTGAAAACATCGTTTACTCCATCAGGAGTGTACGGCGAGAAAGCATTCGGAATATAAAATGCAATATTGAGATCAACATGAACTATAGCAAAACTTGAGTCGCTGCATCCATGGTCGGTGTAAACAGTTTGCCAAACTATATAATCACCAGGGCCTGAAAATGTATGACTTGGGTCAGAAGAATTTGTATAGTTAGTTGGGCTGCCATAATCACCAAAATTCCACATCCATGTGAAAGGAATAGTACTTAAGTCGGAAAAGTTTATGGTAGGATCGTCCATTGTCACAGAATAATTATCGGCCAGGAAATTAGATACCGGCAATGGGTACACTTCGACAAATGAATTTTCGGTAATACTATTTTCGCAACCATCAACACTTGACACCTTCAACGAAACATCGTAAGTTCCTGGATTTGGAAATACATGTACTGGTGAAGCCGAAGAAGAGCCCGAACCATCGCCGAAAAGCCATTCGTAAGTAGCGGCAGATGGATTTACTGCAGCTGAAAACTGAACCTGAAGGTCTTCGCATCCCGAAGAAGGAGTTACATTTAGCGCTATTTGGGGGGTATCGTACACGGTAAGTGTAGTCTGAGCTGTGTTGGTACAACCGTTGACATCTGTTCCTGTTACTGAATACGTAGAAGTAGCAGCTGGGCTAACAGCAAAAACAGAAGTATCGACCACTGTTGAGTTCCATAAATAAGAAATAGCCCCCGTTGAAGAGACAAAGGCCGAATCGCCTGAACAAATACCAACGGGCGATACAGACGCAGTGACTAATGGGAGTGGGTCTACAAAAATATCGATTGTGTCTACATCTTCGCATCCAGTAGCATCGGTCCCAGTTACAATGTAAGTGGTATTTGTTGTTGGAGAGACCGTAACATCCGAAGTAGTTTGACCGGAACTCCATGTATAAAGAGTGGCACCAGTTGCTGAAATAGTCGTATTATCTCCACTGCAAATAGTTGTATCGGTAGCAATTAGCTGAATATCGGAAACACCAATACTAACTGTAATTGTATCACGATCGATGTATTGAGTAAAATCGCAGTTATCGTAAGTAACCACAGCAATATAATCGGTAGTCACAGTTGGGGCAACAGTCATAGTTGTTCCATATCCCAGCAGAGCACCATTCGCAAACCAAGAAATAGTATAGTTAGGAGGTCCGCTTGGTGTAAAACGCCAAGCTTCGTTTGTTGCAGTCCACTGACCCGTGTTACGTCCCGGAGGAGCATATCCGAGTGTTCCTGTAGAATTCTGAATTCCAATCAAAGAATTGCCATTATTCCAACTCGAACATAAAGGTTTATTGTATACATACACTTCAATAACATTGGTTCCTTCATATAAAACCATTTGGGTAGTAGTTGTAAGACTTGTACAGCTAAAATGGCAGACTTGATTGAAGTTGAAAACAAAAGTTCGGCACGGATAGCTCCCTAGAACAGCATAACGTATGGTTCCGCAAACACTAGGATCAATATCCTGATAAACGCCAAAGACAGAATTCATGATTAGCGAACTACTAGGAACAGATGCGGTAAAAGACCAAGGACAATATGTAGATCCGGGGTTTGTAAAAGTAAGAACACCATTAGAACCAACCCAAATTTGGTTGTAGCTGCTTCCAAAAAAACAAAAGTTGAAAGGGATGGTTATGGGAGAGCTGGACCAAATATCATCGGTACCTAAAGAAAAGACGGTTCCTGAAGTTACAGGGTACGGCGGGGCAAATGGGATTGAAGACACTGTATAACTGGTCGTTAACCCAGTCGCAAGTGCATCGGCATGCAAAGTAACACTACTTGTACCACAAGTAGTAGTATCATTACTCCCTGCAATATAAGGACAACCAGGAGCCTGAGCAAAAACTACTGAAGGCAACGCCAACAGCAAAACAATCCAAAAATATTTTTTCATCCCCGCTAATTTTTTTCAAAAATACGAAATATTTTCTACCTTTAGACATACAAAATTTTAAAACGTTTAACCATGAGAGTAACAATTGTTAAAACCCTGAACGAAATGATCAAAATCATTATTTCGTCTAAAATTTGTTTTTTATCAATGGCAGATGAAAACGGAATGCCATATAACCTTCCTTTTAATTTCGGATATCAGGACAACTATATTTATCTTCATAGTGGTCTGGATGGAAAAAAAATTGACATTCTGAAAAATAATCCTAATGTTTGTATTGCCTTTTCAAATAGTGAAGAGTTGGCCTACCAAAGCGAAAAAGTAGCATGCAGCTATTTTATGCGTTACAAAAGTGTGCTTGTTTTTGGGAAAGTAGAATTCATTGAAGACTATCACGAAAAAGAAAAAGCACTTGGTATTGTAATGAAACAATATACCGGGAAAGAAGATTTCACTTACAATACCCCATCAATCAACAATGTTCTTTGTTTTAGGGTTTCAACTGAGAATATGACAGGGAAAATGATGGGATATTGAATGAATATACAGAAATCAGTGGGAAGTCTTGATTTGTCGTCCGGGAAGTTTTCCGCGAATCCACTGTAGTAAAACATAAAACAAAAAGCCTAGCGAAATACCCAACAAAGCTCCAACAACAACATCGGCAGGATAATGAGCTCCGAGATACACCCGGCTATAGGCGGTCAGTCCGGCAAAACCAACAAAAAGTATCCACCACCAGTATCGGTACGATTTGCGTAGCAACAGCCAAACAAACATAGCCAACGCAAATGTGTTCGCTGCATGCGAAGAAATAAACCCGTACATCCCGCCACAATAGCCTCTGACCAGATGTACCTGATCTTTGATTTCTAAATTCTGGCATGGCCGGTAGCGAAGAAACATATTTTTGAACAACTGTACCGAAATTTGATCGGTCGCCGTTATCAGCAACGGAATAAAAACAAGAACCAACCACCATTGCTTTTTAAGAACCTTAACACACATAAAAAGTAACAGTGCATAAAAAGGCACCCAAGTAAATTTAAAACTAACGTAATAAAAAACCCAATCGGCCGATTCGGAATGAAAGCCATTTATCAGAAAAAACAATTTTCGGTCAAAATTTTCGAGAAAACTAATCATTGGCAGACATCAGTTTTTTCCATAACTCATCCTTAAGTTCTGCCAATCCAACTGCAGCAACCGAAGAAAAGAAAATGGGCTTATGATTTTTGAGTCGTGTAGCTATTTTTTTACGGGTCGATTCGTCAACCAGATCACTTTTCGAAATGGTAACGAGACGCTCCTTTTGAATAAGTTCGGGATTGTACAGCTTAAGTTCATTCACAAGTATTTTGTACTCCTTCAGATGATCTTCGGCATCGGCAGGAATCATAAATAACAAAATACTGTTTCTCTCAATATGCCTCAGAAAACGAAGTCCCAAGCCCCTTCCCTCGTGCGCTCCTTCAATAATCCCAGGAATATCAGCCATTACAAACGAACGATCATCGCGATATGGCACTACTCCTAAATTTGGCACCAAGGTTGTAAAAGGATAATCTGCAATTTCGGGTTTAGCTGCAGAGATTACCGAAAGCAATGTCGATTTTCCGGCATTTGGGAAACCGACCAATCCTACATCGGCCAGAAGCTTAAGTTCAAAAACAGCCCACGACTCAATTGCTGGTTCGCCTGGCTGTGCAAAACGCGGAGCTTGCAATGTCGGAGTTTTAAAAAAATCGTTCCCCATGCCACCACGGCCACCAGCATGCAATATAATTTCTTCTTTATCTTTGGTAATTTCAAACAGATAATCACCTGTTTCAGCATCGCGAACCACAGTTCCCAACGGAACCTCTATTACTTTATCTTTTCCATCGCGGCCCGTTTTACGATTTTCGGAACCATATTGTCCATCTTCGGCCAAAACATGCTTTGTGTATTTAAGATGCAAAAGAGTCCAAAGTTGTGCATTACCACGTACAATGATATGTCCTCCTCGCCCGCCATTACCTCCGTCGGGGCCGCCTTTTGGAGTTTTCTTCGAACGATAGAAATGCGCTGATCCACCACCACCTTTTCCACTGCGGCAATAGATTTTTACATAGTCGATAAAATTGCTGTCGGCCATAATTAAGTTTTGGTCAGATTGAAAGACGTTTTTGTATTGCTGTGTCAATACATGTTGCTACTTGTTCAACCGGCAGAATACCGTGAACCGATTCGAGACGCTTGTTTTTTCGGTAATATTCGATTACAGGTTGAGTTTGACTGAAATACACCAATAATCTATTATGCATCACTTCAGCATTATCGTCAATACGGCCCGACGTTTTTCCGCGCTCGAGAACACGACGCATAAGTTCTTCTTCGTGAACATCAATAGAAACCACTAGACTGATTCGCATTTCCTTTTTATGAAAAATACGATCGAGCATTTGTGCCTGATATAAGTTTCGGGGAAAACCATCGAAAATGATCCCTTTTTCGTACTGATGCTGCAATGCAAAGCGCCAGATTTCTTTCAAAATAATTGAATCGGGAACCAGCAAACCTCGAGCCGTAAATTTTTCGAGCAATTGTCCCATGGCTGTTCCTTTCGATATCTGTCTGCGAATGATATCACCGGTTGAAACATGCAAAAAACCGTATTTTTCAACAATTTTTGCAGCTTGCGTTCCTTTACCACAGCCCGGAGGGCCAAAAACAACCATATTGAACATTTCTATCTAAGGTTTTTAAATGCTTTGGCAATAGCGCCACTTAGATTATTAAAGACATCTTCAGCTTCTCCTCCTCCGTCAATAGTTTTCAGCAGATTTTTTTTGCTGTAGTAATCGCTCAAAATAGCTGTTCGCTGCTCATACACCTCGAGGCGATGAATAATAACTTCCATATTCATATCGTACGAACGGGCATTCGGGGTTTTGGAGCGAGCGGTCAATCGCTTAATACATTGCAGTGTAGGTGATGTAAACTCATAAACGCACGAAACCCGTCCGCCCATTTTCTGCAACAAGCCGTCTAAAATATAGGCCTGAGCAATGGTAAGCGGAAATCCTTTAAAAATAAACCCCTTGGCGTTGTGGTGTTGTTTAATCTTTTGCTCAATAAGTTTGATCGCAATTTCGTCAGGCACAATATCACCACTATCGAGATAGGGTTTCACTTTTCTCCCCAAAACTGTATCGTTGACTACTTCGTTGCGCATGAGTTCACCTGTTGAAACATAAACCAAATTGAATTCCTGTGCAAGTTTTTTTGCCTGAGTTCCTTTTCCTGAACCCGGAGGACCAAAAAGAATAAAATTGAGCCAGATACTTTCGAGCGATTTCTGAATTACAGTATCGATGCGTTCAAAAACATCGTCGAGTGAACCGGTTCCATCAATGGGGTTAAACCTTCCCAACTCATTAAAAAATTCGGCAACCGAGCGCGTTTTGTCTTCATATTCCTGCAAACGAAATTGAATGATATCCATGCTTTTGTCATCGGCCCGATTCTCACGCGAAGCGCGCTCAGTCATTCGGCCAATCAAGATATCCCGTGGCACTTCGAGGCTAATCATACAAGTAAGCGACGTATTCATACGCAACATTAAACCCTCGAGAATATAAGCTTGCACAACTGTACGAGGAAAGCCATCGAACAAAAAGCCATTGGTATCAGGATTGGTGTTGATTTTATTTTCAATAATCTGCACAATAACATCATCAGAGGCAAGCCCCCCTTTTTCAATAACATTTTTAGCCTGCATACCGAGTGGCGTTCCGTTAGCAATCTCCTCGCGAAGCATATCGCCGGTACTGATGTAGGTGAGTTTATACTTTTCGAGTAGTTTCTTCGACTGGGTTCCTTTTCCGGCACCCGGAGGTCCAAACAATGCAATGTTGATCATAATTATTCAGCAATTTTGTAAATATCGCGCAGATTTCTGCCTTTCCCGTCGAAATCAAGACCAAATCCAACAATAAAGTCGTTTGGAATTTCAATGCCAACGTAGTGAATATAGTAATTGTGTTTGAAGGCTTTGGGCTTATAAAGCAGCGTTGCAATATAAACATCGGTTGCCCCCGCAGCTCTTAGTTTGTCTTTAGCCATGAGAATGGTTAACCCAGTATCGATAATATCTTCTACAATAACTACGGTACGACCTTCAACGTTTTCAGTCAGGTTCATCAATTCACGAACCGAATTTGTGCTTTCGGTGCCTTCGTAGCTGGCCAGACGAACAAAGGTGACATCGCAATCGCCTTCAAAGCGAGTGATCAGCTCTGAAGCAAAAACAAAAGCTCCGTTTAGCACAACAATAAAAAGCGGATCTTTATCCTTCAAATCTTTATTGAGTTGTTGCGCCATTTTTTCGATAAAAGCAATCACTTCTTCGTGCCGGAGATACAGATTGAAACTGCGGTTGTTTATAATTACAGAGTCCATTTTCAGAAATTAAAGGTCAAAGATAATGATTTTGTTTTAGAGGGAATTTCATGGGAGAATTCTTTGACATGACAGCCGTAAAAAAATAAAGAAAGCACCTCTGAGGTTATTGAAAACAGACAAGCAAATTCATATTCATCAATATTCAATCATCAATGAGTCATTCAAAAAAAAGATATATCTTTACCTTTCTATTAATTTGCAACCATGAACGACCAGGAAAAGCGAAGCGAATTGCTTAATTATTTGCACGAAATGCAAAATTCGCATCCTCAACAATACCTCACCGAAGAAGTGTTGAATTCGGCAGCGCAAAAATATGGGCTCACCAAAGCTGAAATCTATGGGGTTGCGAGCTACTACAGCATGTTTAGTCTGAAACCCCGAGGGAAATACATCATTCGAATTTGTCAGTCCCCGGTTTGCCAGATGATGGGCAGCCAATCGCTTACCGAATTTCTTGAAAACAAATTGAGGCTTGTTGCAGGAGAAACCACAAGCGATGGCATATTCACACTTGAACACACCGAATGTTTGGGACGATGCGGAAAAGCACCATCGATGATGGTCAACAAGGATGTTTTTACCGAATTGACCCAAGAAAAGCTGGAAAGCCTGATTGAGAAACTGAAAACCGAAGCAAAATGATACAGGAAACTAGAATTGGGCTGGCTCGTTTAGGCAAAATTGACCCTGAAAGCATCAGCGATGCTATTTCTCATGGAGCATACGAAGGTTTTAAAAAAGCATTGACCCTAAACCCCGAAGAGATGCTCAGTCGCTACGAATCGTCGGGATTGCGTGGTCGTGGTGGAGCGGGTTTTCCAACTGGTTTGAAACAAAAATTCACGAGTCAATCGTGTAGCGATTGTCAGAAATATGTTGTTTGTAATGCCGACGAAGGTGAGCCAGGTACTTTCAAGGATCGTACCATCATGGAAAACGACCCGCATTTGCTGATAGAAGGAATGCTCATTGCTGCTTACACCATTGGAGCTTCGAAAGGATTTATTTATATCCGAGGCGAATACAACTTATCGATTGAGCGACTACGAAAAGCTATTGTAGATGCGAGTTCGCGTGGGTTTTTAGGCGACAATATTTTAGGTAACGCTTTTTCGTTTGAAATGGAGTTGCGACTTGGTGCTGGTTCGTATTTGTGTGGTGAGGAACTCACCTTGCTCGAATCGCTCGAAGGCAAACGCGGATATCCGCGCATAAAACCTCCTTTTCCGGCCGAAAAAGGTCTTTGGGGAAATCCGACTTTAATAAATAATGTAGAAACTTTTGTTCAGCTACCAGCAATTTTAATAAATGGACTCGACTGGTACACAGCTTTGGGCACCAGCGAATCGAAAGGAACAAAAATATTTACCATAAGCGGCAGGGTGAATCGGCCCGGATTCTACGAAGTAGAGATGGGAACAACGCTTCGTCAACTTATCGAAGAGTTGGCCGGAGGCATGAAAAACGGCTATTCTTTTGCCGGTGCATTATTGGGTGGCGCTGCCGGAACATTTGTTGACGAAAGCCTACTCGACACACCCATGGCTTACGAAACACTGAAAGCAAAAGGAGCAACCATGGGTTCGGGAGCTATTATTGTGCTCGACAATACAACAGATAGAATTGATTTTCTGCAAAACATTCTTGAGTTCTTCAAACACGAAAGCTGCGGAAAATGTGTTCCTTGCCGTATTGGGACTACATTGCTTTGCGAAATGTCAAGCCAGCTCGAATCGAATCCTGAAATTCTACAAAAAATGGTTAACGAAGCGAGTTACATGGCCCGCACATCGTTGTGTCCACTTGGACAAAGCCCGATATTGCCTCTGAAATCGTTTGAGCGGTATTTCAGCTAATTTATTCCAATTGCGTAATTATTCCCTCGTTAATGATCTTCGAATCGTCGCTTACAACAATTTTGGCGCCTTTTGCAACAATGAGTTCGGCTCCGGGAGGGATATAAAATACCGATCGGTTTTTGAGCACCAGTTTCGATTTTGGAGATAAATACATTCGTGTTCCAGGAAGCATTTCGAAACGAGTAGTACTGGTGAAACACCTTACACCACTAACCACAATAGATGAATCGGTATAGGTTGGAGTATAACCAATATCGAGTGTAAGTCGGCTTTTTTCGCCGAGCACCAGATCGTACTCATTGTCGGAAGCAAGCTTTGGAAGCACAATTCTTGGAGCACACCAACGCACATTCCCGGAAACAAGGTTGTCGCCATTTCGGACCCGCACAGTAATATCGCCTCGATTGGGGTAATTTTCCTTAACAATTTCAACACTGACCGAATTCAAATAAATGATTCGGTTGTCAGGTGCTGTGCCTTTGTTTACTAAACGGTCATCGTTAAGAAGAGTTAATGTGTTTGCTGTAGAAGGATTGGTAGAAATACCGATTTTCGCATTATTGCTTTTACGAAAAGAAAAGCCGGCTTCGCCAAGATATGGAAGATTGTTACGATATTCTGCCCCCACCTTTTCAATGGCAGGTTCTCGTTTTTCATTTTCGGCTATTCGCCCGTCGCCATTGTTGTCGAAAGCAATAATTTCAGAAACAGAATTTCCCGAAAGCGGATTACGGTAGCTGTATTTTCGTTCAAATGGATAAAAAAGCCCGTTCCCAACGCACCAGTTGTTTCGAACCATGGTGTCGCCCCACTGAATATCGTACATGCCACTTGCAGGAAGTACCCTCACAAAGTCGGCAGGATCGCTGAATGCATTTTTTCCATCAATAGCATTGTGTGCAACTTGAATATAAGCATATAATCCCGGAGCGGCAACGCCGGAACAGCCCGACGATTGATACTGAAAAACGTCGAACGGACTACCATTGAAGCTTTGCGTTTGGTGGTTCTCGATCCACAACCACTGTTGATATTCATTGGCTGGAATTCCAGGTAAGCGGATGCGGATTGCATCACCATATTTTACAAAATCACGGATAACCAAAACAGTATCCATGCATTTTCCACTGGTAAAATCAAAATCGGTTTTCACCTCTTCGCCACCCTCATTTATAGCGGAGATAAACCACTTTTTACAAGATGGTTTCCATCCCAATTTGTAGCGATCCCAGCCGTTACAGGTCATCAACGATTTATTGGCAGCGCCCATCATGCCCCACCCACCCTGAAACGACATAAAAAATTGTGGACCACTGGCAGCATGATTTCCTCCACAACAATGCACATTATTCCCTCCAAGCAACAGATGATTGAATTCATGCAGCATAATATGAATAGGATTAGCATTTCTGGTACTAAAAACGCTATACGTATCGGTTTTCACAGGTCCTTTGGCCGACAAATTACCAGCCGAAGCATAACCTGCAAGATTACCGGGGTAAGTTGAATTCCGGACAATAAACATGATATGGTCGAAACACATCAAATCGGAGCTATCGCTCTTAACCTTTACAACTCCTGCCTTCGACTTCTTCCAGAGGTTAAAGCTATCGGCCGGCAAATTGCTTTGAGTGAGAAACCCTTTCTCCCAAATACTATTGATAAGTGCTCCGGCATCAACACGTCCATCCGATTTATACACAAAAGGAGCCGAAAGATTTTCGGGATTGAGTAAAATGTCGGCGTACACCCGAAAATTGCCAAAAGAGCTCTCGTTATAGTAGCAAGTGCCCAATCCCTTGCTTTTACCGGGACCCGTATCGAAAAGCTCGTTTGCCCAAGAGGGATATTTACCCGGTTTCCAATACTCCCCCACTTCAGATGTAAATTTATCGGTACCGTTCGGATATTCAATTTCGATAAAAACAAGCAAAATCCTGAATGCACCATGTGCCGGAAGCATTTCTCCGTTTCGAGTGTTCATATCGCCTCCCTGCTGACTGAAAGCAAAAAAAGCAGAAAACAAAAGCAATACAATCGGAATTGAACGCATAATCAATACTTTGTTGTAAATATATAAAAAAGTATAATAGTAAAATGCAAATAACTTCGATTTTATATCGCCTATCAATTTAAAATTACAGTTTAAATAAACAATTGAAGAGAAAAACATGTTTTCTATTTACATGATTATAAGCCACATAAACAAGACACTATTCAATACATTTTATATTTAATTGAGTCATATCTACATTTAAATTGAATATTTCATCGATTTATCGAATTGAATTAAAATATTTGTATCTTTGCAGAAATTTTTAAACCATGAAAAAACTTTTCACTTTTTTAGCAGCTACTGCTTTCATATTTTCGTTAAGCGCACAACAATCGGATGATTGTAACGGATGTGTTTCTCAGCCAGTAAAGCCGGTTGCCAATCAACTTCCCAACAGTACAAAAGGGCTCTTAATTGACAATGGATCATTTATTACAAATGCCGCTAATCCTGCTGATCCTGATTCAAGTGTTTTGCAACTCACAAGTAACACCCTTGGTGGTGGCTTCCAATCGGGTCTTGGCTACGCAATTGCTGACGATTTTGTTATCGCAACCGGTTCTTGGGCTATTGATTCTATACAAATCTTTGGATATCAAACCGGAAGCGACACATTAGCTTCTACTTTCACCGGCCTGTTTATTCGTATTTGGGATGGCAATCCCAGTTCAGGAGGCACCATTGTTTGGGGTGATACTACGACTAATGTCCTTGACAATACTTATTGGTCGCATGTTTACCGTGGATCAAGCTCATCGTGGGGTACAACCCGTCCGATTATGGTACTAACCGCTGCTCCTACTTCGCTCACTTTACCTGCCGGCACATACTGGATTGAATTTCAGGCAGCCGGTTCCGGTGCTTCGGGCCCATGGTGTGTTCCCATTACAATTGTAAATCAGGAAATGACAGGTGATGCATATCAACGTGCTGCCGGTGTATTCAATCCATGGACAGATACAGGAAGTCTTCAGGGACTTGGAGCTCCTTTCAAAATTTACGGAACAGCTATTACCAGCCTCGAAGAAAATGATGTAATGGTGAATATTTTCCCCAATCCAGCAAAAACAGAAATCAGAGTCAATGCTGACGAAAACATCAACCGTGTAATTATGTACGACCAAACAGGTAATACTGTTGTCTCAATCGAAACCTCAGGAACGCAAGCTTCAATTAGCACTAGCGATATGACACCTGGCGTATATTACATTCTGACTGAAACCGAAAGTGGTATTTCGTCAACCAAAATTATTGTTGAATAAACAATTCTTCCTTATTTTTGAAGCAGGCTTTGGACACAAAGTCTGCTTTTTATTATACAATCATTTAAAGCAACAAAGACAATTCAATATTCTCATGTATCTTTGCAGAAAATGATTCTGAGATGAAAATTTCGTACAATTGGCTTAAAGAGTATCTGAATATTGATTTACCCGCAAACACTGTTTCAGAAATTTTGACCGATAATGGTCTCGAGGTTGAAGGCATTGAAGAATACGAAGAAATAAAGGGAAGTCTGAAAGGTGTTGTAGTCGGTCATATTCTTGAATGCAACAAAATGGAAGGTTCCGACCATTTAAGTGTAACACTTGTTGATACTGGCAACGAGAAAAACCAGATTGTGTGTGGCGCATCTAATGTTGCTGCGGGTCAAAAAGTAATGGTCGCACTTCCAGGAACCACATTATATATGGCCGACGGAACATCGTTAACAATCAAAAAAGCCAAGCTTCGTGGCGTTGAGAGCAGCGGTATGATTTGTGCCGAAGACGAACTGGGGCTTGGACAATCGCACGATGGAATCATGGTACTTGATCCAGCAACACCAGTAGGAACTGAGGCCTCAAAGCTTCACAATATTGCAACAGACATTGTTTTCGAAATTGGCCTCACCCCCAACCGAAGCGACGCTATGTGTCATAGTGGTGTTGCTCGCGACATTTATGCTGCACTTCGGCAAAGAATGAAATCGAACGATATTTCTTTCCAGTTACCCTCCGTAGATAAATTTTCAAAAGGTAATACTAAACTTGACACTACCATAGAATTGTTAAATCCCGAGGCCTGCATTCGTTATTGCGGCCTTACATTATCAGATCTGAAGGTCACCGAAAGTCCTTCTTGGCTCAAAAACTACCTCAATGCAGTTGGTCTGCGTCCCATAAACGTTGTGGTTGATGTTACTCAATTTGTCATGCTCGAAATTGGTCAACCGCTTCATGCATTCGACCTTGATAAAATAGAAGACCGTAAAGTGGTAATTCGTTTCGAAAAAGAAGGAACTCCATTTGTCACTCTCGATGGTGTTGAGCGAAAGTTAAGTGCCGAGGACCTCATGATTTGTGACGGAAAAAAGGGAATGTGTATTGCCGGTGTATTTGGAGGAAACAGCAGTGGCGTTAGCATGAGCACAAGCAAAGTATTTCTTGAAAGTGCCTGCTTCTCGCCTGTCCACATTCGAAAAACAGCAAAACGCCATGGTCTTCACACCGATGCTTCGTTCCGGTTCGAGCGCGGTACCGATCCGGAAATTGCTATTTATGCATTAAAGCGGGCAGCTACATTGCTTTGCGACATTACCGGATGCAGCATCAGCAGCGATATTATTGATATTTATCCAAAACAGATAGTAAAGAACGAAGTCATTATTCAACTTGCTGAACTCGAAAAATTTGCAGGCATGTCTATCCCTGCAAATGATGCCTTGCAGATTTTGAAAGACCTCGACTTTGAAATTATAGCACACAATAACGATAGCATTTCGGTGCGTGTTCCCTTGAACCGCGTTGATGTATTGCGTGATGTTGATGTTTACGAAGAGATTCTGAGAATTTATGGATACAACAATATTCCTTTGCCTGAAAAGGCCAACACCATATACCCGATCGTAAATAAGCTAAGTCTTCACAAAATGGTTCAGCGGGTCAGCAATTATCTGTCGGCCAGCGGAAGTCAGGAAATTATGTGCAATTCGCTCAGCAGCCTTCAATGGTTTGAAAAAACAGGAGTTTTTGACATTAAGCATATTGTAAAAGTTCAAAACCCGCTGAGTCGGGAATTAAACGTCATGCGATTAAGCATGTTGCCCGGGATGTTACAATCGGTAGCATATAATATCAACCGAAATGCTTTAAGTCTTAAATTGTACGAAATAGGAAGAACATACCAACTCGTCAGCAACGATAAAGAAAAGATAGTCACAGAGCGTTTTTCGGAACAAAACATGCTTTCTATCTGTTTCACAGGCGAAACACGACCCGAAAACTGGAATTACAAAAGTGAAAAAACAGGATTCTTCACGATGAAATCATCTATCGAAAGCCTGTTCAGACATTTGGGTTTAATGGAATGGCTTGCCATTGACGACAATGTACCGGGAATATTTGAATACGGAGCATCATACATACTTAATAGCAACACATTGGCTTCTTTTGGACTTGTGAAAAAATCGATCTGCCAATTATCGGATGTTGATAACGATTTATGGTTTGCCGAAATCAATCTTGACCTTATGCTGAAAAAGCTGCGCAAATCAAGTATTTCATTCAAAGAGATTGCGCGCTTTCCTTCGATGCGTCGAGACCTCTCATTGCTGATCGATAAAAAAGTAACATTTGCTCAACTTGCTCAAGCTGCAAAACAAGCCGAGAAAAAATTACTTAAAGAGGTAGGCTTATTCGATGTTTATATTGACAAGAAGCTTGGCGATGACAAAAAGAGCTATGCTGTAAGTTTCACATTCCTCAACGAAGAAAAGACACTCACCGATAAAGAAATCGACAAGGCTATGGAACGTATTATAGCATCTATAAGCCAATCGACTGCTGCACAAATTCGATAAATAATTATCGACTTAATCGCTTGCGTTCGGTATGATCAAGTATTGTTTTGCGTAATCGCAAAGCCAATGGCGTAATTTCGAGTTGTTCATCCTCTGCCAGATATTCCATGGCTTCTTCGAGTGAAAAACGACGGGGAGGAACAAGAATGGCTTTGTCGTCGCTACCCGATGCTCGCATATTACTCATTTTTTTCGTAATAACAACATTTACCACTAAGTCGTCCTGACGAATATGTTCGCCAATGACCTGACCTGCATATACATTTTCAAAAGGCTCAACAAAGAAATGTCCCCGATCCTGAAGACGGTTGAGAGAATAAGCAATCGCCTGACCAGTTTCCATGGCAACCAAAGCCCCATTTCGAGTAACAGGCATATCACCTTTCACAGGTTCAAACCCTTTGAAACGATGAGAAATAACCGACTCTCCTTCAGTTGCGGTAAGCACTACATTACGTAGACCAAATAGCCCACGTGCAGGAATTGAAAATTCGAGACGAGTGCGATCGCCGCGATTCTCGATATCAATAATCTCTCCTTTTCGCGTGGTAACCACATCAATCACACGACCGCTAAAATCGGATTTAACATTGATAGTAAGGTATTCAATGGGTTCACATTTAACACCATCAACTTCTTTGATAATAACTTTAGGCTGCCCCACCTGCAATTCATATCCTTCACGGCGCATGGTCTCGATAAGAATACTGAGGTGAAGAACTCCGCGACCAAACACCAGCCATGAATCGGCTGATGGAGAATCCTGAACCCGAAGAGCAAGATTTTTTTCGGTTTCTTTATAAAGACGATCGCGTACATGGCGCGATGTCACAAATTTTCCATCTTTTCCATAAAAAGGGGAATTGTTGATGGAAAACATCATATTGATGGTTGGTTCATCCACATGAATGGGAGGAAGTGCCTCCGGGTTTTCGGCATCGGCAATGGTATCACCAATTTCAAATTCTTGTGGTCCAAAAATGGCACAAATCTCACCTGCACGAACTGTGGTCTTCAGCCGTTCTTTTCCCAAACCTTCAAAAACATACAATTCCTTGATTTTTGTCCGAATAAATGAACCATCTTTTTTGATAATTGCAATATCATCACCAGCTGCAACTTGCCCGCGCATAATACGCCCCACAGCAATACGTCCGGTATACGACGAATAATCAAGCGAAGTTATCATCATCTGTAGAGTTCCTTGTTCGAATTTCGGTTCTGGAATTCGTTCAATTATTAAATCGAGCAGATAGGTTACATCTTCGGTAACTTCGTCCCAATGATGCGACATCCAGCCTTGCTTGGCTGAACCATAAACAGTTGGAAAGTCCAACTGGTCATTATTAGCTCCCAATGAAAACATAAGATCAAAAACAGCTTCCATGGCCATTTCCGGATTGCAATTGGGCTTATCAACCTTATTCACTACAACAATGGGTTTCAGGTTCATTTCCAATGCTTTTTCCAAAACATAACGTGTTTGGGGCATCGGGCCTTCGAAAGCATCTACAACCAATAAAACACCATCGGCCATATTGAGCACACGCTCTACTTCTCCTCCAAAATCAGCGTGACCCGGAGTATCTATGATATTGATTTTAAAACCCTTGTAACGAACCGAAACATTCTTCGCCAAAATAGTAATGCCTCGTTCACGTTCAAGATCGTTACTATCAAGAATGAGATCTCCCATATTCTGATTGTCGCGAAACAATTTCACCTGATGCAGGATACGGTCAACCAGAGTGGTTTTCCCGTGGTCAACATGCGCGATTATCGCAATATTTCTAACTTTCACAGTGTCTGACATACAGTCCTTTAAAATAAAGCGCAAAGGTACTATTAAATTTTGGAGCAGAGCAGACTGAATATCAAAATCAATGAGATATAAATTTTCCAAGTTCAGCAAAGAGTATAATTAAATTGCAAAAAGCACTAAAAAAGCTGTAATCTTAAGTATAAAGGTTTATCGCAACCAAAAATAAAACACATTGTAACAAACGAAAAATTCAGTATGTTTGTAAAGAATTTCAAACAGTATTATGGAAGCTAAAGTCAGTATTATTATGGGCAGTATGAGCGACTGGCCAGTTATGGAGAAAGCAGCTCAATTTTTCGAAGAAATGCAAATTCCCTTTGAAATACATGCATTATCGGCTCACCGCACTCCTGCTGAGGTTGAAAAATTCGCTAAAAATGCCTCAACCAAAGGTATTCAGGTTATTATTGCTGCGGCAGGAATGGCAGCTCATTTGCCAGGGGTTATTGCTTCAATGACATCGGTGCCGGTAATAGGAGTACCCATAAAAAGTTCGTTCGACGGACTTGATGCTTTGCTTGCTATTGTTCAAATGCCTCCCGGAATTCCTGTTGCCACGGTTGGCGTCAATGGAGCATTGAATTCAGCTATTCTTGCGGGGCAAATTCTATCGGTTGGCAATCCAAAACTGGCTGAAAAAATGCTTGTTTACAAAAACAATCTGAAGGAAAAGGTTATTCAGGCCAACGAAGAGCTCAAACAAGTGATTTTCAGCTACAAAACCAATTAGTCCGAAAATCCTAGGGCTTTTTATCTAGACTAAACCGGCATTATCATGAAAAAACATTTGAAATCAATCATCGTTTTGCTCCTTTTCATGTCAGGAACAGTATTGCAGGCTCAATACAATCCCATGAACGCATCTCTTACGGGCATGGGAGGAGCTGGTGTTGCTCTTGACGACTTTAATGCCGGAATCAACAATCAGGCTGCATGGAGTTCAGTTGAAACACCGAGTGTTAGCTTAGGCTACAATTCGCGATTCCTATTGAAAGAACTATCCGATCGTTTTCTTTCGCTGGCTGTTCCTGTTGGCAAATCATCGGGCGTGTTTGGAATGAATGTCAGCCAGTTTGGCTATTCGCAATACAATATTACTAAAGCCGGCCTAGGCTATGCCCGAACTTTTGGTCCCGATTTTTCTGTCGGATTGCAATTTGATGCCATTCATGCCGGAACAGCCGACGAAATGTATGGAAGCACAAATGCATTTACCTTCGAAGGTGGATTTCAGTATCGACTAAACAAACAGATTTCGCTTGGGTCATCAATTTTTAATCCTGTACAAGTAAAATTAAGCGATTTCACCGGCGAACAACTTCCGGCTTCAATCAGTCTTGGAATGACCTATTCGCCTGACAAGTTATTGATGTTGGCTGCTGATATTGTAAAAGAACAATATCAACCTGCATCGTTTCGTGCTGGTTTTCGCTACCAAATTGTTGATGCATTTTGCCTGCGTGGTGGATTCTCCTCGGCTCCTTTCATTTTATCAGGGGGTGCCGGAATCAATTTTGGCAATTTCACAGCCGATCTATCCACATCGTATCATCAAATACTTGGTATTTCGCCAGGACTCTCTCTGGTGTATAAATTCAACAAAAAATAGCCATGAACTGCCGCAATTTTATACTTATGGGCGCAGTTCTATTTGCCCTTTGGCTTCCTGCCAGCGCGCAGGAGCCCACCGATACCACAGGTGAAAATATGCTGCAAGACCAAATTGAAAATATTGCAGAAAATACCGATGCAGAGCTTGACTATTCCTCGCTCACCGAAAATCTGAAATATTTCCTGCGCCATCCAATCAATTTGAATCGTACCAACATGGACGAACTTGAACAGCTTGGACTACTCACCGATATTCAGATTGACAATTTGCTCCGGCATATCGAAAAAAATGGCGCTTTACTATCGCTTTATGAATTACAATGCGTTGATGGGTTTGATTTACCAACTATTTATGCGATTCTTCCTTATGTGAAAATCAGTGGCGACAACGAACGCAAAAATTGGGATTTTAAAGATGTACTCAAGTATTCAAAATCGGTATTGTTTGTACGCTACTCGTCTATTCTCGAAGAACAAAGTGGTTTTTCACCTGCAAGCGATAGTTTGCTTGAGGCCAGCCCCAATTCGCGCTATCTCGGGAGTTCGTATAAACTTTACACCCGCTATCGGTACACGTATTACAATTTACTGAGTGTAGGAATCACGGGCGAAAAAGATTATGGCGAAGAGTTTTTCAAAGGCAGCCAGAAAGCGGGATTCGATTTCTATAGTGCTCATTTCTTTATCAAAAATCTGGGACCACTCAAAACACTGGCATTGGGCGACTACAACTTACAATTTGGACAAGGTCTCACCCTTTGGTCCGGACTGGCTTTCGGAAAATCGGCAGAAGCTATTGTAATTAAGAAAAGTGGCAGAGGGATAGTCCCCTACACCTCAGTTGACGAAAACCTGTTTATGCGCGGAGCCGCAGCACAAATCGATTTTAAACCATTTTCGGTTTATGGTTTTGTAAGCTATAAAAAGCTTGATGCCAACATGGCAAGTGGTTCTGACACATTGAATACCGAGGAATTTGTCATTAGTAGCCTGCAGGAAACAGGACTACACAATACTGCATCAACCATAGAAGACAAAGACCTGATTAGCGAATTTGTAACCGGTGGGCGTATCGAATTCAACGGACGTCGCTTTCGCATGGGTGCAACCGGTTATTACACTCATTTCGGTCAAAGTATTGCACCTGGAGCTCAATTGTATCAATTGTACAATTTTTCGGGCAACGAGAATCTGAATGCCGGTATCGATTATAGCCTGCTTCTGAAAAACGCCAATTTCTTTGGCGAATGCTCTATCAGCGAAAATGGTGGCAAAGCCATCATCAATGGTGTTATGCTGTCGCCTGATCGTTTACTCACCATTTCGTTTCTGCATCGTTATCTGGCACGCGATTATCAGGTTTTTTATGCCACAGCCTTTCAGGAAGCATCAACAGTAAAAAACGAGCAGGGCTTTTATTTTGGCAATGAACTCAAGTTTTCGCGCAAATGGACATTCAATTCGTATGTCGATTTGTTTTCGTTTCCATGGATGCGCTATCGTGTCGATGCACCTTCGGATGGCATTGAGCTATTGGGTCAACTTGCTTACAGGCCTACCAAGAAAGCTGCTTTTTATATTCGTTTTCGTCAGGAAGACAAAGAAATCAATTCTGCCGAAAGTCATTTCGATGTTTTGCAGCCAACCATTAAACGGTCGTACAGAGTGAACGCATCGTTTCCGGTGTCGGAAAGTGTGACATTGAAATCGAGAGCCGAATATCTCACATACAAGGATGGAAACGAACCGCTGCGTTCGGGTTTTCTGATTTATCAGGACATTTCGTTCCGGAAACCGGGAAGTCGTTTTGCATTCAGTGCCCGCTATGCGATGTTTGATACCGAGAGCTACGATGAACGCTTGTATGCTTACGAAAACGATGTTTTGTATGCCTATTCCATACCAGCCTATTACTACAAAGGAAGCCGCGCATATCTGATGGTTCGTTGGTCTGTAATGCGCGGACTTGATGTGTGGGCGCGTATAGCCCAAACACATTATGTAAACCAGAACAGCACCGGCAGTGGACTTACAGAAATAACTGGACCCAACAAAACAGAACTCAAGGTTCAAGTTCGCCTAAGCTTCTAATTTTTTGCCGTTCTTTCAAAAATTCTTTTATTTTTGTCCTCTCAAAATCTAAGGATAATCACTTAAATCAAATAACATGTTCAAAAAACAACCCAAAGGATTAATTGCGGCGGCCTTGGCCAACATGGGCGAGCGATTCGGCTTCTACACCATGATGGCCATTCTTGTCTTGTTTCTGCAGGCTAAATTCGGCCTTTCAGGATCGAATGCTGGTATTATTTACTCAGTGTTTTATTTTTCAATTTATATTTTGGCTTTTGCCGGAGGTTTGATTGCCGATAAAACCAGAAAATATAAAGGAACAATCCTAACAGGACTTTTGGTAATGTCGTTGGGATATTTGCTGTTGGCTATTCCTACCCCAACTCCAACACCTAATTACACTTTATTTTTGGTTCTTACTTGTTTGAGTTTATTTGTAATTGCCTTTGGTAACGGACTTTTCAAAGGAAATCTACAGGCATTGGTTGGCCAAATGTACGACAACGAGCAGTATGGAAAAATGCGCGATTCCGGATTTTCTATTTTCTACATGTTCATAAACGTAGGCGCCATTTTTGCTCCATTTGCAGCTGTTGGTATCCGCAACTGGTGGTTATCTACACAAGGATTCACCTACAATTCAGATATGCCGGCATTGTGTCATTCCTACTTAGATGGCACTATTTCAGCAGACGCAACAGCTTCGATGCAAAAACTTGCTACCGAAGTTAGCGGTTCTCCTGTTACCGACCTCACAGCTTTTGCCAATGAGTATTTGAATGTTTTCACTACAGGTTTTCACTACGCTTTTGCTGTAGCTATTGGAGCCATGTTGATTTCAATTGTAATTTTCCTTCTGAACAAGAAAAATTTCCCCAACGCTAAGAAAATAGTTAAGGGTGCTGCAGCAGTTGTTGACCCCGATGCCATTGTAATGGATGCTAAAGAAATCAAACAACGCATTTACGCTTTATTTGCAGTTTTCTCAGTTGTTATATTCTTCTGGTTCTCCTTTCACCAAAACGGATTAACTTTAACCTTCTTTGCAAAAGAATACACCGACCTAAGTGTCATTTCTATCTCAATTGGTAGCCTCACAATTGCCGGAGCCGAGATATTCCAATCTATAAATCCATTCTTTGTTGTATTCCTTACACCAATTATTTTGGCACTTTTTGGTTGGTTGAGAGCAAAAGGACGCGAGCCTTCAACGCCGAAGAAAATCGCAATTGGTATGTTGATTGCAGCTCTTGGTTTTGTATTGATGGCTGTCGGCTCATATGTTTCTGATCTTCCATTGCATTCAGCAATTAACCCTGAAGAAGGTGGTACTCCGCTTGCTCAGGGTTTGCGTGTAACTCCATTCCTGCTTATTGGTACTTATTTCATACTCACTGTTGCAGAATTATTCATCAGTCCTCTAGGAATTTCTTTTGTCTCAAAAGTAGCTCCTCCTCAATATCAGGGTATTATGCAAGGTGGCTGGCTAGGTGCAACAGCTATTGGAAACCAATTGCTATTTATTGGAGCAATTCTCTACACAAGTGTTCCAATTTGGTTGACATGGACCGTATTTGTGGTCGCTTGTTTGATTTCTATGGGCACAATGATATTCATGCTCAAATGGCTCGAACGCGTTTCGAAATAGTATTTCGATAACAATAGATCAAAAAGAGTTGCCAACCAACGGCAGCTCTTTTTTTGTGTCCACCCCCACTCATATTTTCATATTTTTGCATCAGCATTAGCGACATCCTGAATTGATTTTAATTCAACTTCACAATGAATTCATTTCCAGAAGGCAAACGATACAACTCACTCACACTGCATCTGAGGCAGAAATTTGGTCATCGTCTGCAAAAAGTAAGCGTTGATGCAGGTTTCACTTGCCCAAACAGAGATGGAACTGTCTCTGTTGGCGGATGCACCTATTGCAACAATTCGGCATTCAACCCATCGTATTGTTCCCCACAAAAAAGTATTTCGCAACAAATTGCTGAAGGAATTGAATTTCATGAACGACGATATCGACGCGCCGGAGGATTTTTGGTTTACTTTCAGCCATATTCCAACACATTTGCTTCAATCGACAAACTGAAAGCATTGTATAGCGAAGCACTCGCGGCAGAAGGAGTTGTTGGAATAAGCGTAAGCACTCGTCCCGATTGTTTCAGCAAAGAAGCTGCTCAACTGCTTGCCGATATTGGAAAAAACAAAATTGTATTGCTCGAACTCGGAATTGAAAGCGTAAGGAATGGCACATTGCATAGAATAAATCGCGGACACAGCTTTGAAACGACCATTGATGCATTCGAAATAGCAAAAGAGCATGGGCTTTTCACAACCGGGCATTACATTCTTGGATTACCAGGTGAAACTCGCGAAGACATGCTTAGCGATACAGCTATATTGAATAATTTTCCTATGATTGCGCTTAAGTTGCATCAATTGCAAATAGTGCGCGGAACAACAATGGAATGCGACTTTAGCAATTTTCCGGCTAATTATCAACTATTTGAGCTTGCTGAATATGTTGATTTTGTGGTATCGTTTACCGAGCGACTTCGGCCTGATTTGCTTATAGACAGGTTGGCTGGAGAAGTTCCGCCTGCATTTCTGGTTGCCCCCGACTGGGGACTCATTCGATACGATGGCATATTGCGTCAAATAGAAAAGCGTTTCGAAGAGCGCAATACTTATCAAGGCAAATTGCTTAATTATCCGTTTTGAGTGAGAAAGGATGCTTTTGATTTTTCAAAAAACAGATATGTATGGATTCCTATACTCTTAGTGAGGTGTGTCAAAAAATTCATTCACCTTGCTACCCCAGCCAAAATCCGGATCCTGCTCGTCAAGGTCATTGGTAGTGTAATTTCGCCTCAAAAGCTTTTGATTCCAGCGAATATCGTACACCTCGCCGGTAACATCGCTGTGTAGAAGTTCGAAATCGTTAGTCACCAAATCGAAGTTGACAAAAATAAATTTACGGTTCGATTGGTTATGCACACTGTAGTAGTGCCATATTTGATACGGATAAACCGCAGGTTCATGAGGCACATCAGTGATTGTATTCGGAGCTCCGTATTGCAAATACACCCGACCTCGTTCGGTTTCATAGCCTTTTCGGATTTTAGACCCAAAATTAGCATTTACAATTCTTACTTGTTCGCAGTAAACAACCCATTCCGAACGTGGATCGACTTCGTTTCGTTGATACCAAAAATTATAGAAGAATTTTTGCAGCGTTTCCAAATCAGCAGTTGTCAGATTTTTATCAACAAAATTCTTTTCAGCAGCTGTCGAAATTGGGCGCAGTGAACGAATATTCTCGCGTAAAGAATCTATACTGGTATAATTGCCCACAAACGAATTGCTGATAATATCGATGTCGGCAAGCAGATATTCCTGTTCATTGTCATTCCAGCGCTCGAAATACACCTTATTCATTCCGATGACATTATTTTCACGGTCTTTCATCTCTACAACCAAGAAATAGGCTCCGGTTGGAAGCGATGTAATATCGTACTGATGAAGAAAGGCTTCAACATCACGCGAATCCATACGTTTCTGATATAACATGCCTGCCATTTTACGTCCGGTTTGAACTTCCTCAATGTAGGTACGAAGCAAATATTGACTGCTATCGCCCAATACTTTCTTCATGTTGTACATCTCGGCATAATACATGAGCTTGTTTTCCGAAGTGGGAAATACATTGATGGGCAATGGAAGCAATTCGTAGCCTGCTTTCGAGCTGGCCGAAACTCCGTTGGCTTTTTCTGCATTTTGAACAAACTCAATTCCCGAAATCTGCACTTCACTATTATTGAAAAGTACAGTGATGGGCTCATTAATCACATAGGCCGGTTGCTTGCTGTTTACATCATGAATCGAAATTTCCATGTCGTAGTCTCCATTGGGAATGCTAATGCGCTGCTGATCGTGAAACAAAATACCAGCTTTAGTGGTATCATCTATTTCCGGACTACTCAGGTTGTATTTGCGAAACGCTTTAATACTGTCGTTTTGCTTAAAAAGAATCAGAATTTCCAATTTAGCCTGCAGTTTTCCGTTGTCGTTGGGAACAAAATTCACAGTCCTTCCCGAAAAAGCGAGGTAGGTTTCCACGTAAGGACCATCCTGTGGACTATTGAACGTGCAGTACGAAATATACACATTCAGCTTTTTATCGCCTGCAAAGCTTTGTGATGCAAACAAAAAAGCAAAAAGTATAAGTAACATATTTTTCATAGGTCCTGCATTTTTGAATTACACAAATATACGAAATCTCAAAGAAATACAACCATCAATCAGTTAACAAATAGCGTAGATAAGTTATCGGTTCTCAGAATTATATTTTTTACTGAAGATAATTATTCTAACAGATATTGAAAAATATAATATACAAATTCCCACTTTTTGTTTAGATTTACAACACAATTGCCGACTAACTCAAATCTAAAAAATGATTTTAAGTACATTACCTATCTTGATTTTAAAAATTGGGACATCTTTGATGTATCCGATTGCCGGCGCATTAACGGCGCTTATAGTGGTTGCAATTATCAGGGCTATTAAGAAAGAGTAATCATATTTTTGAGTTAATTCTTCTTTTGGTTTGAAAGCGATAGAACAAACGTTCACCATACATTCAAGAAAGAACTCCTCTGTCTTTCTTTATAATTTCAGATTCACAAAAATTATATGATAGTTTCACACGCAGCCCCGCAGAAACCCCAATCTAAAAACAAATGCAACATTGATTCACTAAAAAACATATGTTGTTAAGTTGAATATCTGGCATATATTGTCTAATTCTGAAATAAGGTAACAAACAGGTAATTTTATATGCTGATAAAGAGAATTTATTTACCTTTGCGATTCTATTTTGACTAAGTCTAAATAATGACATTAAACGAATTGCAGCCGGGACAAACAGGTTTCGTGGTGAAAATCCGCGGACGAGGCGCTTTTCGTAAGCGGGTAATAGAAATGGGATTTACTTCGGGTCGCAAAATTGAAGTGATTCGCAAGGCACCTTTGCAAGATCCCATCGAATATCGATTAATGGATTACGAAATAAGTCTTCGTCGTAGCGAAGCTCGTTTTATCGAAGTTATAACCCTTGATGAAATTTCGCAGGAACACAAAGAAGAAGCTGTAGAATCGAGCAATTCTTCTGTATTATTCACAGAAGAGTATATTGAAAAAAAAATAATCCAGCGAAGTCGCGAAATCGATATAGCCTTAGTAGGAAACCCGAATTGCGGAAAAACAACACTTTTCAATTTTGCATCTGGATCAACAGAACATGTAGGCAATTATAGTGGTGTAACGGTTGAAGCGAAAACAGGTTCTTTCCACTACAAAGGGTTTAAAATCAATTTGATCGATTTACCGGGAACATATTCGCTTTCGGCATATTCGCCTGAAGAGCTTTTTGTACGACGTCAACTCATTTCGACTCCTCCCGACTTTATTGTGAATGTTGTAGATGCGTCGAATCTTGAACGCAATTTATTTCTCACAACCCAGCTCATGGAGCTTGACATTCCAACAGTTGTTGCGTTGAACATGTTTGACGAATTATTGGCTAAAGGCGATAAATTTGATTATCAACTTCTGGGCAATATGCTTGGGATTCCATTTCAGCCTACTGTCGGGCACCGAAATAAAGGTGTTGACGAATTACTAGATATCATAATTGAACGCTATAAAAATCAGTCATCGCTCAACCGCAAATCGTGTATTCGATTTCCGATGGAGATGGAAGAAGCTGTTGAAAAGTTGCGTTTGGTTATCGAAGACACCAAATTTGTCAAAGAAAATGTATCGTCGCGATTCTATGCAATAAAACTTCTCGAAAAAGACAAACAAGCAGTTCAGGCCGCATCTCATAAAGAATTTTTGGCCGTTTTGGAAAAATCAGAAGCCGAGATTGGCCGTATCGAGGCTTTCTATTCCGATGATGCTGAAAATCTGGTTGCCGATGCCCGCTACGGTTTTATTGCTGGTGCGCTTAAAGAAACGTATGTTCATGGAACAAAACCGCGCAATTTTAAATCATTTACGCAACGACTCGATAAAGTTCTAACACACCGATTACTTGGATTTCCGATTTTTTTATTGTTTTTGTGGCTCATGTTTTTTTCGACATTTTTTCTGGGATCGTTTCCTATGAGCTGGATGGAACAAGGAGTTGCTTTTATAGGCAATTTGATTTCGCAATTTATACCCAATGGCTTACTCAAGGATTTGCTTGTCGATGGAATTATTAGTGGGGTTGGAGGGGTAATGGTGTTTCTTCCAAACATCCTGATTTTATTTTTCTTTATTGCGCTCATGGAAGATACCGGCTACATGGCTCGTATCGCTTTTTTGATGGACAAAATAATGCATCGGATTGGGTTGCATGGTAAATCGTTTATTCCCATGGTCATGGGATTTGGGTGTAATGTTCCTGCCATTATGGCCACCCGAACACTCGAAAATCCTTCCGATAGGTTGTTGACGATATTAATCAATCCTTTCATGTCGTGCAGTGCACGTTTACCTGTGTATATTCTGATAATTGGAACTGTTTTCCCGACACATGCCGTCGCAATGCTCTTCTTGGTATATATCATCGGAATATTTTTCGCAGTCATTTTTTCTATTCTGTTCAAAAAAACCATGTTTCGCAAATCCGAAGCACCTTTTGTGATGGAACTTCCTCCATACCGGATGCCAACTAGTCGGGTGCTTTTCAGACATATGTGGTTTCGTGCGTCGCAGTATCTAAAAAAAATGGGCGGGATTATTCTTGTAGCCTCGATAATTATTTGGGCTTTAGGTAATTTCCCACGAAATTTTTCACCCGATCCTCAACTCCAAGCCAAAATATTCTCACTACAAAAAGATGCAGCTTCGATGGTTAACCCCGGGATAGTGCCGGTTGGTCATAAAAACCTGAATATACGTTATCATGAAGTTGTAACCGATTATGCTGCTCAAAAACAGCTCAATTCATATATCGGAAGAATTGGCAACATGCTTCAACCGGTTATGGCCCCACTTGGATTCGACTGGCGGCTTACGGTGAGTTTGATTGCTGGCATTACAGCAAAAGAAGTCGTTGTTTCAACGATGGCAGTATTGTTTGCCGGTGAGCATCCCGACAACACAAATCGTATCAATAATATCCGCAGTAGTGCGGACAATTCTTTGTCCGGAAATCTCAAATCAGCAAAATTTAAAAACAGAGACAACCAATCGGCGAAACTCATGACTCCGCTCACCGGTTTTGCTTTTTTGATGTTTGTATTGCTTTATTTCCCATGTATTGCCGTGGTTGCAGCTATTCGAAAAGAAACAGGAGGGTGGAAATGGGCTTTGTTTACTGTTGCCTACACAACAATGATTGCGTGGCTTGTTGCTTTCTCGGTTGTTAAAATCGGGGGATTGTTTTTGTAAGCAGAAAAGGAATATTTCATTAGCCCATCTGATTTTTTATTTATTATATTTGTAGGAAATACTACAGCAATGAAACGACTTTTCCTGACATTTGGCTTTATTATTACTATATTAATGGCTTTTGCCGATTCGCCGTTGACATCCACTCCATTTCACACTGCTTACGAGGGTGTTGCCGAAGTAAAAGCCGCTGTATCGGCTAATGGTGAGCTTAATATTGATTTAATGGAATTTTTGTCTTCCAAAAATCCAATTGCATATAAAATGGCGATTATCAATGCAATTGGCTGGGCTTTCGAAGGACATAACAATTACGACCGTTATAAGAGTTTTTTGGGTGAGAAAACGGGCAAAGGGAAGCTAAAAGCTGAAAACCTTCTTTGTTTAGCTTATCTGAAGGCACTCGACAATTATTTTGATTGTGTTGACGCACTCAAAATTGCCGATGAAGCTCTGGCTCTCAACCCCAAATCGTACACATTCAATATCATCCATGCGCTCATCAAAGCTCAGGTGCTATTCGATACGGATTGGTGTGCGCTTTATCAAGCGACCGATAATGTTCGCAAAAGACCCGATCTCAAATCCGACATGAACGATGGAGCCATTTATATCATTTTCGATTATATGGATTTGTATAAAACAGAATGTGGCAAATAGTCCAGTATTGTTTTGATGACAAAGACATTTGGAGTAATCAATTGCGACAATAATTTATCTTTGCATTCAAGATAATGAAAAAGCGACGCTTAATAAAAACATGGCCTGGTTATTTTGCAGCAGGCTATATTGTACTAGTGGCTCTTGTTGCAGTGTTTGGGTATTTTATTGTTCCCGATTCTACATCTGACGCAAACAGTCAACATGTTGAAATTTCGCTAAAAAAACCAGGATTCAAATGCCTTTTTCTTGAAATTCCCATTGTTGGAAGCGAACAGGTCTCCGTGTTTGGTAAATTGCTTGCCGGTACGCCCCTTTCCAGCAAAACAATAGCTATCCACAGTTATTACTTCAAAAATGATAGTATTTTCATTGAACTGTACACTGGGATGGAGCCTAACAATGGAATTGTTCAGGCGTTTGACTGTAGCATTCTTACTTCGTTATATTCGCAACAGTACCCATCCCGAAAATTCATTGCTGGTGATGATATGAATAGTTTTATCGTTACACATATGATTTCGGAGAAGAAATTTGTTTTGGGAACCGATCGTTTTGGCCGTGATGAATTAAGTCGGATTATTTTAGGTGCGCGCGTCAGTATAACAGTGGGATTAATTTCGGTACTGATTGCATTGTTCATTGGAGTTACTTTAGGCGCCATTGCCGGTTATTACGGAGGATTTGCCGATCGCTTTCTGGTTTGGCTATTCAGTGTTGTTTGGTCTTTGCCGACAGTACTTCTTGTTATTGCCATTACTTTTGCTCTGGGAAAAGGTTTCTGGCAGATTTTTATTGCAATAGGTGTTACTTTTTGGGTCGATATTGCACGTGTTGTACGTGGGCAAGTGATGTCGATTAAAGAACGCGAATACATCGAAGCTGCACGTGCATTAGGATTGAAGAGCAGGCGAATCATTTTCCGTCATATTCTTCCCGGATTGCGTGGTCCTGTAATAGTTTTGGCAGCATCGTCGTTTTCTTCGGCCATTCTCATCGAAGCAGGGCTGAGTTTTTTGGGAATTGGCGTTCAGCCTCCCGTTCCCACCTGGGGTGGCATGGTAAAAGAATATTACAGCCATTTAGTACTCGATTCGGCTTACCTTGCTTTGGTCCCCGGACTGGCAATAGTTCTTGCTGTGATGGCCTTCATGATTCTTGGTAACGAATTACGCGATAATCTTGACGTGAAAAATGCGTAACTTTGCCTCAATGTTGAAGCTGTTTTTTGTATTTGTTTCTGCAACACTTTTGTTTGTTTCGTCTTTTGGACAAAGCGACACCATTTTGCTTTCTGCAAAAGTGAAAGAGCTTAAAGCACTATCGTACTCCAATCCACTCGAAGCTTTGCAACATGCAGAACCGCTCTTGGCCGAATGTTCGCAAGCTGGCTATTCAAAAGGCCTTGCCGAAGTTTACAATACACAAGGGATTATTCTCTATACAAGAGGCCTCAACGATCTCGCATTGCAAAGCTTTATCAATGCGCTCGAAAATTTCAGACTACTCAACGATACAATTGGAATGTCGCTGGTTTACAACAACCTCGGAGTGGTCTCCTATTCTGTAAAAAAATACTACTACAGCATCTTCTTTTTTCAGCAGTCGCTTGCTATTCAATCGAGAATCAACAATATCAGAAATGTAATCGATCTAAACAACAATATTGGCTCTATTTACGAAAAGCTGAAAATGTACAACAAGGCTTTATCGATTCATCGCAATGCAAATGCAATGTCAATCAAGTATGGTCATTTGGTCGGACTTTCTACAGGATTGAACAATATTGGTGTTATTTACGAGAATTCGGGGCACCCCGACAGCGCAATCTGGTATTACCGAAAAGCATTAGAGGTCTCGGATAGCGTTCCTATTTCGCAACTAGCGCTCACTTATTCAAATTTGGGAAGAACCCTTATGAATAACAGCCGTATAGACGAAGCTCGTATCTGTCTCGATTCTGCACTATTGATGGCTACAAATAGTGAGGCTACTTCTTATTTATCGGAGATTTACAACCTGTTTTCGCAATACTACGATAAAAAGGGTGATATCAATAAAGCATACAAATACCTGCTTAAGTATAAAGATGTCAATAAACTCATAGAAGATCAAACAACCGAAGGCGATTTTGCCGATTTCATACTCTCAATGCAGCAAAACAAATGGAGCAAAGAAAAAAAATTGCTCGATAATCAAGTGAGTCTGCAACAAAAAGTTCAGTGGTTACTTGTTATAGTAATCGTGGTTGTTATTGCTGGTTTTTTTCTGGTGTATCTCAATATCAGAAACAGAAATAGACTTCTGGATCAGCGGCATAAACTTTCTGAAAGCGAGAGTCTTCGTCTGGCCGACGAACTAAAAAACAAAGAAATCATTGCACAACTCGAAAAGGAAAAACTGACCTCGGAATTACAAATGAAAGAGCGACAACTCACTTCGATGACAATGCATATTGTTACCAAAAACGAAACATTGCAGGAAATTGAAAAGCATGTTGAACAAATTGCTTCGGGAAATCCGGAGAAATCGGCAGAAATGCCTCTGAACAAAATAAAAAGTATTATTCGAATGAATGCTGGCGACGAAGCTGTTTGGAATAATTATTTCTATCATTTCGAACAGGTTTATCCCGGATTTTTCAGACAGCTCACCAACCTACATCCCGAACTCACACAAGGCGAACAAAAACTTTGTGCTTATATTACCATCAATCTTAACAATAAAGAAATTGCACATGTGATGGGAATATCGGAAGCCAGTATTAAAATAAAGAAGAATCGATTGTCAAAGAAATTGCAACTTGATATTGCATCGGATCTGACATCGTATTTAAGAAAATTTACTGATGGAGAATAACTGGAGTTTTTTCGGCAACAACAAACATGATATCATAAGTATTGAGGCCAACAAACCGATTTCTTTCCGGATGTTTGTGCACTCTGTTTTTTTGTCTTTTTTTATTGAGCGAAAACAGTGAATACCAAATTTGCCGAATGCTTCTGTATATGGCAGGATAGGTCACATATATCACCTTAAATCCTTTTGACTCCAATAGTAGAGTAAGCGAATGCCTTGTAAAATAGTGCAAATGTGTTGGCGGATGAATCATTCGCCAGCGATGTCCTTGAATTTTAGGAAGAATTCGGCCAATATCGCCGGTTGTTATATGAATATGTCCCCCATCAGTCATTTCAGAATAAGCCTTTTCAAGAAATAATGCCGGATCGGGTAAATGCTCAATAACATCCCACATAAAAACATCCGAAAACGATTGAGTAGGTAATTGCGAGGCCAAATAATCCTCGTTTCGTATATCGATATTCAGTTGCTGCTGAGCCCACAAAACTGGCTCGGCCGAAATTTCAAAGCCAAGATAATTCGCTTTGGGAAAGATGTTTTGCAGCGAGTTGGCAAAGAATCCATAAGCTGCTCCAATTTCGAGCACGAATTCAGGTTTTCTTGTCGGGAAAATACGATGCAGGTGATTTAGCCGTTTGTCGAAATTTCGCTGAATTGCCTGACGGTCACTTAAATAATCGAGATATTCTTCACCTTTAAAATATTTTTCAGAATAAAGGGTATCAAAATCGAAATCGAAGTACTTTTCCGCAGCAATAGTATGACCACATTGTATACAACGAAACAGATTGTTGTTATAAATCGCGTTTAACGACGATTCTCCGCAACAGTAGCAGTTATTGTGTTTTTTCAAGATTGGTCTCTTTAATAATATAGTTAGGGCGGCGTTTGCTTTCGAGAAACATTTTTCCAAGATATTCGCCAATAACGCCAAGCACCATCAGTTGTATTCCGCCGATAAACAAAACACTTGCAATCAGCGAACCCCAGCCCGGAAGAGCAAGAGTAGTAAAAAGAGCCGCATAAATAGCATAAAACCCATAACCCATAGCAGTCAAAGCAATAATAAACCCGGCGATTAGCGATATTCGGAGCGGCTTCACGCTGAATGAAGTAATTCCGATAGCCGCAAAGCGCACCATTTTGCTAAATGAGTACTTTGTTTTACCCGAATGACGCTTCCCAGGTTTGTAACTAATACTTTTCTGCAAAAATCCCATCCAAGCAATCAAACCTCGAATAAAAAGATAATTTTCGGTTATTCTCGAAAGCTCTTGTGCGACTTGCTTGCTGATAAGCCTGAAGTCGGCTGCACCTGGTTCAATGCGAGTTGTACTAAGCATGTTTACCATGCGATAAAACATTCTGGAGGTCAAATTCTTGAAAAAAGTGCCATTCCCCTTGTCGTTGCGAACAGTATAAACCACATCATATCCATCTTCCCAAGCTTCGAGCAACTGTGGCAACATAGCAGGCGGATGTTGCAAATCGGCATCCATGCTAATAACACAATCTCCCGTTGCATGGTCGATCCCGGCTTTTAATGCGTTTTGATGACCAAAATTCCGAGAAAAAGAAATAAAAAAAACTTCAGGATTTTTTTCTTTAAGCTCTTTTAGTGCTATGAGTGTACCGTCTTTGCTGCCATCATCCACAAATATAAACTCAGTGTCGTATTGTTCCGGAATATTTTTTTTTACTTCGGCGTATAAAACGGTCACATTCAGTTCTTCATTGAATGCAGGAACAACAATCGATACTTTTTTACGAACCATACACAATTTTGTTTGGCATACAAATGTAGTTTTTTTCAAGAAATGATTTTTAGAAAAACCGTAGAAATAATTAAATAATTACCTCATTAAAAATCTATTCAAAAAGTAAAAACATCATTATCTGCAAAAAACAATGGATTACAATACGATTGAATATTTATTTAAGGATTGTTGCAATCAGCTTTTCCGAAGTTTTTCAAATTTTCTTCGTAATATTGTGGCAGAATAATTGATTAGCCACTTTTGAACTCCCAAATACCCGCAGCCATGAAAAAGATATTTTTACTACTCATCATTGCAGCATTGGCTTCGTCGTGCACCAGCTCGAAGAAATATTTTGAACGTCAGCAGTACGATGCTGCCATTCAAAAAAGTGCTAAAAAACTAATGAAAAATCCCGACAAGCAGAAAGAAATCGATGTGCTTAACCGGGCATGGAAAGCCGCTAACACACGCGACAACGAACGTATCACTTATCTCAAAACTACAGGACAACCCGAAATTTGGGACGAAATATTTCAAATCTATAGCAGAATGAAATACCGTCAGGATATGGTTCGCAACTTACCACAACCTGTTCTTTCATCGATTGGCTTTCAATATATTGACTATACCAACGAAACGGTAAACGCACAGCGTAATGCTGCAGAGTTCTACTACCAGAAAGCGCTTTCGCTAATGGCTTTGGGTGATAGGGTCTCTGCTCGTCAGGCTTACAACGAATTGCTCAACACCAAACGGTTTTTTGCAACCTACAAAGATGTCGATCAGCAACTGCTTCGTGCGCAGGAAATGGGCACAGCAAATGTGTTGTTTATTTCAAAAAACAGTTCCGGACAAATGATTCCCGAAGGTTTTCTCGATGAAATTCTGAAAATCTATCTCACTGATGTCGAAAGCAGATTTGTTCGCTTCCATACAAGTTATGATACCTCAAGACACTATCAGTACACAGCTGTACTTAATCTTACCAAAGTTGATGTTTCGCCTGAAAGTGTAAGAGAAATTTTCTATGAAGAGTCAAAAGAAGTTCAGGATGGATGGAATTATGTTCTTGACAGCAATGGCAATGTAATGAAAGATAGTCTTGGAAACGATATTAAGTTGCCTAAAATGGTAAAACTGGCTTGCAAAATTCGTGAAGTACAGATGCATAAACAGGCTATTGTTGGAGGATTTCTCGATATTTATGCCAGTAACAACACTATTCTGAAATCGGAACCCATTACCGCTGAAACATTTTTCGATTACGTATATGCGTTTGCCGATGGCGACCACAGTGTGTTGACCGAAGAAACAAAACGCAAGCTCAACAACCCCCCTATGCCTTTTCCCGACAGCTTTAAAATGATATGGGATGCTGCGAGTATTGTAAAAAATGTTTCAAAAGATATTCTTGTTCGAAACACATACCTATTCCAGTAGAAAATAAGCTTTTCCGAAAAAAGGTCTGATTTTTCAGACCTTTTTTTTGGGTTTAAGACAACCTAATACCGATTCTTGTGTTCTAAGAATCAAGAAGTAGTATTTTGACAAAAGAAGAAATAGTTTTGGGCTGCCTGAAAGGCAAGCGAAAGGCACAGGAAGAGCTTTACAACCTGTATGGCAGCCGCATGTTCGGAGTTTGTCTGCGATACACTCAAAACAGAATGGAAGCCGAAGATGTTTTGCAGGAAGGATTTGTAAAAGTTTTTAAAAACATACAAAGTTTTAAAAATCTGGGGGAAAATTCACTAGGAAACTGGATTAAGCGCATTATGGTGAACACAGCCATCAATTATTTGCGCGACCAGAAGAAACACCGCTACATGCTCGATGTTGAAACAACCGATAATATTTCAGAAGATAGCGAAAACGATTTTTTCACCGAACTGATTTCATTGGTGTCGCATGACGAGATTCTTGAAATTGTTCAAAAGCTACCTCAGGGTTACAGAATGGTGTTCAATCTCTTTGCCATAGAAGGCTATTCCCATGCAGAAGTGGCAGACATGCTTCAGATTTCGGTGAACACATCGAAAACCCAACTATTTAAGGCCCGAATGAATATTGTGGCCGAAATAAGATCGATTGCCGAAAGTCGAATAAATGTCAGACAAGTAATATAATTGCTATATGAACTGGAAATTGGAAAATATTGACGAATTGGGTCGCAAGACATTGGGCAAAATAGAGAAAACTCCTCCACCCATGTCGTTTAAAAAAATCAGGAAACGGGTGGCATGGTTTAGCTTCTGGTCGTTGGGAGCAGGATCTGTGATTCGCCATTACTGGATGATTCCGGCTACAACAGCTGTTGTAGCCTTTATAGCCGTATGGTTTTATCATACACCAAAAACTGAAGAACTTGCAAAACAAGCTCTTTCAAATAAACATCAACATGAATTCAACAGCACCATTGCACAGAATTACACCGAATCTTCATCCTCTGCAAACAACTTAGACAACTACAATTCTAATCATACTTTTTCAGTATTCAACAACAATGAATCTTATTTTGATGGGCCCGATTGCGACAATTCAAACACAACATCTGCATCAAAGCAAATCAGCCCACTTGTTTACACATCGAAAAACGAAAATTCAAACACAATAAAGACAAATACACAAAATCCGGATGTTCAACTTGTTGCTGTAAATCTAACAACTGCCCAGAATAAAATTCAAACAGAATTGAAGTCTGCCTATAACAAGCTTGGATTGATTGAATCCCACGAAATAGCAATTCCTTTCATCCTTAATTGCAAAACTATTGCCGTCAGGCAGCTTGTAAAGCAAAATATTAACTGGTCTGTCTTTGGTGGAGCTGCATTTTTGCATACAGGATCATACAACACTTTATGTAATAGTACCCCTGACATCGATAATCGTCTTGCTATTTCTATTTCGCCTGCAGCAGAAATCAGGGCCGATTTTGGAAAGTGGTTTTTCAGCACAGGTTTTCAGGAAATATCGCTCAATAATTCGTATCATGCCGGAGAACTACTCTACAACCAAAGAGTCACAACCGATTACGAACTGATAAGCCAAGACTGGTTCGTCGATTCAATTGGTTACTGGCACTACACTTATGTTGCTGATAGCATTATTCATATAAGCGATTCAACTTGGGAATATCAAACCGATTCTTTACTGGTGCAACAATTCGATAGTGTCTTAAATATCAGGCACGATACGTTGCACGACGTTGCATGGAAACAAAATCTGAAATTGCTGGAAATCCCGCTATTGGCCGGTAAGACGTTCATCTTCAATCGGTTCATGTTTGGAATTTCTGCAGGGTTTGGAATTGGCTACTACTATCAGGCCAGCGGAAACATCTACAATGGCTTGTATTCACATGAGCCATTTTCGAAAAACCGGATGCCTGATAAGCCATTTTCACTTTCTTTGCTTGCTCGTGGCTCGGCAACATACTTTTTTAACGAGCGAATGGGTTTCGAAGTAGCCCCGTATTTTAGAAAAGCGTTGATTTCGCCGTCATCATCAAGCGAAAATAATTCTGGCAAACCTTACTCAGCAGGGCTTTTTGTCGGAATCAGATATTATTTTTAACAAGCTCAGACAACCTTGCAATCGTTGCCGTGTTTTAGTTATGAAATCAAAAAAACAAATAATATGAAAAAGCAATTCTTTCTTCTTCTGTTGGGTCTGACTATTCTGACAACAAATGCCCGGTCGCAGTGTCAGGCATATTTCACCTTCTATCAGGATTCGACGTATCTGTACATGTACGATCAGTCACACAACAACGATTCTTCGGCTATCAATGTTCTGTCGTGGAACTGGACACTGTCGGGAATGGGGCTGAATTATACCTACTCGACCCAGAATCCGTCGGAATTGATTTCGAATCTGCCCGCCGGGATATATATACTGTGTCTTGAGATTACTACAGCTACATCATGCTCCAATACTCATTGTGATTCGGTTGTGATAGGGAATACCCCGATCAGCAACTGTCATGCCTCCTTTATGGCATCGCATGTGGGTAATGTTTTTACATTTACTGATCAATCAACAACAACCGGAGGCGAAAGCATTGTTGCATGGAACTGGACTTTCCAGGATGGAAATCCGTCATCTTCAACATTACAGAATCCGGTTGTAACTTTCCCGACACCCAACACCACTTACGCTCTCTCGCTTACTATCACAACCAATATGGGTTGCAGCGATTCGGTACTTGGTTATATTTATTTCTACGATTCACTTCCCTGCATCAATTACGTGGATGCCAATGTGTACAATGTAACGGTTCCCGGAGGAAACGACGGAGCTATTGATCTGACCGTTTACGGTGGTACGCCTCCCTATAACTTTTACTGGAACAACGGAGCTACCACCGAGGATATTTACGGTCTTCCTTCAGGAATATATACAGCTACCGTTGTTTCAGACGATTCGATGTGTTCGCCCTATACTATTACAGCCAATGTACTTGAGCCCTACGATTCATCAAACGTTGTTGTTGATACGCTCTACACCAGCATGCTCGATTCATGCCTGAACTTTGTTCCCGATTCATTCTTTATCAGCAGTATTTCCACGCAGGGTAACGTAGTGACCGTTTACTGGGTTTTTACAGGTGCCGGACAAACTGCCGTGATCTCGATTGATTACACCTTTAGTACTTATGGTACCCAGCTGGTTGTTCTTTCAATCAATTGCGATTCAGCAAAAGCCATGTCAACTTACATGAGTTTCATTTATATACATCCTTCCGTTGGAATTAATGAAACAATACCTGTGTTGAATGTGTATCCCAATCCTGCCGGACATCAGATAAACTTACCCGATGGTGAATTTTACACCAGGTTAAGGCTAATCGGAATGGATGGTTCAATTCTTCTCGACTTGAATAATGCCGAAGGGAAAATTGATGTAAGTAGTATTCCGGAAGGAATTTACATTATTCTGGGCGAAAATTCTTCGGGAGTAATTAGTGGGCGACTCAATATTGTAAGATAACACTACCCAAATCTATATATACAAAAAAGGGGCTGAATTAACGTCAGTCCCTTTTCTGTTTTATCAAAATAAATTCTACTCAAATCCATTTCCATTCCCATTTTTATTTTCTTCCGGATGAGAACGGGCATATTTCCCACAATCAATTTCAACCGACAAAGGCTTCGATGGCTTTTCGAAATCGGAAGTTGAAATATTGATGGTTTTATCGGCATACACTTTTTGCATAAACAGTGCCCAAACAGGCAATGCCATGTTAGCTCCCTGACCTAAAGCTGTGTTGTTAAAATGCACCTGCATGTCTTCGGCTCCAACCCAGCAACCAGCAACCAAATCGGGTGTGAGTCCCATGAACCAACCATCGCTGTTGTCGTCCGAAGTACCGGTTTTGCCGGCAATTGGATATTTGATGTTGTAAACGCTTCTGATTCGACCCGATGTTCCAAAATCGACAACACCTTTCATCAGTTCAATCATCAGGTAGGCCGTTTCTTCGCTCATGGCTTCTTGTTTGTGAGGCATAAAATTGGCCAGCACATTGCCATCTTTGTCTTCGATACGTGTAACAAAAATAGGTTCTGTATAAATACCTTTATTTACGTAGGTTGTTTGTGCTCCTACCATTTCGTAAACAGTAAGTTCTGCAACACCCAACGCAATGGCATAAACAGCAGGAATGTAGCTTTTTATCCCCATCTTGTGCGCCAGCCTAATCACTGCTTCGGGCGAAGAGCGTTTAATAAGATATGCCGAAGCCCAGTTTATAGAGCCGGCCAGAGCATAACGCAGGGTTACCATTTCGCCTTCGTTTACTTTTCCCGAGTTATGTGGAGTCCATGTTTTTCCATTCCCTAAATCGATGGTCACGGGAATCATTGGAATTTTTGTGCATGGCGAAAACTGACCATCCGACATAGCAACAGAATATACAAAAGGTTTGAAAGTAGAACCAACCTGCCGACGTGCAATACAAACATGATCGAATTTAAAATATCTGTAATTAATACCCCCAACATAGGCTTTTACAAATCCGGTTTGAGGTTCAACGGCCATGAATCCGGCATGCAAGAACCATTTGTAGTATTTAATAGAATCCATAGGCGATATAAGCGTATCGAATTCACCTTTCCAGCTAAAAAGTCTCATATTTACCGGAGTTTCAAAGGCTTTATCGATTTGTGCTTCGGTGAACCCATCGCGTTTCATGCTTATGTATCTCTCGGAACGTCGCTTCGACATCTCGAGCAACTTATCAACATCTTCTTGTCTGTACAGACTGGTAAAAGGTGCAAAACGGGAATGCTTAACTTCGTTGTTGAATTGAGGTTGAAGGGTTTTACTTAAATGCTCTGTAACAGCTTCTTCAGCATATTTCTGCATCCTCGAGTCAATAGTGGTATAAATTTTTAATCCATCGGTATAAAGATTGTATTTTGAACCGTCGGGCTTATTGTTTTTGTTGCACCAACCATACAATGCATTTTCGTCCCATTGCTCCTTTGCTATCTGATAGTCGTATTCATTAGAATAATTCTCAGGTTTGGGCTCTGTTTCGTTCATGATTTTTCGCAGGTATTCTCTGAAGTACGTGGCAAGACCCGCATTGTGATCCTGCAACATAAAATGCGAGGTACTAAGAGGCAAATCTTTTAGTGAATCGAGTTGTTGTAAAGTAATGTAACCATATTTAGCCATCTGACTCATAACCACAAACCGGCGTGCTTTTGCATTTTCGGGATTACGGATAGGGTTGTATTTGGATGGTGCCTGCAACATACCCACCAAAAGTGCACTTTCTTCGATGCTAAGTGAATCGGGTGATTTATCGAAATAAGTACGGGCTGCCGATTTAATTCCAAACGATTGACTACCGAAGTCAACTGTGTTAAAGTACATGGCAATGATTTCTTCTTTGGTGTAGTTTCGTTCGAGACGAATAGCCGTAACCCACTCCTTGAATTTAATTTTGATTATTTCCAGCTTCGAAATATCTTTAGGTCGGTCATACAGGTTTTTGGCCAACTGCTGCGTAATTGTACTTCCACCTCCGCTTCCACGGTCGCCGCCAAACAGAGTTTTAAAAATAACCCGGACCAAACCACGTGCATCAACACCTGAATGTCGCTCGAAACGGATATCTTCGGTTGCAATCAGTGCCTGAACCAAATATGGCGACAACTGCTGGTATTCGATGTTGGTTCTGTTTTCAACATAGAATTTTCCAAGCAAAACCTGATCGCCGCTATAAATTTCAGAGGCCAGGTTGTTTCTCGGGTTTTCGAGCTCTTCAAACGATGGAATCGGGCCAAGAAGCCCCATGGAAACTCCGATGAAAAATGCATAGAATAGAGCGAAGAAAACAACAAAAGTAAGCCACATCCGGCGAATATATTTCCGATGCTCTGGTGGAACGTTGGTGCCTTTAACCCAGGCTAAAACTTTTTTCATGCCAGCTGCTTTTTAAAGTGGTGTTGGTTTTATTTTGATGCCAATATCGCTGACACCATTCAATATAGTATCGCGCATGGCCTGCTGGAATTCGAATGAATACAATCCCTTCGATGGAAAAATAAACTTTCGGCTGATAAGTATTTCGTGCGATTTCAGATAGCCCGACCCGTTTCCAATCCAGTTTCCATCGGGATCGGCAAGAATAAACTCAACCGTATCGCGGGTGATACTGTCGCCGGGCATGGTGGTGGTGATAAAAAAATAGACGTTGTTGTACGCATAATCGGTATTGTGGCGAAGCAAAACAAAAAAATCGAACAATGTTGTTGTGTCTGCAATATCAACGTCAAATTTCACAGGATAATTCATATCCCATTTCGAGTCAGGGATTTCCTTCATTTTATTGTAAATCGACGAATCGCAGGAAGCTGCAGCAACAACAAGTAGCAAAACCGATAAAATCCTGAATACTTTTTTCATCAATCGGAGAGTTTTGAAATTTCGTCCTTTCCCAAAACGATATCATCTTCCATTTTATTTTCAAGACTGAGTGCAAAGTCTTCCAAATTATCAGGAATTTTTCCTTCTTTATTCATCTTCTGAACTTTGTCTACATTCTGAATATCAAGCGCCATCAGGTTTCCTGGCTGATTGGTGTAGCTATACCACATTAGTTTTTTGAAAATATCACTTTTTTGATGTGTAGCCAATCCTTTTTTAGTTTTTAACGGAATATTGTTATCGGGAAACAAGCGCAAAATTTCCTGATATGCAGCAGTTTCGTAATTAAGGCAACATTTAAGTTTGCCACATAATCCGGCTAATTTCTGCGGATTAAGCGACAACTGCTGAATTCGGGCAGAATTGGTATTAACCGATTGAAATTGGTTAATGTATGTACTACAACACAATTCGCGGCCACAAGTACCTATCCCCCCCAGTTTTCCCGATTCCTGACGGGCACCAATCTGGCGCATCTCAATACGAATTTTAAATTCGTCGGCCAGCATTTTAATGAGTTCGCGAAAATCGACACGGTCTTCGGCGGTGTAGAAAAATATAGCTTTGGTTCCATCTCCCTGAAATTCAACATCATTGAGCTTCATGTTGAGTTTGAGCTCTTTGATAATAGCAGTGGTGCGACGCATAGTAGCATGCTCGCGTTCAATAGCCTGATACCATTTTTCAATATCGGCAGGTTTGGCTTTTCGGTATACTTTTTTAAGCTGCGGATCGGATGAGTTGGCTTTTTTGCGCTTCATTTGACGCATCACTTCGGGTCCTGCCAACGTGATAATACCAATATCATGTCCTGGAGACGCTTCAACAGCAACCATATCGCCCGGAACCAAATCGAGACTTCCGCAAATTCTGAAAAAGTCTTTGTGGTTGTTTTTAAACCGAACTTCAACACAATCGAAACTCAGTGCAGAGCCCGTATTCGAAATTTTGCTGAACGACGGATGAACCGATACCTTGCATGATCCTGCACAGTAGGTTATGTCGCTAGCATTGTCTTTCTGCTTAACACAAAGACCTCGTGCGACGAAATTGGGAATATGACAATCTTCTATCTTCATAACTGAAGGTGCAAATTTACAAAACTAAACGGGTCGGAAGTAAAAAATTTATTCCCAACACAAAGAATACATTAATCGGGGTTGAATTTGAGTAATTAATCCTGTTGCGCCGATCTACGTTTTTGACGAAAAATACGCCCAATGTCGAAACTCAGGTCTGTAAAAATGAGTTTGGGATTCCCATTTCGCTCTATATGAAAAATAGCTTCGTTGAGACGTTGGTAAAACACACTTAAATTCTCATCGTGAGTAAACGAAGAAAACTTAGAAAAAAACTTTTCATCGTCGGGATTATAGAAGCGCATTTTTTTGATTTCTTCACCAATGTGAAAACCATTAAGAAACCTTCGGGCACTTTCGGCAAGAACCAGTTTTTGCTTTTCGCGACCCAAAGCTGCAAATTCGGCTGACATGGCAAAAACATCTTTTCCTTTAAGCGAAAAACAAACTCGCATCCAGTTGCGGAAAAATTCTGAAATTATCAACACATCATCTCTATTCTGAAGATAATCGTATGCTTTTTCAAGATTGCCTTCGCTATTGTAAATGGCATCGTAAAGTTCATTTTCCGGATTGTCGGGGTAGTGCAAACGCAAAAACTCAAAACTTTGCTGCATATCGGGAGCCTCGGTACGGGTTGTTTGAACACGTGATAAAATGGTTGGAAGAATCAGATCTGGATTTTCCGCAATAAGGATGAAAAGCGTATTTTCTGCTGGTTCTTCGAGAGTTTTCAGTATTTTTGGAGCAGCATTGTATTGAATTTTCTCAGCCATCCAAACAATAATGACCTTAATCCGAGCCTCGTGATTTTTGTATTGAAGACGTGAGAGAATATCGGCAATATCGTCGGTCGATATAAAACCTTGCTTGTTTTCGACCTGAATATGCTCGTACCACGAATTGATATTCACAATACCATGTTTTCGCGCAACATAATCGCGCCATTCAGGCATAAAGTCCCGACTCAGTTCTTTCTTATCAATTTTAACCACTGGAAACAAAAAATGCAAATCGGGGTGCTCAAAACTCATGAATTTTTTGCAACTAGAACATTCACCGCAACTATCGGCCAACAAACCACTCCCTTCTGTATATCGGATCTGATTGGTACAATTGAGATATTGTGCATATGCTAACGCTATCAAAAGTTTGCCGCTACCCGGAGGTCCAATATATAGCTGAGAATGAGCAATGCGCTGATCGACTGCGGCTCTTATCAGTTTGTTGATTATTTTTTCGTTTCCGGGAATATCCTGAAATCTCATCCTGAAAATTTTCACGAAAATACATCGATTTTTTCAAACGCTTACGTAAAGATTCTGCAAAAACAAGCAAAGTCATACTTAAATATGACAAATAGCAGGTTATTTCGCCAATTACAACCACAATATTTAACAAATAGAAAGTGTTAACAGCTTTGTTTTGTCGTATATTTACATGTATTAAAACGATAAATCATGAAAACAATAATTTCTATCACTTTGATGTTTCTTTTTGTACTTATTTCGGTGAGGGGTTTTTCGGAAGAGCCAGAAAAAAATAAGGCCAGAAAGAATGTGGAATTCACAAAAAAGAATTTCACCAAAAATATTGAATCGCTCGATTTTGCTTTAGCAGAATTGAAAATGGGCGACCAGTACTACGAATATGGAAACTGGCTTTACGTGGATGCATTATTTCACTATTTGAACGCCTACACGGTTAATCCAGACAACGCCGAACTGAACTACAAAATCGGGAAATCGTATTTAAACACTTTCAATAAGCAAGATGCATTACCGTACTTACAAGATGCATATATGCTCGATCCGGAAGTGAGCGCCGATGTAAAACTTCTTTTGGCTGAAGCCTATCAGATCAATTTCAAATTCGATAGTGCAATTGTGTATTACAACGATTTTTTGAACGAAAAATCACGTAAGGTGTACGACGAAGATTTTGCCAGAGCTGAATTGGGCATTAAGCAATCGCGAAATGCCATTATCATGGTAGCTGACCCCAAACCTTTTGTTATTGGCTCAACGGGAAACAGCATCAATGGTTTGTATCCGGATTACTGTCCGGTTATTTCATCCGACGGAAAAACCATGTATTACACTTCGCGCAGACCGGGTACCACTGGTGGCGAACGCGATCAGAAAGACTTCAAGTACAATGAGGATATATACAAGGCCGAATTGATTAATGGAACATGGGTTTATGATGCCGGGTCTGTAAAATTTAATTCCGACAACCACGATGCAACTGTTGGCCTTTCGGCCGACGGAAAAACGATGCTGGTTTATCGAGGAAGCAATGGCGGTGACCTTTATTATTCGCAACTTTCCGGTTGGAACGAATGGACCGATTTAAAACCTCTTGAAAATTTGAATACGGAATACAAAGAATCTTCGGCTGCAATTAGTCCCAACGGACAAAAATTGTACTTCACCAGCGATCGTCCAGGTGGATATGGTGGGCTCGATATTTATGTTTCACAGCTCAAAACCGATGGAAGCTGGGGAACTCCTGTTAATCTGGGACCAACTATCAATTCGCAATACGACGAAGAGGGTGTTTCTCTTAATGGCGATGGAACGGTGTTGTATTTTAGTTCGAACGGAACCCGCAGTATGGGCGGATACGATGTGTTTAAATCGCAATACGGCAATAATGCATGGACAACTCCCGAAAATCTCGGCTATCCGCTCAATACTCCCGAGGACGATGTATTCTTTACCTTTACAGGAGATGAAAAAATGGGGTATTTTTCTTCGGAACGCGAAGATGGTTACGGAAGTCAGGACATCTATTCTGTTGAAATGATTCCACAGCGCAATCCAATGATTGTTTTGAATGGCTTGGTTATCGACAAACTTTCGGGCACTCTGGTTGAATATTCCGATGTAATGATTACTGACGAAGACGGCATAGAAATTGGCACATGGAACGATCTTGGGTTAGGAACTCCTATGTATTCGGTAGACGTTGAATCGGGAAAAACTTATCATATTTCAGTTCGCTCCGAAGGTTACATAGGTGTTGATGAAGATATCACCATTGGAGAAAGCAACGAAAACAGTGCTGATATCACACATATAACTGAATTGAGTCTGCTCGATATCCGTAGCCTGACTTTACCTAATGTATTCTTTGATTTTGATAAATCCGACCTGCGTCAGGCTGCCATCGACGATTTGAATTATGTGATTAAAGTCTTGAACGATTATCCGTCCATTCAACTCGAACTATCCGGGAACACCGATATTATCGGGCCATGGGACTATAATCTTGCTTTGTCGCATACACGTGCAATTACTGTTTACAATTACCTCACAAGTCATGGAATATCACCCGAACGATTGATTATCAGCTGGCATAGTTTTGATATGCCTTGGGGAGACAACTCAACCGATAACGGACGCCAGCTCAATCGCCGTACAGAATTAAAAATTGTTTCACACAATAATTAAAAACAAGGCGGCGTTATTCAATAACTAGAGTGAGTTCCAGCAACTGTTCTTTTTCATCGCTCTTTGTTTGGATAGCTCTCATGGTGGGTAATGTGATGCCCGGGGATTTTTCTCCGGGCATTTTTTATGCCATGTTGTATAAATAAGAATTTGAAAAAGTGTTATCGAAAGTCGAAAACAACCCAAATCTGCGCAAGAACAAACCAAAAAACACTGAAATAAAACAGACCTATAACTCCCAACCATTACAATTGCCATGAAACAGAGATAACTCATTGAACAACATCGCTACAATGTATTATCTTTGCAGCAATGAAAAGCAAATGGTTTATATATCTGAGTCTGGTATTTGCCATGGCGGTATGGAGTTACTCGTATGTACTCATTAAAATTGTGTACTCATACGATGTACCTCCATCAATGCTTGTTTTTTTCAGGCTTGTAATAGCAGCCAGTTCCTTGCTGCTTTTCAGTAAACTTACCGGCAAGCTTCAAAAAATAAAAAAAAAAGATCGCAAACTTTTTTTATTTCTCGCTGTTTTTGAACCCGTTTTATACTATATTGGCGAAAGCAACGGGCTCATGTTTGTTACTCCAACGGTAGGCTCTATCATTATTGCAACCATTCCTGTTTTTACTCCCTTTGTACTCTATCTCTACTATTCAGAAAAAATGGATCGAAGCAATCTGTTTGGCATTGTGATTTCGTTTATTGGAGTGATGTTGGTGATTTTCGACGACAACTACCAACTTTCGGCTTCCGGCAAAGGGATTGCCTTCATGTTTTTTGCTGTAATGAGCGCACTGGGCTACACTGTTATCATTAAGCGTCTTACACAAAAGTACAACTCCTACACCATTGTAGCCATGCAAACATCGATAGGAGCCATATTGTATTTGCCGATTTTCCTTTTGACCGATTTTTCGGCGTTGAATCAAATTACATACACATGGGAATTGTTTTCGTATATCGCCGTGTTAGCTGTTTTTGCGACCACCATTGCCTACATTATTTTTTCGTCGGGCATACGAGAAATTGGAGCTACCAAGGCCACCATTTTCGCTAATCTTATCCCGGTTCTAACAGCTTTGATGGCTGTTTTGTCGGGCATGGAACTCATGCCAATGCGAAAGTTGTTGGGGGTACTAATTGTAATTGCAGGGGTATTTCTGTCGCAAAGCAAAAAGCCTTTTCTGGGACTTCCCGGAATGGTTTCAAATTATTTCACAAAGAAAAATTCATAAAATATTCCATTCCCCTTTTCGAATCTTCATCCATACGATAACGGATATTACGTTTCACATAAGATATGGCATCCGACATGGGAAGACCTGCCGAGCCAAAATGACTGATGGCTTCCGAAGCAAAATTAACACCAAATTCTAGCGCACGATTCAGATTGGGCAAACGCGATTCGTCCATCCCAATACGGCTAATCCACACAGCAAACACAAAAGGAAGGCCCGTCATATTCTTCCATTCATCCGACAAATCGTATTTAAACTCGAAATTTGCAGCCATCGAAAATGCTTTATCGCCAATAGCAATTATGGCATCTGATGGAAGCTCCTGAGGAACAAACTCGGGTTCTATTTTCCAATGATTCCGGCAAAGCACTTTAACCAGTTGATTCGAGCTACGCGAATCGGTATCGGGAGCAATGGTTTTTATTTTGTCGACAGATTTATGGCTGAGCAACAAGACCGATCGGACAGGGCCATTGGCGGCAATACAAAACGGCTCAATAATTTTGTAATTCTTCAGCGAAGCAAGAGCTCCAACGGGAACCAGTGCCACATCGGAGATTTCTTCGGCAAAGTTTTTTGCACATTGTGCCGGATTTACAATTTCGAGACGCGAATAAAGACCACGAGGAGCCTGAATAAGACCGTAGTGAAATGGATATGAATTGAGATAACTGACAAGAGAGATTTTCATTTTTCAATAATTTAAACATTTGTTTAATTGCAAATTAGCAGTAAAAACAAGTTTATAATACAAATGGTAATACAGCTACCAAAGTTACGACTAATAATCCACAACGTTAGTTGTTCTTTTTCAGAATATAAATCAGACTAGAGTAATTGTTGTTTCTTCGGGCTTTGGCATTGAAACGCCATCCCTTAAAAAAAGAACTGATTAGCCGGGATTTACCTGTAGTATTTTTTTCGCTCAACATCGAGATATAATATGCATCGAGTTTCATCGGTAAAATCTGCCGCAAAGTGAAATCGTATTTCTTAGCCAAAAAGCGCAAATCGTCTTTTCGGAAATGATACAAATGGCGAGGCACATCATAGGCCGCCCAGTTTCCCCGATAATAAACAGCATCCGGGCTTTCGGGATTGGGAACAGCAACCACCAGTGTCCCACCTGCAGATAAAATACGCGAAAAGTTTTTCCAATAGAAATCAATATCTTCAACATGCTCCAAAACGTGCCAAAGCGTGATTGCGTCGCGCGAAGCATCGGGAATTTGAATAAATTCAGGAACAGGAAGCACATTTACACCATATTTCTCTTCGGCAATGCTACGTGCACTTTCTTCGGGTTCAATTCCAAGAACATCGAACCCACGTTGTTTGGCCTCGAACGGAAATGCCCCAACACCGCAACCAATATCGAGCAATCGTTTTCCTGTGGTATTCCGGGCTACAATCTTCACTTTGCGGCGCAATGTGTAACGTCGGGCCATCAGATACAATTTATTCACCATTCCCTTTTTTGTTTCGGAATGCGATATATAATCCGTCGACTGATAATATTCTCCGAGCTTTTCATCTTCCGGACGCGGATTGGTAAATAAAAAACCGCAGCTATTGCACCGTGCAATATTAAATACCTCGCCCGATACAAGAAAGTCTTTTGCCGATAGTACTTCCGGAACAAGCTGGTCGCTTCCACAAACAGGACACTGTTTTAATGCATTCATTCTTTGTAATTCTATTGCAAAATTAGCAAATAAGCCGATTGAAAGCGAACAAAAATTTCTACCTTCGCAAATGGAACCCGATACTATGAAATCAGACAGAATTAGCAATTATCTTCGGAACTTTGCCAACGAAATCGGCATAGGTGCACATAAATTCGAAACCGAAAACTTACCCAAAGCATTTCTTGATGCCCAGCAACACAACAAATGGTTTACTAAAAACAACATCCTGACTGCCATGAACTATTGGGCCGACAAGCTCGCCAATAAAGCCGAAGTTGAGTTGTGGCTTGGTAAATATGCCGAACCTGATAGCTATTCTGAAAAAAAAATACTGCTAATTTTAGCCGGCAACATTCCCGCTGTTGGATTTCACGATGTGCTTTGCACACTATTGAGCGGACATAGAGCTGAAATAAAACTATCGTCTGACGACCGCTTTCTGATTCCGTGGTTGCTCGAGAAACTCAGCGATATCATTCCTCAATGGAAAAATCGTTATCAATTTCATGATGGATTAATCAAGGATTTCGATGCTGTGATAGCAACCGGCAGCAACCAGAGTGCAAAGACTTTTGAAAGCTATTTTAGCAACAAGCCTCGCATTATTCGACACAATCGAAGTAGCATAGCTGTTATTCACAGCGACGACAGCAACGAAAATCTGCAACAACTGGCCAATGATGTGTTTTTGTATTTTGGGCTTGGTTGTCGCAATGTAACAACAATTTTGCTGCCAGTCAATTTCGACAAACAACGACTCTTCGATGCTTTTCTGCCTTGGAGTCATTTGGGCCAGCACAATGCTTTTGCCAACAACCACGATTATTACAACGGATATTTTAGTCTCACCAACGAAGAACTGCTCGATGGTGGTTTTTACTTGCTTCGGAAGCATGCAGGCATACATGCACCTTTATCGGTCATCAATTTTCAGGAATACAGCAGCGATGAACAAGCCATCGCATTCATTACAGCCAACTCGAACGACATCCAGTGTATTGTCTCTTCAAAAAACATTGTAGAAGGAACAGTTATGCCCGGCCAAGCTCAGTTCCCAGCTCTTGGAGAATATGCAGATGGAGTTGACACGATGAAGTTTTTGCTGCAACAATAAGACTTCGTGAAATAAAAAGCAAACTCCCTGAGCAACCATTAAGGAAAAGAATCCATAGACAACTTGCTTTTGCGTTCAATAGTTATTTGACTGCACGTTGAAAGCAAAATAAGATTTACACACATTGATAAATTTCAGCCACCAATGCAACTAACCGGAGGCTAAAACTCCAATCCGCTCCGACATCCATCGAATTCATGAGTATTGTTGTAGCGAGATTTGTCGGAGAAACCATTTTGTTTTGCTTTATAAAGAAACGCCTGAGCTTGCACACAGTCTTTTTTCCCTGCATAAAAAGCTGCAAACAAAAAGAGCATTTCATTATTATCGGGCTCTACCATCTGATACATGCGTAGCTGACTAAACAGTTGTGCCGTTTTGGCTTTGAATGCCTGAGATGAAAACGAATACGCAACAATTCCACAATATGCCTTCAGGCGACGCGAAAGGTCGTAACCTAAAGAAAGCGTATCGACTATTTTGTTGTTTTGAAGCGAATCGAGAAATGCTGCAAAATGAACTGTATCGGCAAGCTGAAACATAGTTCTTATTTTCCCCTGCAAGACGACCTCATTCATCATTGCAGCATCGTACTCTTCGATGAAGGAAGCGGGAATGGCTTTCCCAAGGCTATCCGAAAATTGCACAAGCGAATTGGCATTATTCTGTCCGAGTGCATAAATGCCTGCACCTGCAGAGGCCATAGCCATGTCGGGACGACCAGATACAGTCATGTTACGACAACGATCAAGGATTTCCTTTTCGGCAGTTGCATTGGAGGTCGATCCGGCAGCAAGGCGATTTATCAAACAAAAAAAATCGCCAAAAACATCGACAGGAGGCCATTCGTGTTTCCCTGAAAAAACGGTAACCGGCAAATATTTCGATTTCCGCGACTGAGCTTGTACATTCAGCAGTTCGAGATAATTAAAATCGCCACTTCCACAAAAAGCCATGCAAGACCGCTTCGATTGCATCCATACTTGCGGGTTAGCAGGCCCAGCTCCACAAAGGGCTGTTGCTTTCACTTGTGGAAGCATGTTTTCGAACATCGATACCACACGGGCTCCACCCGAGAAACCAGCCAAGAACATCATTGAGGTATCGACAGGAGCAATGGATGACAATTCTTCGAGCCAGGGTTTAAAATTCTTCTGTATTTTTTCGAATGGTACTTCGTTGGCCGATGGGTCGAAACCAGCCATAACAACATGATATCGGTCGGCCAAAGGCTTATACATCTTGAGCACAGGAGCTGTTTTTCCATGGGCATCGAACAACACCAGTAACGGCAGTTTTGTGTCGCCAGTACCAGCCGGAATATAGATGGAAAAATGAACTGAAGTATCAAATTTCGCAGCTATATTTTGCTGAACATTTCCCTGAAGTTCGTCGTTACAATAGGTACATTTTTGCCCTGTGCACGATGCAACCGACAATGCAACCAAAGCTACCAGAAACAACACCAACGATTTGCCCCGACAGAAGTAAGCTATCTTTATCATTTTACCACTGATTATCAAACAAAAATACGCAATCCGATGCAATTTAGAAACATTTTCTTTGCAGTAAAAAGCAAAAAACCCGTCGGATCGGACGGGTTTTAAATCAGCAAAACATGGGTTTACTTCATGTATGGGTATTTAAAATCTGTAGCGGGAATAAATGTTTCTTTGATAGTACGCGGGCTCGTCCAACGAATGAGATTCAGTTCACCACCGGCCTTATCGTTGGTTCCTGATTTGCGGGCACCACCAAAGGGCTGCAATCCGACCATAGCTCCCGAAGGCTTATCGTTGTAGTAAAAATTTCCTGCGGCATAACGCAAAGTTCGGCATACATCAACAATAGTCTGCCGGTCGCGTGCAAACACCGAACCCGTGAGAGCATACGGAGAAGTTTCGTTCACTGTTTTCAGCATCGATTCCCATTCACTGTCTTTGTAAACATAAATGGTCATTACCGGGCCAAAAATCTCCTCTTCGATGGTTTTGAAATGAGGATCGGTAGTAACAATTACAGTCGGCTGCACGAAGTATCCAACCGAATCATCAGCTGTACCACCAGCAATAATTTCCGCATCGGGTGCATTTTTTGCATACTCGATGTACTTGACAATATTATCAAAAGACGGCTTGTCTATGACCGCATTCATAAAATTGTCGAGATCTTTCACGTCGCCCACTTTAACTTCGGAAAGAATTGATTGAATACGTGATTTCACTTCGGGCCACAACGATTCGGAGATGTAGGAACGCGATGCAGCCGAGCATTTTTGTCCTTGATATTCAAAAGCCCCTCTCACAATAGCAACAGCCACTTCCTGCGGATCGGCACTACGATGAACAACAATAAAGTCTTTTCCACCTGTTTCACCAACAAGTTTGGGATAAGAAATATAATCGTTGAGTCGGCGGGCAGTTTCTTGCCAAAGATGGTTGAATGTGTCGGTTCCACCTGTAAAATGAATACCACCAAGATCTTTGCTTGCCAAAACTGTATTGCCTACAACACTTCCCGGACCAGGAACAAAGTTTATTACGCCATCGGGCAGTCCGGCCTCTTTGTAAATCTGCATCAGGTAATAATTGCTCAATAAAGCAGTGGTTGCAGGCTTCCATACAATAGTGTTACCCATCAATGCCGGAGAAACCGATAAATTGAGTGCAATAGCAGTAAAGTTAAACGGACTAATAGCAAATACAAAACCTTCCAAAGGCCGGAATTCAATACGATTCAATGCCGATGTATCCGATTTGGGCTGATCGTCGTATAGTTTCGACACAAAATGGCAATTGAAGCGCAAATAATCAATACTCTCACATGCAGCATCAATTTCGGCCTGATAGAGATTTTTTCCCTGCCCAAGCATGGTAGCCGCATTGATTATGTAGCGATATTTTTTCGACATGAGCTCGGCAGCTTTCATAAAAATAGAAATACGCTCAACCCACGACATGTTGCCCCATATCTCTTTAGCTTTCATTGCTGCTTCAATAGCCAACTTCACTTCCGTTTCGCCTGCAATATGATAAGTTGCAAGCACTTTCTGATGATTGTGGGGACTTACCACTTTGCCGGTTTTCCCTGTTCTAATTTCCTTACCACCAATAATTAAAGGAATGTCGATTTGCTCGTTTTCCATTCTGGAAAGTTCGGCCATCATGGCTCTGTTCTCAGGCGAACCAGGCAGATACTCGTTTACCGGTTCGCTTTGAGGCTCTCTAAGTTGAAAAATTGCATTGTTCATATGTAGTTTTCTTTTTTGAGGTTTGATTTATTAAAATTACTGCTTTTCAACAGTAAAAAAGAACAATCATGCTAATTATCATTATGATATAGAAAAGATTTGCATCGCATTGGATTCAGTTTTCAATTTTTACACGTTATGCATTTATTTTCATATCGAGTGCAAATGTAAACAGATTTTTTTACAAGCAAATTTTCAACAAAAAACCGGCAATTACTTAAAGTTCTTTTTAAAAACACGGACATAATCTTCGGGAGTGTTGATATTGAGCAAAATAGAATTATTTGCAGCTTCAATCTCACTGCAATCGAAATTTGCAATTATCTTACGAATATCGACATCGCGGTCGATGCATTTCCGCACAACATCAGCAACCTCTCTACTCATACACAACGGATGGCCGCGTCGCTTATTGAAAACCGGTACCGACCAACATCTTGGATTCAACGATTCCAAAAGTGTTGTAAGCAAATCTAAATCGACAAAAGGATTGTCGATATTTTGCATAAAAACATCATTTTCTGCGCCAATTTCTTTCAACCCCAATTGAATAGAGGCAAAACGTCCATTTTCAGGATTTGGATTAACCACAAACTTAATATCAGGCTTTCCGAAAAGAACAGATATCGACTGAACATTAATCATATCCTTCTGATTGACAACCACCACCACTTTTTCACAACCAAACCTCAGGTACTGGCTCACAATTTCTTCAAGAAATGTTTTATTTTTTAAAAATGGAAGAAACAGCTTGGGGTAACCCATCCGTCCACTTGTCCCAGCGGCAGGAACAAGTGCAGAACAAAGTTTTCTCGTGTAATTATTACTCAATTGGTACGGATTTGGCAGCTGCAAATGTATTATTTTCTGCTTTATACAATTCTTCCTACCTTTACAAAAAAATAGAATGGTTCATCCGGCAATTGCCATATTATTTAGTTTTTTCAGCATTCAGGCTATGACGCAAACCAGCAAAAACAGTCCGGCAATGGAATATGACCTGTTCATTCAAAACCAGGCAGAGCGGATCGACAAGGCCGTTGATACATTCAACAATGCTATTGCACTTTACGATGGCGACTCGATTCTAAAAACCTACGATTATTTACTCAAAATAACCGAAGACGTTATTGAGAGAACCGAAAAAAAGCAGAAAGTGAATGGTTGCGAAGAATACCGCGAAGCCACTTTGAACCTTTTCCGTTTCTATTTGCGTACATTCGAAACCGACTATCACGAAACAGTTGCCATCATGTATCGGGAAACCATCACAGATGCAGATATTGAGGAAATGGAAAAGATTTTTGACCGGGTTGAACTCAAAGAAAGTTTGTACCTCGATGCATATTATCACGAGATGGACGCTTTCTGTATTAAAAATGGAATAGAACTGGAATAGAGCTGATTTACGCTTTCGTTTTTCTCATTGACAAATTTCAACCTTTTGAAGCACTAAAGTTATGACTGAAATCATGCATACGAATTGATAAACTTCGGAAGATGCTTCCTGGGTTTTAGCTTTATCAACTTGATTAACTTTTCGAGCCCCTCTTCACACCCGGCTATTAGCAATAAAAATGTTATTCAGCATCTTTTCTGATAAAAAATGTAAAATAGCACAACACACTAAAAAAGAAGCTCCTTTTGTCAGTTATTTTGGTTTATAGGACGAAATAAGCACTAAAAAAAGACAAAACAGGTAAATGGAATAAAAAAAAATTATAATTTGGCGGTTTAAAACGATGATAGAAAAATATAACATATTATTTCTCTCTGTTCATGCAAGCTTTGTTTTCATTAACATCAAGCGTCGGGATCATTTTATTGATTGTTAATCGTTTTTGTTAACAGGGAATACCATTCCCAATAAAATTTTCAAATTTCCTTTTCAACTTTGATGTTATGAATTTACCATACGCAGAACCGTATAAAATAAAAATGGTGGAACCCATCCGCCTCAGTACCCGCGAAGAACGCGAAAAATGGATGTCGGAAGCAGGTTATAATCTTTTTAACCTGTCGAGCGACAAAGTATATATCGATTTGTTGACCGATAGCGGAACAGGAGCCATGAGCGATCGCCAATGGGGAGCCATTATGACTGGCGACGAAAGTTATGCTGGCAGCCGCTCGTACTACCGCATGAAGCAAGCTATCAAAGACATTTTAGGATTTGACTATATCATGCCAACACATCAGGGACGTGCAGCCGAAAATGTTTTGTTTTCAGCACTTGTTAAAGAAGGCGATGTAGTTCCCGGCAATTCGCATTTCGATACAACCAAGGGTCATATTGAGTTTCGCAAAGCGAAGGCAATTGATTGCACTATCAACGAAGCATTCGACACCGAAGACATGCATCCTTTTAAGGGGAATGTCGATATCAAAAAGCTGGAGCAGGTTTTCGAAACCTATCCTCACGAGAAGATTCCTTTCATTATCATTACAGTAACCAATAACACAGCCGGCGGACAGCCAGTAAGCCTTGAAAACCTGCGCGCTGTTAAAGAATTTGCACGTAGTGTAAACAAACCGGTATTATTCGATAGCGCCCGCTTTGCCGAAAACGCATATTTTATCAAAGTTCGCGAAAACGCATGTGCCGAAATGAGCATTCGTGAGATTGTACGCGAAATGTACAAATGTGCTGATATGATGACAATGAGCTCGAAAAAAGACGCCATTGTAAATATTGGTGGTTTCATTGCCATGAATAGCGAAGAGCTCTGGAAACAAGTGAGTGTATTCAACATCATTTACGAAGGATACATAACTTATGGTGGAATGGCTGGTCGAGATATGGAAGCACTGGCCGTTGGACTCGAAGAGGGTACTGACTTCGATTATCTAAAAAGCCGAATAACACAAATAGAACACCTCGGCAATCAACTTATAACATGGGGAATTCCAATTCAGAAACCTATTGGCGGACACGCTGTATTTATCGATGCTGTTAAGTTTTTACCACAAGTTCCACGTGAACAATATGTTGCTCAAACACTGGCAGTCGAACTTTATCTCGAAGCAGGAATCCGTGGTGTTGAAATTGGAACCATTTTGGCCGATCGCGACCCCGAAACTCGTGCCGATCGTTTTCCCCCACTTGAGTTGGTCCGCTTGGCAATTCCGCGTCGTGTTTACACCAATAATCATATGGATGTGGTTGCTGTTGCACTCAAGAACATTTGGGATCGGCGTAACTCCATTTCGAAAGGTTATAAAATTGAATACGAAGCTCCCATTATGCGTCACTTCACAGTAAAACTCAGTAAGGTTTAATCGAATTTCAGAACCCGAAGTACTCAAACCTTCGAGGCTAACGCTTTGAAGGTTTTTTGCTGTTAATTTCATCGAGTGCCGCTTCTATTTTGGGAAAAGCAAAAGTGAATTTTTCTTTCATCAAAGCCAAAGGCCTCACTATTTGCCCTTCGGAAAGAACCGAAGCTCCTTTTCCGTAAAGCAGCCTGAGAGCAAAAACGGGAATTACAAAAAATGCCGGTCGATGCAATGTTTTTGCCAGTGCTATTGTAAACTCGCGGTTGTTGATTAAATTGGGCGAAACCAAATTGTAAACTGGCGCAGGCCTTTCGTGGTTGAGAATATGCAATACTGCTGAAGCAAAATCGTGAATATGGATAAAAGGGAATTTCTGCCGACCATTTCCTATTCGTCCGCCCAAACCAAGCCTGAACAAAGGAATGAGCTTCTTGAGTGCTCCCCCACCCCTGCCCAGCAAAACACCAAGGCGAATCACGGTCAATTGAGTTGTTGCTGAACCGACTGTTGCTGCTTTTTCCCACGCCAAACATAATTCGGTCAAAAAGCCATTACCAAACAATGTGCTTTGCTCGCTGTGCGTGTTTACGTTGTCGTAAATTCCAACTGCCGAAGCATTGATGAAACGAAGTGGTGGAATTTTGCAAAGCTGCAATGCATTCGAAATATTTTGGGTTGAGCCAATGCGGCTTTCCCGCATTTCTTCTTTGTTTTTTTGTGTCCATCGACGATTGATTGAAGCTCCAGCCAAATTAATTACAGCGTGTGCTCCTTCGATAACAGATGCAAGTGTCTCGGCATTGCCCCTATAGATATTCCGGGAAACAACCGCAGTATTAAACCCATGTTGATTGAGAAATTGCAGTAGATATGTTCCGGCAAATCCACTGCCTCCAACAATAAGAATATGCTTTTTATCCAATAAGGACTCCATCTTTAATTACAATTTGCCTGTCCGACATACGAGCCAAATCAGCATTATGTGTAATAATAATAAAAGTCTGTTTCAATTCGCTCCGAAGCTGCAAAAACAGTTCGTGCAATTCACGGGCATTGTCGGAATCGAGATTACCACTAGGCTCATCGGCCAAAATAACATCGGGATCATTAATGAGGGCTCGGGCTACTGCAACACGCTGCTGCTCTCCACCCGAAAGAGCCGAAGGCTTATGTGTTATCCGCTCGCCAAGTCCAAGAGTAGCAAGCAATTTTTCTGCCTTGTCGATTGTTTCAGTCTTGTTTCGTCCACCAATAAAAGCTGGAATACATACATTTTCGAGGGCCGTAAACTCGGGCAACAAATGATGAAACTGAAAAACAAAGCCAATATGTGTGTTTCGAAACACATTTAATTTCCGATCGCCCATAGCAAAAACATCGGTACCATCAAAAAGAACCTGACCGCCATCGGGTTTATCGAGCGTGCCAATGATATGAAGCAAGGTCGTTTTTCCTGCGCCCGAAGCACCAAGTATGCTGATAATTTCATTTTTTTCAACAGTAAGATCGATCCCTTTCAGAACCTGTAGATTTCCGAACGATCGCTTGATATTGATCAGTTGAATTGACATTTCTTGTGGCTATTTAATACGTTCCAAAGTATAACGATCCTGCTCAATACGATTATCAACTGTGTCGCGCATTTCGAGAATCACATGATCTTTCTTACGTTTATAGTAGATATAAGTGCTATTTAGCAGATTTCGGTTTCCGAATACCACAGTCGATTTATTACAGCGCGACATAACCAAAGATTTAAGCTCTTCCTGCACATATTTTCCCATGGTCGATTTGTAAACCACCTGGCCGTTTGCTTCCGAAACCATAATATTTTCCATAAACAAGGTGTCGCCGTTTACGATGAGCAAACTTACTCCTTTCATGTTGCCCGATGTTTCCCGGCTCCATTTTTCAATAACAACAACGCCCTGATCGCTAAATTTCCATTCGCCTTCAAGAAAACCCATACGTTGAAGTGCACGACCGGGATTTTTCACAGTATTGCAGGAAACAAGAATCAATACAGCAAGCAAAAACCAGAATGTTTTTTTCATCCGAAATTTTCTTCAAACTTACAAAAAAGTTTGATTGCTGGCTTATATGATTGGTGGATTTGTAAAATTCAGTTAGCCAAATTCAAACCTAAGAACATCAATTCCCACTCATAAAAACAAACCTATCGGAACCGGCAGCCTTTACAGTACGTCCATTCCCGGTGTAGTAGTTCTCAGGTGTAGTCCTGCTGTGCTCGTAAACCCACATATTCATAAAATAATCGTAGATATATTGTCCCAGTTTTCTGCCACAAAAGGGAATAAATTCCATAACATCACACATTTCGAGTGGTGCATACGAATAGGAGTAAACATAACTATCGTTACCCAGATCGTAACTCCAGCTTCCCTGAAAAAAATCGGTGATCGCAAACGAAGCAAACAGAGTTGGTGCCGCTAATAAAGTATCGTCGACCGGATTGATGCGAAGCCAAAACGAAAAATCCACACGCGAAATCACGGTATCGTAGGGAATAGTTTCGTATTCCGTCAAAAACAAAGTATCGCCAGCATGCTGCACACTTTCCTCAACATATATCTGAAGAATTTCCACGACAAATTTCCGGTTATCACTGGCGAAAAAAGCATCGGTTGCACTATCGGCAAAAACTGCAAATCCATTTTGCTTAAGTTTCCCGAGAAAAGAATCGGTAAAAAGACTATCCACCTGTTTAAATCCTTCATTTTTAAGCGAATAGATCCGATAAGGAAAGTTACGGCGAGCATACGATTCGGCAAAAGTAGCACCCGTTGGCTTTTTGAAAAACAATTGCCAATTGTTATTAAACGTAATATACAAAGCAGGTATATTGTCTCTGAGAACAAATGCCCGCGCTATCTTTTTTTCGGAATGACACGAAAGCAAAAACATGGCTGCCAAAAACAGCAGGAGAATAGTTATTTTCTTATTCCCTACCAGCATTGCGTTCCAAGACTTTTTCGGCCAGCAGTCTGCCATATTGGGTTGCCATAGCAAGTTCATCTTCGCCCGGAGTAAACTTCACAAACACGCCATCGCCACAGAAATCGAGCTTTAAATTTTCGAGCGCCGATTTGATCAGCAATGTACTTTCGCCGCTCCAGCCATACGATCCAAATGCTCCGGCAATTTTTCCCTTGTCGCGCAATGGACTTAGCGCTGCAAAAAGTTTATAAACAGGCAGCAAAATATTTTGATTGATGGTTGGACTTCCAACAACAATACCAGCCGAAGATGTAATAAGTGAATCCATTTCGCCCAAAGAAGCGTTTTCGATGTCGGCCAGTTGCACTTTCACTCGTCCGTCTTCTTCTATTCCTTTGGCTATAGCTTCGGCAACAGCACAGGTTTTCTTATAAGCCGAAACATAAGCTACTAAAATAGTATCTGTAACAGGGCGATTAAGATATTCGGTTGCTTTTGCTTTCGAACGCTCAACATAACGCTTCCAGTCATTGAGCAATAATGGACCATGACCATTCAGTATTGCTTTAATCGGCAAATCTTCAATCTTTTCGATGGCCTTAAGCATAAATTTGCTAAAAGGTTTCAGTATTACATCAAAATAATAATCAAAGGCTTCGTCGTAGTTGCCCACCTGATTATCAATCATTTTCTCATTGCAAAAATGAGCACCAAAGCTATCGCAGGTAAACAGAAGCTGTTCTTCTTCGAACCACGTGTACATGCTGTCGGGCCAATGCAAATTGGGGGCGCTGATAAACCTGAGAGTTGCATTTCCAAGATCAAGTGTATCTCCGTCTTTCACAATGCGGTGCTTGAAATCCTGATTGATCAAATCGCGTAAATAGCGAATGGCATTACCCGATCCAACAACAGTTGCATTAGGAGCTTCGGCCAACAATAATGCCAACGAACCACTATGATCGGGTTCGGTATGATTGAGAACGATGTATTCAATTTCGTTCAGCGAAGTGAGGCTGCTGAGTTTTTCGCGAAACACCGGCCAAAATCGCTCTTTCACAGTTTCAACAACTGTTTTTTTCTCAGCATCAATAAAATAGGAATTATACGTGGTTCCATATTTGGTTTCCATCACCACATCAAAAGTCACAATATCGAAGTCGAGCACACCTACCCACTTCACCTTTTCGGATACAGCAATCGTTTTCTTGTCTTTCATTGTCGTTTAAAGCGTTAGTGTTATTTGTCCGTCAGGGCCTTCATCGCCTTCCGGTGTATTGGTATCGCTACCGGCAGGAAGCTCCGGCAACCCAAGCATGGTTCTTACAATTTCGTCGTCGGCCGGAAGAGGTTCGCCAACCAGATACTTTTTCAATGGCAAAGTAGTGAGGCGTTTCCCTTTTGCCTTATAACCTTTCAGACCTACAAATTCAGCAAGGTTAATGGTTTCCGGATCTTTAGGTTTCTTCATTTTTTTCGCATCGTAGGTAAGGAGTATTTGAGGTCTGTAATCGACCGAAATCCACTCCACCTTGTCGCCTTCATCAATAAACTCTACAATACGCTCTCCGGGGCCTTGTTCTACCTGAAAACGTTTCACATACCACTCTTTGTCGGCATTTACATACAGTACGGTAAAAATCCGCAATGGATTGTATTTTTCAATAAAAGCCACATCTTCATCGAAATGAAGCTGCAGATCGGGTTTCACAACGCGATAATAGCCCGATTTCATAACACAAAGTATAGTATCGCCATTGTGAAATTCACCAAGATAACGACCTTTTTCTTCGGTAACAATGCGAAGCACTTCCTGATCGTACCAATATTTAATTCCTCCCAAAGTCGATTTTCCTTCGTCTTTGAGTTTAACTCTGCGAATCATAAAACGGGTAAGTTGATTTCCGATCGACTGGCGGCCTTTGATTCCCAGTTCGCTGAAATCAAAATCAAAAACAAGTTTTTTCAACTTGGGTCGTGGCACCAGCACAACAGAAACTACTTCGGCTTCGCCATTGGGGTTGGCTGTGAAATACAAAATCTTGCTATTGGGATTTCCCTGTGTAACAAAATACGTTTTATCACGCGTAATTCCCTTCACAAAAAACCGTTTCACATACGAAACACCTGAATTGCCATCGCGATAAATAGCATTATAGACCGTACGATCGTCGTTCTTCTTGAAAACGTCTATATGAATGATATTCTGTCCCAGAAAAACTTTGTCGGCTACTTTGGTAACGATGTATGAACCATCTTGCGTGAAAGCAATAATATCGTCGAGTTCGGAACACTCAGTCACATATTCATCCTTCTTCAAACCAAATCCGGCAAAACCTTCTTCACGGTTGACGTACAATTTTTGGTTGGCAATAGCAACAGCTGATGCTTCAATATTGTCGAACACTCTGATTTCCGTCTTTCGTTCACGACCTTTGGCATATTTCTTTTTGATATCGCGATACCAGGCAATAGCATAATCAATGAGGTTCTCGAGACGGTTTTCAACTTTGGCCAACTGATCTTCGAGCCCTTTGATATATTCATCGGCTTTAAATGCATCGAATTTCGAAATACGCTTGATTCTGATTTCTGTCAGCTTCACCAGATCGTCAGTGGTAATTTCGCGATAGAACAACTTTTTGTAAGGGTCGAGTCCTTTGTTGATAGCTTCGAGAACGGCTTCCCATGTTGTACATTCTTCGATGTCGCGATAGATTCGATTTTCAATAAATATTTTCTCAAGCGATGAAAACAAATGCTGTTCGAGCAATTCAGCTCTTTCAATCTCGAGTTCAAGTTTCAGCAAAGCTGTTGTATGTTCAACCGATTCACGCAAAATTTCATCAACATGAATAAAGCGTGGCATATGGTTGTCGATCACGCAGCAGATAGGCGATACCGATATTTCGCAATCAGTAAACGCATACAATGCGTCGATAGTTTGATCAGCCGATACTCCCGGAGCCAAATGAACAACAATCTCAACGTTCTGGGCAGTATTGTCCTCTATCTTCCGGACTTTTATTTTGCCTTTTTCATTAGCGCTTACAATCGAATCGATAAGGCTTCCGGTTGTAGTCGTGTATGGAATTTCGGTAATCACCAGCGACTTTTTGTCGGGGGAGCTCATTCGAGCTCTGATACGCACTTTTCCACCACGTTCGCCCCGGTTGTAATTGCGCACATCTACCATTCCGGCTGTAGGGAAATCGGGATACAATGTAAATGGTTCGTTTCGAAGCACGGCAATACATGCATCAACAAGTTCAACAAAGTTGTGCGGAAGTATTTTTGTAGAAAGCCCAACAGCAATCCCTTCGGAGCCTTGAGCCAACAACAATGGAAATTTTACCGGGAGAAATTCGGGTTCCTTGTTTCTTCCATCATAGCTATGCGACCAATGGGTAGTTTTAGGGTTGAAAACAACGTCGAGTGCAAATTTCGAAAGACGGGCCTCGATATAACGGGGAGCTGCAGCCGAATCGCCTGTAAGAATATTTCCCCAGTTCCCCTGCATATCAACCAACAATTCCTTCTGTCCAACCTGTACCAAAGCATCGCCTATTGAAGCATCGCCATGCGGGTGATACTTCATGGTATTTCCGATAATATTCGCAACCTTGTTGTAGCGTCCATCTTCGAGTTCGCGCATCGAGTGGAGTAAACGGCGCTGAACAGGTTTCAATCCATCGGCCATATTGGGCACAGCCCGGTCGAGAATTACGTATGAAGCGTAATCAAGAAACCAGTTTTTGTACATGCCATTCAACCCAACAATCTTGGTGGTTTCGTCGGGCTGATTGTCACTATCTTGGGTCATATTTACATCGTCATCAGGAATCATTCTTTATATACTTAAATCCAAATTCTCAACAAAATTAATTCAGCGGCGAGAAACAACAATGCAAAAATGATAAAAATCTTCCACAATTTTGTTCCACTTTGCAAATCCGCTAGTGTTACGGCGGTATTGTTGTTCAGATTATTCACCATGAAATTGGTTCTATTCAAAACCATTTTATTTAATTCCTCCACTCCAAAACAATCAGGAAAACTTTCGCTTCTCGGGTAATTTAAGCCAAACGACATGAGTGTTAATTTGTTGCTCATCACCTTGTAAGCGCCAGCCTGATTTACTTGCCCGTTCAGAAAAATACGCGGAGGGTTTCCGCTGTTGTAACCCGGAATCATTTCGATACTACCGTCGAAGCTTTTCAAAACAGGAGGTTTTTCGCTTCTGGCTGTTGTTCCCGTTAGTTCAATCCCAAATGCATAGTCCATCGAATAGGCTACTGCCGGCATCACTCTTCCCGAAAAAGCCATTTGTACAATAGTTGGTACAATAAGAGCATTCGATGCAAACGACGAATACAAAGGTTGCAGCGGAGTTGCAAGCAAATAAACATGCCCGCGGCCTTTCACAAAATCGGTCAAAAAACTATTGCCATTAAGCAAGCCCATAATAGAACGACCCGAATTCTTCGACAAACGATACGACGAAAACACAGCCGGAAACTGAATATTGGCCGGTGGTGTTTCGAAAACACCTTTAAAAAGCGGATGCAATGCATCGATATTGCTTACACGTGTGTTTGCCGTGTCAAGTCCCGAATAAAAAGGAAGCCCCATTGTTTGAAACCCGCTCCGATACGATGCATCGCTGATGTTTGCCGGTGGAATAACAAGCACTACAGCGCCGTTGTCAGCTGCACGACTGAGTTCGGTTGCCAATCCTGACGAAAGCTGGGAAAGTTCATCGAGAATAATCAAGCCCGAGCTGCCAATCCGATCCATATCAACACTCCCTTCGGGCGAAGATATAAAGCTAAAAAGGCTGTCGTTGCCAAACAGCTTTGGAATAGTTGACGTAGCATCGTTGCCCGAAATATGATACACCGAAACCGACGACGCAATATCGAATGCAAAAAACATACGATCATCGAAGCTCACCGGACTGTCGTCAATTTCAACATATCCTTCGTGGCTTCCCTTGCCGTTTACAGTAAACGAAAAAGAAACATTATCGGAACCACCGGATGCAAGTTGTACATCCGAAAGCCCTTTCTGTTTACCATCAACATACAGACGAACAGGGATTTTCTCCATCAGCAGGCTGCTGTGGTTGCGGATGCGGGCATTCACGGAGAGAATATTGTTTTCCAATTGCAGTGGACCGCTAAACCAAACACTGTCCACGGCAATATTGGCAGGAGTTTCAGCTGCCAGCGGCATAAGATAAATGCGTTTCGAATTTTCCCTGATGTCGGAAATATCGGCCGTAACCTTCTGAAAGTCGCTAAGTAAATAAAAAAAATGATTCCCATCGATAGCCTCACGGTCAGCCAAATCGCTCATACGCGAAACAACCTGACTCATAGGACGACTAAACGGACTTATCCCGACACTATTGAGCATATCAATAAACTCACCACGAGCCGCAAAACGATCGTAAATACCCTGAAAGTCGTTGGTTATCAATCGAAACATGCTTGCAGGTGGAAATGCAGCTGCAATTTCGCGGGCTTTCACACGTGCTTTTTCAAGCAAATCAGTTTTGCCATCGCTGGTTTCCATGCTGAGGCTGTTGTCGATGTAAACACTCACAAACAAGCGATCGCCGGTGGTACTGATGGCATTACCGGATGGAAAGTAGGGTTTTGCAAAAGCGAATACAAGCGATGCAATGAACAGCATTCGCAGAATCATGATAATAATTTGCCTCAGGCGGTTCTGGCGGCGGTTTTTCTCGAGCAGTTGAACAAGGAGATAATTGTCGGAAAACTGCACACGTTTGTAGCGTCTGAAATCGAACAAGTGCACGATTACAGGGACAGAGAGAGCTGCCAGAACCCATAATATGGTAGGTGATCCAAAAAGCATAATGGTTTGCAAAGGTAATGCAATTCGGGGGAAAATATTGTAAAAATGGGGAGAAATGGTGTTGGGTTGATAACATTAGAGTTCATAAAGTTTTTAAAGTTCGTCAAGTCAAAAGATGCTGACCCAATTTGTTGATGTGCTATTTTGCTAATTAATCAGCCGCATATTCTACCGACGAAAATAAATTACACTTTCAATCATTCTTGAAATTTTCAGAAGATTACTCTGTTCAAATATTCCTTCATATATTTGTTGAATAAAATTAACATTATAATGAAAAAAAATTTTGCGTTTTTTGGTTTCGCAATTGTCTTGCTTTTAAACGTAAGAACAACATGCTTGGCTCAAACCACACTTCAAACCATTGATTTTGAGTCTTCTGGTGGATATTCAACAAGTGTTACGGAATATCTTACAAGTATTGATGCGTATTATACTCGTTTGAATTATGCTACAAATGCCGGTAGTATTAGTGTTCCTGTTTCATATACAGGTTATCAGGGAAGTTGGATATTTTGTATGGAAGATACAGGCGGCCCTACGGAGACTCAGACTATGACGTTGAGTAGTGTTAACATCACGGGCTATACTTCACTACAAGTGAAAGTTTTGGTTGCTGGACAAAACAATACAGCAGGTACGTTAGAGACCAACAAGCACATGAGTTTTTATGCAAATATAGATGGAGGCGGTGATGTGCTAATAGGCTCATTTAGGGGCAATGGAGTTTCATCGTATCTTTATAAAGACGATAATTTGAATGGCTCCATTGAGGTGGGTGAAACTACGGTATTATCATCTGTTTTTACTGAATACACATTCAATATCAGTGGTATTGGTTCTAATTTGGTAATTTCAACTAAATGTCTGTTGTCAACAATGAACGAAGAAGGTGCTTATGACAATTTGAGAGTTTTAGGAACACTTACTGTAACAAATAATGCACCAACAGCAACAGCACCAAGCGCCCCAATAGTAACAGAAGATGCAACCAATGTAGCGTTGGCCGATAATATTCAGGTGACCGATATTGACGGCGATGCACAAACAGTTACATTTACTGTAACTGGCGGTACAGTTTCGTTGGGGACAACGGGAATTACCTTTGGTGGCGGCGGCAACGGCTCAGCCAGTTTTACAGCTTCGGGTACTCTGGCAGCGATAAACACCGCATTAGATGCGGCAACCTTTACCCCAACAGCCAACCTTTTTGGAGTGAACGCTGCTACAATTTCATTTACAACCAACGACGGAACGGTATCGTCAAGTGCTGCATCTGTTACCTTCGATATTGCGGCAGTAAACGACGCTCCAACATTAAGCGCAACAGGTATCAATCCCACATTTACCGAGGATGCTTCTGCTGCTGTACTATTCAGCTCTGCATCTGCCTCTACATTCGAGAGTGGACAAACAATAATCGGGTTAACATTAACCGTAACAAACGTTAATGATGGTACATCTGAGATATTAAATGCTGATGGAACATCGATAGTGCTAACAAATGGAACAAGTGGAACTACTGCCGGCAATTCATTGGCATACAATGTTTCGGTAGCAGGAACTACAGCAACCGTATCTTTTAGTGGAGGCAGCATGACAACAGCTGCAGTCGGAACCCTCATTAATGCAATGAGCTATCAGAACAACAGCAACAATCCAAATACATCCAATAGAGTTGTTACAATCACATCTATACAAGACAATGGAGGTACCGCAAATAGTGGGATTGACGTTGCAACGCTTTCGATTGTTTCAACGGTTACGGTTGTTGCAATCGATCCACCTACAATCGTTGCTATTTCACCAATACATGGACCAGCAGTGGGTGGAACATCCGTTACAATAAGCGGAATTAATTTTACTGGAGCTACCGATGTTTTATTCGGCAGTTCTGCGGCACCCTTCACAGTAAACTCTGATGCTCAGATAACTGCAACATCACCAATTGGAACAGGTGTAGTAAATGTTACTGTTACAACAGCCGAAGGAACAAGCTTAGGGGCATCGTATACTTATGACGCTCCTACGATAGTTGCCATTTCTCCCAATAGTGGAACAACATCCGGAGGAACTTCGGTTACAATTAGTGGTCTGAATTTCACCGGGGTTTCCGATGTTTCATTCGGTGCCACCCCGGCTTCGGGTTTTACAGTACTCTCCGATGGCGCAATAACTGCAACTTCGCCTGCAGGTTCAGGAGCGGTTAATGTTACAGTTACTTCACCCAGCGGAACAAGTAATTCAATGACATTTACCTATATTCCAACCGTATCTTTTACAACAACTGCATCCAACGGACTGGAATCGGCAAGCAGCGCCGATTTGCAAGTTGATCTTTCGGCAATAAGTGCTTCGGTTGTTACTGTTGACTATACAGTTACAGGCACAGCAAGCGGAAGCGGAGTGGACTACACATTAGCTAATGGAACTTTAACCATTGCAGCTGGGAATACCACTGCAAACATTACCATTGCAAGTATTGTGGATGATGTATTGATTGAAGGCGACGAAACCGTCATTGTCACATTGTCGAACCCTGCAAATGCAACACTGGGAACAAATACGGTTCACACCTATACTATTACCGATAACGATGTAGCACCCATTATTACTATTATTTCGCCAACACATGGACCCGTTGCCGGCGGTACTACTGTAACAATAAGCGGAGCAAACTTTACGGGAGCAACCAATGTTTCGTTTGGAGCAGCTGCAGCTACCAGCTTCGCTGTGAATTCCGACAATGAGATAGAGGCTACCTCACCATTTGGTTTAGGTGTGGTTTCGTTAACAGTAACAACTCCTGTTGGAACAAGCAATGCTTCAACATTTACCTACGACGCTCCAGAGATTGTTTCAATTTCGCCTACTTTTGGTACTACTGCCGGTGGAACTTCCGTCACAATAAGTGGAGTAAACTTTACAGGTGCAACCGATGTTTCGTTTGGCGCAAACGCAGCAACAAGTTTCACTGTAAACTCCGATGACGAGATAACTGCAACTTCGCCTGCAGGTTCAGGAGCGGTTAATGTTACTATCACTTCACCTGGCGGAACTAGTAATGCTGAAGTATTCACATATATTATTCCAACAGTAGCTTTTACATCAACCACTTCAAATGGGCTGGAATCGGTAGGCAGTGCCGATTTGCAGGTTGAGCTTTCTGAAATAAGCGCTTCGGATGTTACTGTTGACTATGTAGTTACCGGCACTGCAAGCGGAAGCGGAGTAGATTATACTTTAGCTGACGGAACGTTGACCATTACCGCTGGAAATACAACAGCAAACATCACCATTGCAAGTATTGTTGATGATGCGCTGGTAGAAGGTGACGAAACTGTAATCGTTACTTTATCGAATCCTGCGAATGCAACATTGGGAACAAATGCAGTTCATACCTATACCATCATCGATAATGATAGTACAGTAGGTGTTTCTGAGATTTCGATAAACGATTTGTCTGTTTATCCCAATCCTTGCAGCGATTATCTCTATTTACTGAATGCAAGTAGCAATATCTCTAATATTGTTATCAGCAATTTACTGGGCGAAACAGTACTACTGGCTGATTATAAAGGAGAAAACAGAGTCGATGTAAGTCGCTTGCCATCTGGAGTATATCTGTTGATTGTTGAAAACCACAGTGGAGAAAAACAGATAATTAAAATTGTGAAAGACTAAGAATTAGGCTGGGAAACAAAATGCATAAGTTATTGAGTTAGCTTATGCATTTTTTTTATTTGTGAATGCTGCAATTTATACGTTTTTGATTTGGAGTTAATTCACCCTGCTCAATCTAACACTTTTGGGGTGAAAATGAGCTTCTACGCGCCGGTTTGCTGCTTAGAGCAGCAATAATATTATCGTTGTGGATTACTTTAAACATTTTACACTAAATACTAATTTTTACAAAGCGTCGTTACTGAGAAAAATTTCAAAGCATGACCATTGTCTATCCCATACACTTTTTAACCAACCAAAAACAAACAAATGAAAAAAGTACGTTTTGCAATGGCCGGAGCAATTTTAGCTTTGATTAGTTTTTCTGCTCATGCCCAATCGGACAAGTTATCGCTCCAAATTTATGGCGGGGCGGGAATCAGCAATGTCAGAGATTTTCACGATCCCGATTTTGGATTTGCGGCAAATGCTTCAGCGTTTTATCGGCTGAACAATACATTCAGCATTGGACTTGGAGCCGGAATGGAACAAATTGGAGCCCGGGAAGAGATTATTTTCTATGGCCCGTATGCGGAACCCTTGTTTGCTCAAAAAACAAAAGTCACCTACAACTACGTTAGTATTCCTCTGCTGGTTAGAGCAGAAATTGGTTCTAAAACCAAATACTTCATGAATGCGGGCCTTACTTCGGGCATTTTTCTCAACGAAAAATATTACTTCTCCGATCAAACCCAGGGAACAACCTACACTACAATAAGCAACGGAGAATACAATACACTCAACCTGGCTGCTTCTATCGGAGCAGGGATGATGATTCCTCTGGGCGAAAAAACGTCGTTCACATTGGAAGCCAGAGAAAACTTTGGTCTTACTGAAATCAGCAACAAATACCTCTCGCACCCAAAAACCCAATCGGCTCATTTACTATTGGGGCTACAGTTTGCATTGTAAGGTTTGACCGTCGGTAAACGACCCAAGCTCTTAAAGCATATCACTTTCAAAAAAGCAAACAACATGAAAACTCTAAAAAACAATATCTACATTAAAGTAGGGGCAATAGTAGTAATTGCGTTACTCTTGTTGTTTCCTACTTCAATGATTAAGAAGATGATTCTTGAGAGGGAGGCAACACAGCACGAAGCAATAAGCGAGGTAAGTTCGAAATGGGCCGAAGAGCAAACAATATCCGGACCTTTCATTTCTATTCCGTATTATAGATATGTAAAAGAGTCTTCAAAAAAAGACTCAACAGAGAAAATCGTTCAAACCAAAGAGTATCTTCATATCTTACCATCGCAGCTTAACATTACCGGAAACATCAACCCCGAAAAACGATACAGGGGTATATACGAAATTGTTGTTTACTACTCAAAACTCAGCATTTCAGGCTCATTCAATAATATTGATTTTGCAGATATCGACATTGAGCCAGAAAATATTTTGTTCGACAAGGCCGAGTTTGTTATTGGAATAGACGACCTCAGAGGAATTGAACAACAAGTAGTTTTGAATTGGAACAATGAAAAAGTTTCATTTAATCCAGGCGTTTCATCAAGCGATATTGTTGAAAGCGGAATTAACGCATTAATCCCATTAAATCCCAACGACAGTACGGCATACAATTTCAGTTTAAATCTTGACTTGAAAGGAAGCCAAACGCTCTATTTTACACCTGTTGGAAAAGTAACAGACATTACGCTGTCATCGGAATGGCCCGATCCAAGTTTCAATGGTGCTTTTCTTCCAGATACCAGAGATGTAAATGATAAGGGATTTAGCGCCAATTGGAATGTATTGCACCTAAACAGGAATTATCCGCAGATTTGGAAAAACAACAGCTTTTCAATTGCTGAATCGTCATTTGGAATTGATTTGCTATTGCCTGTTGACAACTACCAAAAATCATATAGATCCATCCAATATGCAATCTTGTTTATTGGCTTCACATTCCTGGTGTTTTTCTTTATCGAAGTGCTGAATAAAGTTTTTATTCACCCTATTCAATATATTCTTGTTGGAGTTGCACTGGTTGTATTTTATACTCTTTTGCTTTCAATTTCCGAACATTTAGAATACAATCTCGCATTTGCAGTTTCGGCATTTGCAACACTATTGCTCATTGCCGGATATGTTCGAGCCATTTTAAAATCTGGCAAATTGACATTGCTGATTTCGGGGATATTGACAGTGCTATACTCTTTCATATTTGTGATTATTCAACTTCAAGACTATGCCTTACTGATAGGAAGTATTGGGATTTTCCTCATTCTCGGTCTTGTGATGTACTTTTCGCGAAAAATTGACTGGTACAATTTGAATTTTAGCGACAAGAAAGTAATGAAAGACTAGCAATATTGGAAAGTCTCTCACGTTTTAGATAATCCAATATTTATCCGAACGCTGACTGCCCGAAGGAACTTATTTCTTCGGGCAGTTTGGTTTTTTGTGTAATTTTGGGTGGGGATTGTTTCGAAATACGCAATCAACATATATATTAAAAAAATGATACTTGAATTCAAAATTGACGAGCAAGATTTTTTGGACTACCAATTATTTGCAGCCTCTAAATCGGTTAGGATAAGTAAGAGGAAAAGAGATGGTTGGATTGTGATGACAGTGGGTCCAATATTTGTGGCCATTTCCTTCTACTTTACCCAAAACATTGCCATGGTAGTGTTTTTTGGAATTGCAGCCATTATTTGCGGAATCTTTTACCCAAAATATTTCAACTGGAGATACAAAAAACATTACAAAACATATATCAAAGAGAATTACCCAAAGCGTTTCGGGCAAATTGAAACGTTGGAAATAAATAACGACAACATATTTTTCAAAGACAAAACAGGAGAAGGGAAAATCAATTTATCTGAATTTGAATGCGTTGACGAAACCAGCAATCATTTTTTTGTAAAAGTTTCCACAGGAGTTTCGCTTATTATTCCAAAGAAGGGACTGAACAACAACGATGAAATCAGAAAGAAATTTAACGACTTAGAACTCACTGTGAATGACGAAACAAACTGGAGGTGGAAGTGAAAAAGACCATCAAAACATTCCTCATAAGTTCAGTAATACTAATCGTTATTTGGTATTGGCTTGTACAAATTTGTCATAGCTGGCAGGCATGGATATTGGTCAAAAGATTTTGAGACTGGCTTAACAAATGCATTATCAGTCGAAAATTATGCGATTGAAAAAATAATAAATATTGCTGTAGAAGAAGTGTCAACGACAAGAATTCATTCTGTGCGTCTCTTTTCACTCAGGGAATCTGTATCTGTTGGATCAATAAACTATCTGCAGGAAAATGCAAAGCAGTATAATTTAAAATCGAGCACCAATCCGGATGAAATTGTTTGTCGAGCTTTATTTTCGGGTGAGCCATATCAATTGTGCTTGGAAGCAATACCCAAACCGATACTATCAAAACTGCTTTTTTGTATGTCCGGATCACAATCAATAACGTTTTTTTGTATATTTGAATCGAAAATTTGCTAAAATTGAATAGATGAATGTCCGGGAAACTTTTTTGTTGATATGCTTTTTGACAAACCGTTTAAACAAAGATAAATACCATGTATATTTTGTAACAGCGGATTTTTTATTTGCAAATATCTGGGACGGGCAATAACAAGCCAACACTGAAGACACCAAAACCAAAACATATGAATATTTTTATTAAAACAGGAGTTTATGCCACGCTGCTTTGGGGTTTAACATGGAACCTTTCAGCGCAGAATTACGGATTCACAAGTTCCGGCATTTCGCCATCTTCGGTTCAGTTACGGGCCGGAAGTAAAACGATTGCCTGTGAAAATGACGTATTTTTTATCGGTACTAACAACAAAGTGTATTGTATTCACTGGGACGGCAATACATGGACCGGAGGCACATTACCGCTGGCAGATGCTGCGCCCACTGTCAAACTACAAACACAACTAGCAAACAATAATAAAGATATATTTTTTGTTGGCAGCGCTGACAGCAAGATCTATGTACTGAAATATACCACCTCGGGATGGATCTGGGCGCCGACTGTTGCCTCTATGAATCCGGTAAGGGATAGTACCGAAATTGTTTACAAGAATAATCACGTGTTTTATGTCAATACAAACAATAAAATTTGTGATATTGTGTACAGTTCCGGTGCATGGTCTGGCGGTCAGCAACTTGTCTGGACTCCGACAGTTGATGTTAAAGGCAACACACAGATAATTCCGACAGACATTCATGTATACTTTATTGGCACAACCAACAAAATTTATGATGTTGTTTGGAACGGAACTACCTGGCAGGGAGGCAACTGGCCATTAAATAATAATGCCCCGACTGTCAGAGCAGGGTCAAACATCGAAAATGATTTCAATCATCTTTTTTATGTTGGTAATAATGGGAAAATTCACGAACTCATATATACTTCGGGGGCCTGGAGCGGCGGTGAAATCTGGATTCCAAATACAATGATGACTGTGAGACCCGATGCCGATTTGTGTTATTTTGACAATCACATTTATTATGTCGGAACAAACAACCAAATATGTGACCTTGTGTGGTCCCAAGCAAACGGATGGTCGGGAGGAATGCAGCTGATCTGGCCGGTCGCTGCCAATGTCAAAGCCGGAACACAAATAACTGCAGTAAACAAAACAGTCCCGATCGAAGGTAGCCTGACAGGCACACAGCCCTGCCATCATGTGTTTTATATCGGAACAGACAGCCGGATTCACTTTTTGGTTTGGGACGACGGCGAAAGCACCTGGCCATGTTACGACTGCAGTGCCAGTTCAACCCGGAAATGGTACGAAGGAGTACTCAATACAACGGCACCATACGTGAATAGCAACTTTACAAGTATTCAAAATTACGGATTACGATTGTATTATGCAAACTCAAGTTCCAGAGTGCAGCATATAACCAGAACACCAAAGAATCAGCTTTCAAAATCGGGTTGGACATTAACCCGTAACGATGAATTCAACTCGCTCGCAACAACGCAAAGTCTGTGGGATAGTGAAGGACCCTGGTCACACGGGAAATGCAACAGCGGTGTAGGTGATGACACACTCTGGGGTGCACTTGCTTACGAGAATTATTGGAACAATTTCTCGGTTTCATCGGGTATCGGGCGGATAGAAACAAAAGTACAGCCGATCGAAGGGTTAACCTGGGGCTGGGGAACCAATCCTGCACATAACAACTTTTACTACAGCACATGCCATTATGAATACACAAACTCACTGTTGTGCACAGGTGGTATAAACGTTGGGTACAATTGTCCCCCAAGCGGACAATACTGTCCATGTGGCGGAACACCTCCGGATTATTGTGTCTTAGACAAGGTTGACAACACTTGTTCGACATATGGACCTAAATATACCGAAGGAGTTTGGGGACCTACCATGGTGCCGCCAAAGTTTTATCAGCGCTACGGATGGTTCGAAATCCGATGTAAAGTGCCGCGTGGAAAACATATGTGGAGTGCTTTTTGGGCTGTGAGTAAAGGATACTATCCGGCAGAGATCGATTTCTTTGAAATTGATGGTAATGGAAAGTTGATGCTTTCAAATATATACTATGAGAATTGCATAATTGAGGATACCATCCATGGAAAAGATTATGCTGGTGGGGATGTCAACAAGACATATGCTATTGGGTATAGGTACTATGATGATTATTACACTTATGCCTGTGAGTGGACTCCGACCTATATTAAATGGTACCTCAACAACGAACTCATCCATACATCGACGATTGATGATCCGGACTTTGGCGAATTAAAAATGCAAAAAGATGAAATGTGGATTATGGTTAATAATTATGCGAATAACGCCAGTGCCAAATGTGAACCTGAAATCTTTCCCAACTACTATGATATTGATTATGTCAGAATTTACAGCCCCTCTAAGCTTATCTATGATATATCATTAAGAAGTCATGAAGAAAACAACAATGAACCGGAAAATTTGCACACCGACATTCGGATCAGTCCTAACCCCAACAATGGTTCTTTCAACATCAATACAAACTACAACTCAGAGAGCATTTGCATTGCAGAAATTTATAATGCAAAAGGTGTTATTTCAGACAGAATTGAATTTATACAATCTGCCGACATCATTTTGTCGGATAAAACTCCGGGGATGTATTTTGTCAAACTAATACTCCCGGACAAAACCGTTGTGAAAAAAATTATTGTGTACTAGGCGGGTAATTCTCTCCGAAATCAATTTCTTTCCAGCTTTCGCATGATGATAAAAACCCTGATTCCGGAATGAGTCAGGGTTTTTATTTTGCATGTACAAGTGTCCTGTTTTTCTTTTCGATCTGCTCCGGAAAGAACAGATTTCAATAGATTATTTTATAAGCAAAAAACTGATATTCTGTAAATTACAATTAATTCTTCGGCTAATAAAAGCACAAACTCCCGATAAAATTCTCATCCCACCAGAAATCACTATTTTTACGCGTTAATATGATATGTATGTTCAAACGGACATTTGTTTTTCGAATACTTCCGGCGACCTTGTTTGCTTTGATGCTGGCGGGTTGCTCCAAAACGGAAAAGGAATATTACCCCGACGGAACCATCAAATCGGAAGTAACCATGCGTCATGGCAAAAAGAATGGTTCGGCCACATACTATTTTCCGAACGGCAACAAGGAGTTGGAAATGAACTATTCCGACAATCAGCTCGATGGTGTTTACGAAAAATTCGATATTGAAAGCAACCGGCTCGAATCGACCGAATATGCCGGTGGCAAAAAGAACGGAAAATCGGCCACGTTCTATACCAATGGCAAAACGGCCACCGTTGCATTCTTCGAAAACGACATCATCAGTGGCGAATACCGCGAATACCACCCCAACGGGCAACTGAAAGTGAAAGGACAGTACACCGATGGTCTGTACGACGGCGACTGGGAATACTACGAAGCCGACGGGATCAGGGTTGGTTATGCGCATTTCAACAAGGGCAACGGACAGCAGGTTGCCCTGCACTATGGTTCGCAGAAAAAAAGAATTGTGATCAACTTCGAAGACAACGAGAAAAACGGGGAAGAAATCTGGTACAACCGCGACGGAACGGTTGAAAAGATTTTTCTTTATAAAAATGGCAAAATAATCAGTACTGATATAAAAAAACAGCAACAATGAGCATCACAAGTCTTGACGATTTTCGCGAAAAAGCAATCATTGATATTGCAGAAAAAATGATTCTGGCAGCCAAAACAGCTCCCAAAGGTCGCGGAATTGAACGATTGCACTACCTTTTGCTTACGGGAACCGAGATACTGGATGTGAGCGACAAAATGAACGCCATTTCGCTGAAACATCAGGTTACATTTTTTGCACGCGATGCCGGAAACCTCGCTAAAACAGTTGCCCTTGTACTCATTGGTTCCAGTATCGAACCCCGCAATGTGCCACTTTGCAAGCATTGTGGTTTTGGTTGCGACAAAAAGCCCGAAACTACTCCATGTGCTATTTCGCAAGTCGATCTTGGTATTGCCGTTGGCAGTGCTGTGTCGATAGCGGGGCAATTTCATATCGACAACCGGATCATGTATTCAGCAGGAATAGCAGCATTAGAACTTGGGCTATTTCCTGAAAATATAAAAATTGCTTACGGCATTCCACTCAGCGCAAGCGAAAAGAATATCTTTTTTGATCGATGACAAAAACCAAGCACTTGGTTATCAGGCCAGAGCGAGAAGAATCATAAAACACTGACTGAAATCATTTCTGTTGGATGGAGTAACACCATTCAGAGATGCGATATATGTAAAACTATTTGTGATTCTCGTGAAACAGCTTTAGTCGTTCTTCAAGTGCAGGGAATTGGACAGGCAGCACCAGCGAAACACAGGCTCGAATTCCTTCGGTGCGTTCGCTGCCAGTAGTACCAAGTGCAATAGCACTGATGCCATAGTAGAGAAATTCGTCGAGGAGTTGGCCACCATCTAGTCCGGGATAAGCAACCGTAAAGTAGAATCCATCGGCAATGGGTTTTTCCTCGTCCATGTCGTACACAATTTTGAAACCATTATCGGTAAACATTTTTTTCATAATACCGGCCTTGCGCCCATATTCAATCACATCGTCCCTGAAACGATACTGACCACTGTTTACAGCTTTAAGAATACCCAGCAAACCGTATTGTGTTGAGTGAGCAGCTCCGCTACTGAGTGCATACAAGGTTCCGAATATCATGGCGTGACCAAAATCGTCGCGCACATAAAAACGTTTCAAATCAGGATATTTCGAAACGAATAGCGAGTCGGATATCACCATCATACCAATGCGCTGACCGGCATAGCTGAATGCTTTCGAGCTACTGATCATCAGAATATATTTGTCGTAATAGTTGGCAATAGTTGGTTGAAAGGGAGGTTGCCCCGGCACAGTATAGTCTTTGCGGAAATCCATGGCAAAATAAGCCAGATCTTCTATTACAACCACATCGTATTTTGCAGCCAGTTCAGCAATAATTTTCAGTTCTACTTCGGTAAAGCAAATCCAGGTCGGATTATTGGGGTTGCTATACAACATACTGTGAATATTGCCGGCCGACAAAACACTCTCAAGCTTTTCGCGCAGCTTTTCGCCCCGGTAGTTGTATACATCGAACTGAACAAATTTGTTTCCAAGAACTTTCATCTGTTGTTTGTGAACCGGGAAGCCAGGATCGAGAAAAAGCAAAGTGTCGCGACCTTCGCGCAAACGATTAAGCATCATAAATGCAGCAAAACCACCCTGCATCGAACCCACAGTCGGGATACAACCTTCGGGGTTTACATTTACATTGAGGAAATTCTTTACGAACAGCGATATTTCCGATTTCAGTTCTTTCACTCCCATGATATCAGGATAAATTGCAGCCACGCCTTTGCGCAATGCTTCAATTTCGGCTTCGATACCGGCTGCAGCAGGAGGCAACCCGGGGACGCCCATCTCCATGCGAATAAATTTAGTTCCCGATTCGCCCTCAATCATATCGACCAGTTTTTTTATCTCGCGTATGGTGGCTGTACCGGCAGTTGCGATACCAATGCGCTCCTTGATTCCATCTACCAATTCCTTCTGTATGATTGTATTTCCCATGGTTGTTTTTTTCGTCGGTTTTCGTGACAAACATAAAACAATTTTTTCTAAAATCGGGAGCTATTCCAATTATTTATCAAGAAAAACTCACTGTTTTTCAACAATGGCTGAAATTCCGTTCAAACAACGCACATTGTTTGTGTCCTTTTTTTTATTCATCATTTCAAAATTAGATCGGACCCTTTCTTCGGAATAACTTCTTGGATGATATAAATGATAAACGATAGCCTTGTTTTTCATCGACCTGGTTTGATGTCCATTTTTGCGCAATCTCCACTCTATATCGGCATCTTCGCCTACACCGGCATGCACATAATCGGTATCGAAGCCATTAACGTCAATCAGCGATTGCTTGCATATTCCCCAATTCCGGCCAATTATTCCTCTTCCGCCCTTCTTGAAAGTCAATGAGAACAGCGGAAAATAATAACACTCTTTCTTGTTGCGGGTTTTATTCAAAAGTAAATTGATCAGATTCAATGGTTTCAACGATTGATTCCATTTCATCTGTGCCGACATTTTCTCGCTCAAAAGCACTGTTCTTCCGGTACAAATAAAGCCTTCTTGTATTGCCTTGAGATATTCTTTTACAAAATGCCGGTGAGGAATACAATCGCCGTCAATAAAAACAATTTTATCGGTTTTCGATTGAAGAACAGACCTGTTGAGCATTTCGTTTTTCCGAAAACCATTGTCTTCTTTTTGATAAAGATGGGCGATTGGAAAACCATATTGATGATTATTCTGCGCAATAAACGCCATGGTACTTTCATTAAAGTCGTCTTCCGACACCACAACCTCAAAATTCATATTGCTCTGCCTGTTTAACGCTTTTAAAATAAGCTTCAAATTATCGATGGCTTTGTAGTACGATATTATAATTGTCAATTCCATTGTTCAGTTATTTTCGAACAGGGCTTATTCTCCCATTTTCAGAAAACAAAATTAAGCTTATTTAGAAAACAAAAACAGCAGGCGAAGCCATGGTGCTGCAAAGCAAAACCAAGATGCAACCTGATCCAATACGGCATTTGCTGTTGACCCGGTGCTTTTCTTGTGTTTATGGGGAGTTTGTTTGTTAACGTTTTACTGCTTGGTAATGTGGCTGTGAAGCGTTGGCATTACTTGATTGCATATTTTCTTTCTCTTTGTTTAAATGCTTCATTTCCACCTTCTAAAATATCGCAAACATGCTCTTTTATTCCTTGTTGATAAAGTACACCTTTAATTTTCTCATTTTTCAAAGATGAAAATTCTAATGCTCCATTAACGTATTCAAAACGATATTCACTTTTCTTTTTTTCAGGGTCTTGTCCTTCTTGATTTGCAACAATTATATTTTCGCTATCTGTTGCTACTACAAGATTAGCATTATGAGAAACGATTATTATCTGACGGTCAATTTTTTTCTCTATTACCATTTTGCATAGCAAATCATAGATTGTCCTATTATCAAGATTATCCTCTGGTTGGTCAATTAGTATTGGATATTCTGCGGAACTTATCTGCAAAAATAATATTAAAAGAACTGTTCCTTTTTTACCTGGCGACATGCTTAATAATTCATCATTTTTATATGTCACTTTGTAATCAAGGTCAAAATTATCTTTGACAATTCCTTTAAATATTTCATCAATAGTTGTTTTTTGTTTTAGCGGAATCGTCTCATCGCTCGACAATTTCAATGAATTATCATCTAATACATTTATTATATCCTGAAACAAATCAGGGATTAAGTCATAATTAACAAGATTTTCAATGAATAATTTATTGAAAAAATGGTCTTTTGCTATTGCTGCTTTATTCGCTTGTTCGTACAATGAGAACTTTTCCTTATCATATAATAAAGAGCAATTTAATGTAATTTCCTCTCCAATTTCTTTCTTTGTTTCGTTAATTTTCGCAACGATAGTCTGATATAATAAATATCTTTCTTTTAATAGGTTTGTAATCCGTTTTTTTGAGTTTCGATATTCTTCAACTGCACTACTTAGCTGTTTTTCAAACAACTCAGATTTTTCTTTCTTCTGTTTTTCCTTTTCAAGTTGTTCAGATATTTTTTTAAGTTCTTTTTGACCTTCAAGTTTTTTTAGAAATGGGGCTAAATCTATATTGAGCTGTTTAAGAACCTTGTCTACATCAGCTTTGAATTCATCAAGCTTTAATTTTGATATTTCATTTTGAAGATTGGATATTAATACATCAAAATCTTTTGAAATTAATAATTTGATATTGCTTAAATCATCCGGTATTTCTGTAAATACATCTAATATTTTATCTAATTTACCCTTTTGAGACAGATAGTCTTCCTGATGTTTAATTCCGACCAATTCATTTTTTGATGTTGTTAATTCTTCTGAAAACCTTTTTAATACATTAATCTTTGTGAGAATTAACTGCAATTCTTTATCAGATTGTTCTTTTTTCTTAATTAGTTCGTTGTATTTATTTACATCTTCAGGTGACAAATTTGAAAGTTTTTGACCTTCAGTAATTTGTAATTCAATTTTCTTAATAGCTTCTGCTATAACTTTTGATGCCCCTATTTCTTTTATCTGCTTATTTAACTCCATCGCATTTGCGCGGATTGCAAGCAAATTATTTAATTCAAGTTCTGTTTTTTGAGAAATTTTATCAATTTCTGATTTTTTCTCTTCAAAATAGGACTTATATACTTCATCTTGTAATAAAATATTACCAACCAATGTATTAAGTTCCTTTTTATTATTCTTCTCAGCAAGATAATTTATGTAAAGCTGTGGGATATATGTTATTTTTCTTGATTTATTATCTGGATTAGTATTACTTAAAATGTCTTTTTCATTGTTTTTCCAAGTAACCTCAAAATCATAATTTTCATTTTCAAATGAATATCCCTCGAAATTTAATCTTTTGTTTATTCGCTTTACTTGTTCAGGGTCAATACTTTCAGCAATAGAGTGCAGTAATAATGATTTTCCAGAAGATTTGCCCCCAATTATTGCATTTAAATTTTCATTAAGGAGAATTTTTTGATTTCCAAATAACTTATCTGAACTTATAAATTGAACTTCTGAGATTATATGCCTTTCATTTTTTGAATCTGGTTTAATTGGTTGTATCATAACCCTGTCACTCGGTTCAAATATTATTTGTTTCAAACCAGAAAAAGTTAAATCTGATTTAATCCAACAAAATCTGTCTTGTTTAGGTTTAAATAAATCTTCCTCTTTATGTGCATCAGAACCATGAATACAAGGTTTTAAAGAACCACATTTTTGAATAACTGTTTGAACATTATCTCCTTTTTCACCTAAAAAGTATTTTCTATCTTCTTCATTACCTGAAAAAATACATTGAGAAATACTATATATAGATTTTCTCACCGCATCTAAACAACTTTCAGAATCATTTTCAAACAAATCAAAGTGCTTATTAAATGCCGAAGCACCATCTTTATTTGAGTTACTAACTACTATGATTGTATTTTCACGAAATTCAGAATTTTCATCTAATAACTTTTGTAAATCAGAATGTGAAACAACAAATGAGTTTACTCCTTTATGATATGCTTGTTCTTCTACCAAAGAATTATCAAGTGATTTACCTAAATCAACCATACCTTGATAATTCATTTTATATTTTCTACCGACACCTGCCGAATATTCTATTGAACCAAAAAAATTATTATCTAAGGATTTTACATAGTCGGGATTAAAAATACAATGAATATTTACCAACCTTGATTTATCTGTTGATGGCATCATTCTCAATTCAACATTTGGAAGAATAAATATTTCTTTTATCTCAGCTTTTTCATCTGAATTAAATGCACCACAATCATTGATATTTTTAACAAACTCGATAATTTTTAAATAATTTGAAACACTAAAATAATCAGTAACTCCAATTGCTTTAATATCTTGTTCAAGAGCTTTTCTAAAAAAGACTTTACAGAAATCGTCAAAACTTTGACTTGAAAATTGGTCACTTTTATTTGTCCCTTTAGTATGAACGTGCAAATCCCATTTACGCCATTCTGAACCTCGTTTATATTTTGAATAATCACTCATAACAAATAATGCTTATTTTACACTTTCTTCAATCGTTTCAATTTCCTTGTCTGTTAGATTATATAATTGATAAACCAATTGATTAATTTCATTTTCAGGTTCGTCAATTGGTTCATTAGCATTTATTTTATCTGCAATCTCTCTAGTTTTAGTTTCGACCAACATTACTATTTCATTATTGAAATCTTTGCTAACTGGAAGATTTTGCAATACACTTGGTTTAATTTGTGCAAGAGTTCTATTTTCTTCCATTGAAACCAAACGATAGAAATAGGTAAATAACTTTGAATTTAGGAGACCTACTAAGAAATGGTTAGAATAAATTTCATTTGATGAAAACAAGTACATTCCATCCGTTGGGTATAATTTATTTGTATCTATTGAAACGGAAATTTTATCACCTGTAATTACTCCAAGTATTTTCTCTTTTTTATCAAAAATTGATTTTTCTCTTGCTCTATGCAATGACCAAAATGGGTGTTTACCTTGCTTAACTTCTGTGCATGTAATTCGACTTTTGAAGTTTGAAATAAATTGAATAATGTTTTCAATATCCTTTTCAGAATCAGTTTTCTTTGTATAAATAATTCTCTTCCCAATATCTTCTGCCAAATATTTCTTTACATCTCTACCACCAGTTACAGTTGGAAAAATGTAATCAGTTTCAAGCGAATACTCATTTATTATCGCTTCTTCAATGATAAATGCTTCTTTTAAATCTGGGCTTATCCCTCTTTGAATGCCATCATTATCAATTAAATCAGATAAAACAGATTGATTGAAACGGTTTAATAAATTATATCCTTCCAAATTACGTGTCGCAAATAAAGTATTAGGCAACCCTCTAAAAAGGCTTGTTGGAATTGTTGAAGGAATTATATTATCAATATTTATTTTGTCTTTGGTGGAGTATTCAAGAATATAAGTTTCAGGTTTATATGATTTATTACCAATTTGAATAATACATGAGGGTCTTGCTACATCTTCAAAAATATTATCACCAAGATTTGCTACAATCAACAATTGATAACTATTAAGTATTTTCTCTCTTAATTTGATATTATCTAATTGGTATAATAAGACATCGGGTATAATTTGGCAAACTATGCCTTCTTTTGATTTTATAATAAAACTAAGATTGATAAAGAACATGAATGTATCAATCATCCTTACAACAATGTCATTATTCCAGCTTTTAATAAACTTTAATTCTTGTTCATGCAACTCAGCTCCCCAAGGCGGATTCCCAATCACGACATCAAAGCCCACAAAATCGCCGTTATCATCCAGCACTTCGGGAAACTCGAACCGCCATTCGAAAGCATTCTCGTAAATTTTGTTGTTCTTTATTTCTTCAATTTCGGTTTCCAGTTTTTGGGTTTCTTCGGTCAGTTTCGACACTTTTTTGTTCCATTCGGTCTTTTCCTTTTTGCTCATTTCAAAAAGTTGACCCTGGTTGGTCATTTGGTACAGTTCACCGTTGAGTTTGTAGAACTTTTTAACTTTCGGGTCGTTCAGGGAAATCTCGCTGCGGAAATTGGTTTTTATTTCATTTATCAGGCGTTCCATTTCCCGCTTTTGCTCCTTGCTTTGGGCATTTCGGTATGTATCAACTGCAATACGGTAGCTGTCGATAGACCATTTGCCAGCACTTTTTTTCAAAGCCTGTTTTAGATCGGCATCAAGTGCAAAACGGCTTATCAGCGAGTTTCCGCATTTTATATTAATGTCAATATTCGGGAGTGTCTCAAGTTCTCTCAGTTCCCCTCCTTTGAAAGGAGGGGTGTCCGCAGGACGGGGTGGTTTTTGTTTGCCAAACTCATCACGTATTGCTTGCAGTAACCCTTCCTGGTTATCCCACACCCATTTGTTTTCGAACCGTAAAACTTTAATTCCAACATGTTTTAAAAACAAATCCCGTTCATAATCATATTCTGCCTGATCTGCTTCAAAATGGCCCTGACCATCCAATTCAATTGCCAATTGTTCCTGGGGACAATAAAAATCTAATATGTAATTGGCAACACTGTGTTGTCTCCTGAATTTTCGTCCATCAAGGTTTTTTCCCTGCAATAGTTTCCATAGGGCCGCTTCTGCCGGGGTGAGGTTGTTCCGGAGTTGTTTGCGAAAGGTTTTAAGATGGGGCAGGTTATGTATAGAAGAATCACTTCCCCCTTCGGGTATCTGGTGGTTTAAATACCAACCACCTCCCCCTTCGGGTACCTGGTGATTTAAATACCAACCACCTCCCCCTTCGGGTACTCCTCCTTGAAAAGGAGGAGAGCTTTTGTAATAGGCATTTTTTAAAAGTTCAATCCACAAACGCAACCGGCAGATTTTTACGGAATTGGGGTTTATGTCAACGCCAAACAAACAGTTTTCAATAATCGTCTGCTTTTCATGGAATAACGTTTCCTGTATCCGCTGACTTTCCTTATTGTTCGGGTTGTATTCAAAGAGTTCTCCGTCTTCGTCAGTTACAATCAATTCATCATTAACAACCTCAAAATGATATTCTTTTAATCGTTTGCCATCACGATCCTGCAAAATTTTGAGATCGCTTTTAATCGCAATCATTTCATTGAGTGCAGAAACCAAAAAGTGTCCGGAACCAACGGCGGGGTCAACAATTTTCAAATCGTTTACGATCTTGTTTGCTTCGCTGCGGTCTTCAATTTTATCATACAGCGAATCAATATCGCTACAATTCCAGCCTTTTGTTTCGTTGAATTTTTGAATCACGGCTTTGCGAATGGTCTCGCGGCACATGTACATGGTAATAAAGCCGGGGGTAAAGAAGGAACCGTCTTTATAACCGTTTATTTTTTCAAAAATCAATCCCAGAACCGAAGCATTGATCAGGGTTTTATTGTCTTCCTGAATTTCCTCGCTACCCTCGCTTGCAAAATCATAGGCGTTCAAAAATGCGAACAAATATTCAAGCGGATTTATTTCGCCAGTCCGTTTTTTGCCTTTGTCGTCTTTTAATACCGTATGTGAATAAAGCGGAATTGACTTGTCATTTCGTAATTGACTGATGAAAAGTGTAGAATGCTCTATTTCCGTTGGCTCAAAAAGCGAACTGTTTAAATAAGGAACTTTGGCAAATAAGGTTTTTACATCTTCGTTCCGTTCGTTTTGTTTTCGGGCTAAGACTTGAAAAAACAAACTGTTTAAATCATCATAATCCTTTATTTTTTCAGTGCTTAAAAATTCAAATGACTTGTCGCCTTTGTGATAAGTAACTAACTGAGCTTCTAATAATTTCAAAAATAAAATTCGGTTTATCCAAGTAATACTCAATTCCAAACCAACATTGAAAAGTCTTTCTTGTAGGTTTGCCCCAAATTGGCTTGGATTTTCAAGTCTTGAAATCTTATCAAGGCTGTCTAACTGAATAATTGCATTTTCCAAGAATGTTCCAGTGTTTCTTTCTCCTTCTTTGTTTCGCTCAATTATTTTTTTGCTTCCGTCTTTTGTTTCCGTCAATCCGATTATGTGAAGCAATTCGCCATAAAATCGTTTATCAAGGATGTTGCTGTCGTTGGCAAACGGTAATTTCAGCAAATGTTCGGGTGAAAGTAATTTGAATAAAGCAATGAGCTTGTTATCGTCCTTTTTATCATCGTTTCTGAGCGGATTTTCAAACTCACGAATATCGAAGTACGTGAATTCGATGTTTTGCTTTATTTCGGAAATAAAAGGTTCTGCAATTTGTTTGTAGAAAAAGTCAGTTTTTGTGTCTGCCAATCTTCCACCTTCAAAATCGCTGAACTGTTTTACGAGGTTTTTATTTTGAGCAAACAAACGGTCAAAAAGCGTTGCGTCAAATATGAACCATTCGTTTATATTGGTTGCAATCAGGTATTTTATTTCAATATTTTTAAGTGTAATCCGCTCCCGCAAGTAATACAAAACCAGTTCCTGAAATGCTTTCACGTTGATTTTATCCCTTGTCAACATCTCGGTTTTGTTTGTCGGTTTTTTGGTTTCGATAATTACGCCGACAGTTGTTGTTGCTTTGTCTCCGTTATGGATTACAAGGTCGTTCCGTCCTTTGGTATTTACAAAATGATCGGGGTCGTACCAGGTTTTCTTTAAAAAGTCAATAACGAGGTTTTTATGAAACTCCTCCGATTCGGTGTCGTTGATGCTATCAAGTAAATGGGTAAGATTGGCCTTGAAACGTTCAATTTCAGTCCTGTTTGGCTTCACTTTTAAAAAGGCTTTATTGAGTGCCTTTCTCGGTTTCAAGATGTGTAATTCCATTTACCAAAAATCAGTCTATATGTTAGTTAATATCCACAAATATACCATTATCCGCGGGTGCATTGGCAAGGGAACAGCTCTTTTGCAAGCGAAAGCATCGGCTTGTGTGCGGAGCTTGTGAATGTACTGTTTTGTGTGTTGGCTGTTTCATTTTATCTTTTTCTCACTGCAAAATTATCACTGTCGTTTTTTCAGGCTTGTTGGCAACTCGTTTATCACACACACCCACTCCCCAAAATCACACATACACACCCCCAAAAAACCAGAACACATTGTGCACTTTTTCGCATTTTAGAAGAGTATTTATTCATTTCGTAAATGTATTAATAATTTTTACCCGAAAGGTGGTCTTGGAATATTTTTTTGGCAACATAATTCTTTTTCCCAACCGCAGGGGAGAAAGGAATTGGTTTTTGGAAGTTAGAAATCGTTCAAAAAAATACAGCCGTGTTTCGACAGGCTCAACATGACTGCATTTTTTATTGGTTTTAATGATCGTTTTTGTGATAGCTTGCAAAGCTTATTCTTGTCGCATTTAATCGAAAAATACTTATTTCTAGCTCCAAATGTTACCTGCGTTTCAAAAGCATCCACGAGGAGGATGTCGCCATTTGAATCTTTCGGTAAATAAAGCACACTAAACCCAAAAGTCACACTGAGTGTCCGCCTACTGGCGGATGTATCGAAGTGCGGCTTTTGGGTTAATGTGAACAAATTCGACATAAGCAGGAAAACTGTTTGAGCCGAATTTCTGTAACAAAATTTGTCCTTCGGTGAGTTTTTTCCTGCAATTGTTTTCAATTGTCCATTTTCTCTGAAAAATTCAACGAGCGACGAGTTTTCTGGAGCCTGTGCCGCACTTTTGTGCGGTATTACTTTTCTGGAGTCTGTCCTGAGTATTTCGAAGGGACGGCCAAAAGAAAAAAGACCACAAAATCATTGCAGCTGAGAAAATCATAAAAAAAGCCAGAGCAGAACCCTGGCTTTAGTATATATAAGCAGCAATAATTAATCGTTCACAACAAGTTTTTCAACAACCTTGCAGCCGTCGGCAACAACCTCCACAACATACATGCCTGCAGGAAGTTCTTCGATATTAATGGTCTGAACAGCGTTCTCTATTTCTGTTTTCGAAACACATACGCCCGAAATGGTATAAACAGAAACCATCGAGTTTTGCGCACCAGCAATGGTGAATGAACCGGTAGCAGGATTGGGGAAAATTCCGATGACAGGAGCGCTGTTTTCGTCAACACCAACAGTACCGGTTGTAAACGACCAAACCACCTCAAGGTTATCGGAACAATCACCTGTAACGGTGCCCGCAGGAATAGTAGCTGTATAAGTAGTAAGTCCGACAAAATCGTCGTGCGAAATAGTCAGTACTTTTCCGTCAACCACAGCGCTGATATTGGCAACCGGAGTAGTTCCATCCATGATTGTGATACCTGCGGCGCTGTTCAGCACAATAGAATCGAAAAACGTGACAATCAGATTATGGTCGAGATGCACATCAGAAGCTGAATTGGCCGGAAATAAATCATCAGCAGTCATTTGAGGAGTTGGGTGTAAGCCTTCAAGATCGAGCAAAAACACCATGTTGGGTGTTGGCCCGGTGTAAGCGTTCTGAATAAGTCCTCCCACCGAAACAGTCCCGGTAATCAGATCGGGATGAGTAAACAAACCTGCCGAAGTCGGATTGGCACCGGTAAGCGACAATTGCGAAGTCACATCAAGCGTACGACCTGTTGGTAAACCCGTTGCAATATCAATTTCGGCCAACACAATATTCGACGGAGTTCCCGGCTGGCAAAAAGCCCAAAGATATTCGCCGGGACACGACCAATTGTCGAATGCCAAGCCATATCGATTTTCGGCGCCGGTAAGCGATGCATTCAATATGGGATTGGTAACTCCGGCAACAGTAATCAGAGCTCCGGCTTTATCGACCAGATAAATGTCGCCGGTCAGATTACCGACCCAAAAACCATCGCGAACATCGTCGTAAGCAATATAGCGTACTGTAGCCCCCGAAGGCGTACTCACCTGCCCAATCAGCGTTGGAATAACCGAGTCGAGAGCCAATTCATAAATAACAGGTGTAGCTGCTCCACCAAAAAAATGGCCAGTCACCGGATCGTAGGCCATGTCGCGAATTCCAACGGCAAGCGATGCAATCCGAAATGTATCGACATAAACACCTGCCATTGTATAGCGGGCAAACAAACCCGGATCGGTCCAAAAAGAAACAAAAAAGTAATTACCGTTTGTTTCAACACCAAATGTTCCAGACTCAAGAGCATCGAATGATAGTTGAACAAATTGTTCAATATTTTCGGGATGGGAAACCAGCGTGTCGTTTGCATGATCGGTATCGGTTCCCAAACCTGTCCATGCTTTCACTTCGTGGGTTTGGAAGCCAGTTAAATCGGCTGTGGCTGTAAACACATACGTAAAGGTATCGCCTGCGGCAAGCGAAGTGAATCCTGAATAAGTATTATCGAGCGTTTCGTTAACAACAGTTCCGTTATCGACCTGAAAATGAACAGGAATTGAATTCTGTGCATTTAAGCCATAGTTTTTCACCAAAACAGATACTGTTTCTGTTGCGCTAAGATTATAACCGGTAAGTGGAGCTACAACTGAAGCAATACCAACATCGTTGGGTTGCGGATCCCAGATTCTCACATTATCGACCGACCAGTAATAGTCGTTGTTGGCATTGTAGTAACGAAAGCGGACCTTGAATGCAGCATTTTTATAAGCTGAAGCATCGATATATTGATGGTCGGGTGCACCCCAACTACCCGTTGTGATATTTACCGAATAAATATTTACCCACGACGAACCATTCCACACGTCAACATCGCCAATTTCAGAACCCCCTCCGCCAAATTCGCGAAAATAATGATCGAATTCAACAAAAACAGTTGCATAGCCCGACACATCAAGGGCAGGGGTAATTAATTGCTCGCTCAAAGCTACAGCTCCGGCTGCATCGCTGTTCACCATTGCAAAAGGAGTTCCGTCGAGTGTATTGGCCTGATAGGCCGAAATGAATTCCCAAGTGTTTGAGTCGTTGAGCGAGTCGACAATAGTCCACGATGCCGGCAGTGAAACAGCATCAAAATTCTCGAACAAAGCAACAGCTTTTGGGGTTTGTGAATGAAGCTGAACAGTAGTAGAAATCAACAATACTGCAACTGCATAAATAAATTTTCTCATATAATTCAGGTTAATGGTTCCGGAAATTAGACAGCAAAAACGCCAGGAAGTTGTATCCCAAATATAGGGTTTTCCATTTTGAAAAACCAAAAAACAATTGTATTTCGACAAAAAAACATTCAGCACAAGTTGAATGGATATTCACTTGCGACAAAAAATAAACTTATCTTATCTATGATTTTCCCTGAGTAAATCGTTGACCTCTTTCACAGGATTGAATGTAGTGAGTGGAACTTCAACAAAAACCGTAATCCAATCGGCCATAGCTCCATTCCAAAGTCCCGGAAGCTCCATCGCTTTAACATCCTGTCCGAACAAACTTTTGCGGGCAATAAAACCTGTTTCGGAATCCGAAAAATCGTTGAGATCAAATTTGTCACCTTCGAAATCGCGCAGATAACAAACCAGATCGACCGGATTGAAATGAGTCGATGCCGCAAAAATGTCTTTTTGTGATGTGTCGCCCATATTCACCTGCGACGATTCCACAATTTGCAACGACACCTCTCCATCGGAATTTTCCACAAAGAAAGGACCGCCGCCGGGCTCACCTTCGTTTTTCACCATTCCACAAACCCGGACAGGACGATTGAATACCTGATAGAGGTAATCCATTTTTTCCATTTCATCGCTATCTTTAAGCCACAATGGCAAATCGATCCATAGTTTTTCGGATGCATACTGCATCATTGCATCTAAATCGTCATTCTCAACATTGCCATCGTCGAGCATGGTTAAAAAACCATGAACCTGATCAACAATCTGCATGAGCATACCTGCCAATACTTTTTTGTACGTGATCGTATCTTCGCGCTTTGAGTCCGGGACAACATTGTCGATATTTTTCAAAAAAACAAGTTCTTCCTCTATCGCATTCAGATTCTGCAACAATGCCCCATGACCGCCTGGCCGGAACACCAGCTTACTTTCAGGATTCCGAACAGGATTATTGTCAGTATCTACAGCAATGGTATCGGTACTTTTCTGCTGAAAGGAGCAGGTAATTCCAATCGTAATGTCGTTTTTTATTTCGTTGAGCAAATCTGCAACCATAATATCAAATTCGCTTTCGTGTTCGGGGCTGATGGTGAAATGAACATTAAGTTTTTTTTCGTTTCCAACAGCGTGTTGCAGTCCTTCGTAGACCTGTTCGGCCAAAGCTGTCCGGGTTGAAAATCCATAACAATGGAATTCGAGAAAAGCCTTAGGCTTACTTCCATAATTTAATCCATCGCTATAAAGCAATGTTTCAAGAACCGGAAGATAGTTTTTTTGTTCAACCAGTTCTTTCAAATTCATTTGCTTTTTCGCCAATGCGTTGCTTAACGTTTTGGAGAAAGCAAATTGGTCGATGTTTTCAAAAAACACAAGTGCCGATTCCGGAATCGTGCTATTATTACCGCTTTTCAACAAATCGATGGTTTTGTACAAATCTTTAAACATGCGTGTTGCGGCTCCCGATGCCGGCACAAATTTAGCCATAGCATAATCTGCTGCACGACTGTCGAATTCGGCAACAAACGATGTCAATTGTTTGGGGTGCAGTGTTTCAATCCCATCGTCTTCGGTTGCAGGTCTAATAAGTTTCACAAAGGGAAAACCTTTGCGGAATTGCTCTATTTGCGACTGAACAGATTCAACACTGAGTCCGTGTAAATTGATTTGTTTGATATCGTCGGAAGAAAACATAAAATTCGAATTTATTGGCTACATGAGGGCAAAAAAAAGCCGGTTGAAATGTGTGTCAACCGGCTGAAATGTATTAGTTGACTTACAGTCCGACAACAGTAATATTGATGTCGCGTGGATTGATAGCCATCACAGGAATCTGAGCGTCGTTGAAAATAATTTGCTCGTCCCATGGATTAAGAATAAAATTAGGAACAATACTCGAATCGGTATTGGTCATAACAAGAAGCATGTCACCGTCAACTTTACGAGCATAGTCAATTACCTGCTTTGCAAAGCTTCCCGATTCAGGAATATATTCTGCTTCGTATTTCACTTCATTCTTTTCGAATACTTCAACAATTTTATTCAGAACAGCCTTAATTTTGGCTTTATAAAGTTCATCGTTCAAATACATTGCTTTCACATGAATAGTAGCATCGAACTGTTTGGCAATGTAAATAGCCCATTTAATTTTCTGGCGCGACTCAAGTGTATCGTCAATAGGAATAACTATTTTGTTGTATCCTTCGCGGTAACCTCGTTTCTGAACAATAATAAATGGAATCCGTGTTGATGTAATTACCTTATGAGCATAGCTGCCAACAATGTGCTGAATTCCCTGTTTTCCATGTGTACCCATTACAGCAAAATTGGCGCTTCCTTCTTCGGCTGCTTTTCCAATATCAGTGAAAATACTTCCTTCGCGTGCTTCAAAAGTGAAAGGAACTCCGAATTTAGCGGAAAACTCATCCGATTTTTCCTGAAGACGCACAGCTACCAAATCATCGGTTACTTTGTAAACATTAAGCAAAGCGCGGGTGTCGCGGTTGATAATGTGTAGCAACTTCACCGACCAACCCTGATGCTTAGCTAATCCTGCAGCATGTTCGACCGCATATTCGGCCACATCGGTAAAATCAAAAGGAACAATAACGACTTTGTTTCTCGACTCCATGTATTTTGTAGTTTAAAATGAGGTTGCGAATTTCGTAGCAAAGATATAAAAAGTAACGACAAAAATCACTTTTTATTAACCAATCTGGTTAAATATTCCAGATGCCGTAATTTTTTTTCTTCTCTGATCATGGTTGAAGATCGGGTAAAATAGTGGTGAGCCGACAAAAATTCGATTTGTTGAATATACCATTCTTTCACCGAAAGTTCCCTGCCATACTCCTTCCATTCGCGGCGCAAATTACAACCAATAATAAAGAAATCGTCGCGCCCTAAATAATCGAGATCGGAGTCGCATAAGATACTGCTCAATTTATCGTAAGGTTTTTGCGGAATTGATGTTGACAGAATAAGCTGAACTACCACCATGATTTCGGAGTAGGAATATCCAAAACGAGGCAACAAATTCCAACACATGCCAGCCGAAAGGTTTTCATTATCCTTGTATCGGATCAAAAAACCTGCATCGTGAAGCAGTGCCGCAGTCATCAGTATTGTTTTATCGGCTCCAACAATACTTTCCATTTCGGCAAGACGTTCGGCAGCTTTCATCACATCAACGGTATGATGCATTCCATGATAAAAAAGATTAGGCGCCAATCCCCTCTTTAATCGTTGCAACATATATTCTTTCACGGCTTCGAAGCGCATAATCAAAAATTTAAATACTTCATATCCAGCAATTCGTTGTAATTACTCCAGAAAAGTTGATTGGGTTTTTCCCCTTTTCGTTCCAGACTCAGTTCGGGTTTAATCCCATCAACAAAAAACATATCCACTTCACCTTTATGCTTTATAGGTTTTTTCCCACGATAAGTCAGGTCGAAAAAAGTGGAAACCAATTCGGCTGTTCGCGACGAAACGTTGATTTTCCCGGCAGCACCCATATCCTGTAACCGGCTGGCTGTATTAACTGTATCGCCCCAAATATCAAATGCAAATTTTCTTTTACCTACAACACCGGCTGTAAGCTCTCCGGAATTGATTCCAATCCTGAGCTTCCATATTTCGTTTTCCGGATGATTAATCGTGAATCTTTCGAGAAACTGCTGCATCTCCATAGCTGCAAGAACTGCATCAACAGCATGGGTACGATTCCGTACAGGAATACCACCTGCACTCATATGCGAATCGCCAATGGTTTTTATTTTTTCCAGCTTATTACGCGAACAAACATCATCAAAAAAAGCAAAAATCTCATCGAGCTTCGATACCAGTTCTTCGGGATCCATGGTTTCGGCAATCGCTGTAAAGCCGCAAAAATCGGTAAACAGTACTGTTACATTCTGATAAAACTCGGTTTGGCAATGCCCTGTAGCTTTTAGTTCTTCGGCAATACGTACCGGAAGAATATTGATAAGCAGTTTATCAGCTTTTTCCTTTTCAATTTCAATGGCTTTTTTTTGATTTTGAATTTCGAGTGTACGACTATGGACAATTTGCTCCAGACGAAGTTTTGCTTTAATCAGACGACGGTTGGCAAAAGTGATTGCAACAAAAATAATAAATACCGACACCAATACATACATAGCCCATGCCCACCAACGAATATACCACGGGCTGGGTACAAGAAAATGAAACCTTGCAGCTATTCCTTCGGTTCCAAACGGATTAATCGCTTTTACACTAAACACATAATCGCCTGGTGGCAAATTGGTATATTCCTTATAGTTTTCAACCGATGGGTTCGACCAGTCGTCATCGTAGCCTTCCAGATAATATTGAAATCTGACCTGATTTTCATTGATGTAATAGCCCGCCGAAAAATCGAAACGGATACTACCTCCTGCAAACACAAACTCATTGTCGCCTTGTTGCAATGTGCTATCCGATTTATCGGTAAACAAACCGCTGTAAATTGGAGTGTTGTTGTGAGTTACTTTTTGAAGAATCGTTTGAAATTCGTCGTCGTATTGAGTCGTATTGCTCACTACCCAACTAAAACGAAAAACTCCGTCGTCGCTGCCAAACCACACAACGCTATCCGATTCCGGCGAAATAGAATAAAACTCTATATCGGGAAATGTTTGAAAAGGCTTACTTTCAAAAGTTCCACCCGCATTCTTGCTAATAAAATAATACAGGCTTTTTCGACCACTAAGTTTCGAATTTGTTTGAAACCACATATTTCCCTTATCATCCGATTTTAGAATATTAATGAATTTTGATTGGCTGTAAAATTCAACAAATCGGGCATTGAACAATCGGGCCGAATAATCTCCATCGGGATTCTGTACTATTTCGTAAAGTCCTGTCTGCGTGCCCACCAATAACTTTTCACCATACATAAAAACATAATATGCATCGCTTACAGGAAGGCCATTTCGGGTATCGACCACATGCATATCAAACACAACTTTTGTTGAGTTATCGGAGAGAGGAACAGCTGAGAATACAAAGACACCATCGCGGGCAGTTCCAATAAACAATTCGTTTTTAGCCGTCAAGGCAGCATTTACAACACGACTTTTCAAATCGGGGACCTGCGATACTTCCGGGTTCCGCAATCCTCCTGAAAAATCGAAAAATTCAATCTTCAACGGGCCTCCAGCATAAACACGCAAATTGTTATGGGGATCAACTTTTACATAATTGTAATTCCCTTCGTGGAGCATAGTTCCGTTGGCCGAACTATCGATGGCAAAAAGCCCGTCGGACGTTGCCGCCAGCAAAACACGTTTACCTCCAACCCAAGCCGTTTCCAAATCCCATGTCTGCGATTTAATTTGCTTAACCGGCTCAAACATATTCCCTTCTACCAATGCAGGATGATTGCTCTCGGCAAATACCCCCTGCCAGGTTGCAACAAATATTCTACCGCCAAAACGAATAATATCCAGCACACTTCCTTTCACTCCCTGATAATCGTTAAAACAAGTCAGTGGCGATTGCGTACTCACTTTACAAATACCATGATCGAGTGCTATCCACATGTTGTATTGCGCATCTTCGTACAAAAAATTATGTGTTTCGTTCATCACACCAGCCTCTCGTGATAAATGATACAGTATCTGAAAAGATGAATCGGTAACCACAGTTCCATTTCGGACTGTGGCAAAAGCATAATTCCCATTCACAAGCCTGATGGCATCGTTGGCTTCGTTTTTTATTAAAAAATCATTAATCGGAGAATATTTTTTCTGTAATGTTATTCCAACTGCATATGGATTACTAAAATCGAATTCGGCATATTGCAAGCCATTATTCCGATCGATAAATACAGCTGAATGATCGCTTTGCGGAATCATTCTCCGAATAATCATTTTGGAAGGAATTTCGCCGATGACCCGCAGCAATTTATTTCCACTCACTGTAGAAAAGCCTTTTTCAGGCTCATATAAAAAAAGTTTTTTATTAAACTCGAACATAAACGAACTTCGTTCAACAGGAATCGTGAATATTCGTTTATTTACAAGCCTGAAAATATATGCCCCTGCTTTAAAATAAACCCCATCCTCCGTTTTATGGATAGCCACAATAAAGCCAAACTCCCGGTTGGCATTACTGATCAACGATGTAAGCGAAACGTAATGATAACCTTCTATATGATCGGGAAGCAAGCAACCTAACTCAGATTGAGCACCAACCCAAATCACATCGTTTTCGTCGCGCATAAAGCAAGTTGGAGTAGCATTGTTGTTTAACAGTATTTTCGACCAACTTCGACCATTGTAAATCATGATTCCATCACCGTTGGCAAAAAACAAAACGCCCTTCGAATTCGATGTTATCGACCAGTTCTGCGAATATCCTTTGTAATCGCTGGGGTGATAATTAGTCAAAAATGGCAATCCACCACGAAAAGTCTGAGCAGAAACCCCCGACGCAAAAAAGCTGAAAATCAATATAATAAAAAATAATCTACGCAACGATATTCTCCGGTTTTTGATTCAGCCAATTTACAATATTTTTCAACACTATATCAAGTCGTCGTGTCAAAGCTTCTTCTGTGGCATACGCCGTGTGAGGAAGCAAAAACACATTAGGTGCATTCAGCAAGGGATGTGAAGCTTCGAGTGGTGGTTCGCTTTCAAAAATATCGACAGCTGCTCCGGCAATAACACTATTATGCAAAGCCTCAGCCAGATCGGCACTTACCACAACTGCTCCGCGTGCAGTATTGATCAAAATTGCGCTTGATTTCATCATAGCAAGTTCTTTTGAGCCAATCAAAGCCTTTGTCGAATCATTCAACGGCACATGCAACGAAACAATATCACTCATTTGCAACAAACCGCACAAGGGTTGTACCTCGTATTTACAGTCGTTGCCCAACGAATTGCGTTTGGCAACCACTATACGTGCCCCCATGGTTTCGAGATATTCAGCCACTTTCTTTCCAATATTTCCAAAACCAACAATCCCAACCGTTTTTCCACTTATTTCGGAGCCAAGAAAACCTTCGCGCGAGCGGAGTTCGCCAACAGCCTTGTTCATCTCAACCGTTTTACGAAGCACCGAGAGTATCATCAGCAGTGTTTGTTCGGCTACCGCAGTTGTTGAGTAGCCCGGAGCATTGGCAACATTTATTCTGTTGGCCTTACAATAAACGAGATCAATATGATCGTAACCAGTGAAGGCAACAACAATAAATTTCAAATCTGGCAGCTGCTGCAATAAACCGGCTGCCATCGGGTATGTACTAACAACAACAATTCCGGCACCCCGAATCCTTTCCAGCATCTCCTTGTCATCGGAAGGAGCATTGTTATAAATCCCAACTTCGTGGCCAAGTTTTTCGAGCGAAGCCACAAAACTGGACATAGCTTCCTTATCAAGGATAATGGGTTCTGCAACAACAATTCTCATACAATTTTTCTTTCCTCTTTGATTTGATTCCATGCGCGGTTAACAGCCTGGAATTTCTCGTTGGCCGATTTCATAACATCATCGCCTAAGTGAGCCACCTTGTCGGGATGATATTTCATGGCCATCCGGCGATATGCTTTACGGATTTCATCGTTGGTGGCTGTAGGTTCAACTTCAAGTACTTTGTATGCCCAACCTGTATCGGGCACATGCATAGACCGAATCGATTGAAAATCTTTTTCAGAAATTCCCAAATCGGCAGCCATCCTACGAAGCAAATTTTCTTCGGAAAGATGCAGTTCTTTATCGGCATACGCCAACGCAAACAGAATATTAAGCAATTCGAGACGTGCCGGATGCTCCATATGGGTTCGAATCTGCAAACAAATATCCCGAACCGGAATATCTTTTTCCAGCAGTTCTTTGAGAACAGGTAGAATTTCGCGCGTGTACGATTCGCCAAACGAATTGCGGAAAATATTTTTAATAAAATCGAGTTCAACTTTTAAGTTTTTGCGGTCGGCTTTCATGACAGCAGCAAGCAATGCCAACATCGAAAGACGAAAATCAGCGCTGGTAGTAGGGCCGGCAACACCTTTCCCAAACGAAAATCCGGAACCAGCATCGAAAACCGATCCGAGAAAAAACCCAAACAAAGCTCCAAGCGGGCCACCAAAAGCCCATCCGAGAGCACCCCCAACCCATTTTCCTAATTTTGCCATAGTGTTGTACTATATATCTGTCAAAAATAGTTCAAATTTCCAAAAGAGAATTGAATGCGTTAAATTTTGAATCAAACTTACTTTTCTTTTGATGGAGTTACAGTTGAGGATTTGTATGCAACGGGCTTTGAAATATTGATAATTATGGAATGGGCACGTATATTAAATATGGCCCCTTGCTTTCTATTTCCGACTCCTATTCTGTATCTGGGAAAGTCCGCTACTACAGCAACACACTGCAAATTGACAAAGAAAAATTCACTGTCGTGCAGGTTCCAACCCTGAATGATTCTATCTGGACCATGCAGATTGAAGACATTGTGTACACAAAAAGAAATTAATTTACTTGGCATTGTAGAAAAAACAATCAATGTAGAGCAACTAGCCGGATTTTGGATTTATGATTTATCTTTCAATATCAAAACGAAGCCGATTAAAAGAATCAGATACATAAAAGTCAACAATAATGTAAAATATTTGGATTTAATCCCTTGCAAAATCATTATTAACAATGCGTATTGAATATTTCGTTGACAAATATTCATTTCGTGTGGTTTTTTTTTATAGTTTTGGACAAATTTTACCGCTATGTTGAAAACATACACCATTCCAAGTGTAATTGAAGCCAACAGCTTTGAGCTGAATAAAGTTGCCCCCGATTTGCTTCACGGCTTACGAATTTTCGACGATAGAAGCCAGACTTTTCTGGTTGGAGACCTTTCGTTGTCCGAAGGCTCTGCTCCTCACAAAACTCTCAACAGCTCACCCGACGAAAACGACTATCGTTTGCTTTCCCGTGCCGGAATGCTCATAGCTTCGAAAGAAAACGACGGAGCCATGTATCTCACTACCGGATTTCCGTCGTTATCGTATCAGGTGTATCGCGACAAAGCAGTGAACTGGCTACAGAACAATCATGTTATTCGCTACGATTCATCCACTTTTGCCGATACCGGAGTAAGCGAACAGCATGTAAGTGTGGTAAAAACATTTGTCATTCCAGAACTCGCAGGATGCAATATTACCATCCGCGACAGTGAACCCAACGATAATAGCTCATTTTTCATTGTCAGCATGGGTTATGGCACATTCGAGGCGGCTTTGAGTACCGAAAGCGGGCTCATTCAACGCACCATGGTATCGGGTCCCGGACTCCGCTATGCAATTACTGGTGCAGCTAAAGAGCTCATGCGGACTCATTTTATTGGACTCAAAACCGAAAATCAATTCGATTACGGATTCCGCGAAGGCAAAATAGTTCTCAACCGTCAACTTATTTCGTTGCTCGAATTGCGCAAAAAAGCGCTTCATCAATATTATGCTCAGGTGATTTCTCCTTTATTGGCCAAATCGTTTACCGATGCCGATTTCTCGAAAGCCTCATCAATAGTACTGCTTGGTGGTGGTGCTTTGTATGATGAAATTATTGAAGACTTCTCCAGCGAATTTTCGCAAATTCTGCCGGTGAAAGTATTCCCCGAGCCAACACTTGCTGCTGCAAAAGGGTATGCCATTCACAGTCGCAGAAATGCCGAAGGAGCCAACGTTAATGCTGTTGGTCTCGATATTGGAAATGCCAACACGGTTGTTTCTATACACAAAGAAGCTTCATATGGCGGATTCTGATTGTCATTCTGAATTTTATTTAAAAGCACTTGGAATCCAAGTGCTTTTTTTTGACAATTAAGGCTGTTTAGGAAATCCAAAAGGGAATTTGCAGCCATTTCAGAGCGATTTTCTTCTCCATCAAAACGGCCGCTGAAGCAAGCAATTGTAACATCGGAATTTGCAGGTTTGTGTTCTGAATTTTACTACTTTTGATACGTCAAATTCAAACACATGAAACTCAACATAGCTCTTCTCGCAGGTGGTTTTTCGGGCGAATCAGTCATATCGGTTCAAAGTGCAGCCGTTATTGCAAAAAATATTAACCGAGACAAATACAATGTCTTTCTTATTGAGGTGAACGAGCATAAATGGTTTTGGAAAGACGGAAACAACGAAGTTGAAATCAATCGTCATCAATTCTCACTTCCTACTGAATCGGGCTCTGTTCGTTTCGATGCAGCTTTCATTATGATTCATGGTACACCAGGCGAGAATGGTTTACTGCAGAGCTATTTTGAACTACTCGGCATTCCTCATACCACTTGCAGTGCTATGGTTTCGAATGTAACTTTCAACAAATACTACACACTTCAGTTGGTAAAATCATTTGGAATTGAAACAAGCCGTAGTGTTTACTTCAACCGTAAAGAAACCGCCAATCCTTTCGAAGTAAGCAAAAATCTCAGTTTCCCAGTGTTTGTAAAACCCAACAGTGGCGGTTCCAGTATAGGCATGAGTAAAGTGAAAAATGCCAACGAACTTGAAGCTGCCATCGAAAAAGCGTTTCACGAAGACAATGAAGTACTTGTTGAAGAATTTACTTCGGGCGATGAACTTACGTGTGGTGTTATCCGTCACAGAGGAGAATTACAAGCTTTTCCGGTTACCTTGGTGCGCAGCAAAAAAGACTTTTTCGATTTCGAAGCCAAATACACACAAGGTATGGCCGATGAAATCACTCCAGCTCCGGTTGACAAACAACTCACCGACGAAATAACTGCGGCATCGAAAATGCTTTACGAAAAACTTAATTGTAGTGGTGTTGTACGCTTCGACTTTATTCATAATGGCAAAAGACCCGTGTTTCTCGAAGTCAATACTGTTCCAGGCATGTCATCGGCCAGCATTGTACCACAACAAGCCCGGGCAGCAGGAATTTCGGAATCTGAATTGTACGACATGATTATCGAAAATGCAATTAATCGTTGAACTCTTTCGGACCGAGTCAGCTTGTTTTCTTAATGTGATTTTTGGCAGTTTGAACAGAAATACAGAATAAAAAAGCCTTATCTCATCAGCGTGATATTACCTGCTAATTCATACTTTTTACCATCACTGCCGGTGGCATTGATAACAAAATAATACACACCGTCGGCCGCAGGTTTGCCTGCCGAATTTCCATCCCATTGAACATCGGGTTTTTCTGTTTCAAACATCACATTTCCCCAACGATTGTAAATTTTGGTATTCCACTTTACTATATTCTGACTACTGGTCGTGAAAACATCGTTTTTAAGGTCACCATTGGGAGTAAACACGTTTGGCACATTGATAAACGAAGTATCAAGTGGAAAAACATCGAGGGCAACAATATTCAAACATGCTGTATCTTTACACCCATTTGCATTTTGTGTGTATAGACATGCCTGATAATTGCCAGAAGTAAGAAAGCTGTAATTAACAAGCGAAACACTATTGTATGGTATAGCATCAATTAGCCAGTTGCATTCAAGTGCCGGAGCAATGGTACTAAACTGCACAAGTAACGGAACAGGTCCCTGAGTTGGATTTGCTGTAATGGCTGCTGGGGTAACAGAATTCACCTGAATACTGAGCGAATCGACAGAAGTTGCATTACTCTGGTCGGTTACTGTTAAATATGCTTTATAGTTGCCTGCAACATGATAGCAAATATTACCCGGATATTGACTTCCCGACGAAGAAGGTGTTGCTCCGGGAAAATTCCATAGCCAAGAGGCAATGTTGCCAGACGATTGATCGGAAAAAGCGATACAATCTCCCGCACAGATATTTGTTGAAGATGCTGTAAACGCAGCATCGGGACCTGTAACGGTCGGTATTGTAATCTGAATATCGTCTACACAAAACGGAGGGTCGTTACCTATTGCATCGTTGTTGTTTTGCCACGAAAATCCAATACGGAGATTGCTTATATTTTCGCAGCTAACCGGCAATGCAATCGAATATTCGGACCACGACGACTGGGTGGCAAATTGCGTCGAAAACGACGTCCAGTTCGACCCTCCATCGGTACTATAGCGAACTGTTCCATAGTCAACGCCAATTTGACCGCGGCTCTGATACCAGAATTTCAGTGTCATATTGCTCCATCCGGTTGTATTGATATTGGGCGAATACGAAACGACATGAGTTGTAATTGCTGTAATTCCACCCGCATTGTACACGCTACCCGGACCTCCCATCACAGAACAGAAGCCATCGGAAGAGTTACAGGTAACATGAAGTAAATTCCCTCCCGAAGGCGAGGAACCCGTTGGTCCCAGTGTGTTTACAATCCAAATATTATGAGCTGCATCGTTACTGCCTTCGGTACTACTGATGGTCCAACCAGTGCCGCCCGTCGAAAAGTCTTCGGACCAAACAACCGTTTGCGAATAAGAAACAGAGAAGATTAGTAGTGCTGCGACAAATAAAATCGACCTCATAAACAATTTGTTTGAGCAAATATGACTCATTTTTTATTGAAAAGTTGAATTGCAATTGTACAAATTCATGAATCAGAACAATCGCACATTCAGCACAGCATGCTACATCCAGTCAAAATGTATCACAAACAAATCAAATTAAGAGACGAAAAGAACCTGCTCTATGAAAATTGTTGCACAAGAAACAGGTCAGACACCCAGTTTTTTTCTGATTTTTTCAGGAATAGCATCTTTATGAATGAGAATAGCCACCGTTTTCATATACACAAAGCCACGGCTCATATTGAGATAGCCACCATTGCTATTCGATTCGGTTCCCCAGCTGTTTTTGATAATATAGTAACGGTTGCCGGTTGAATCTTCGGACAGACCAACCATATGCATCAAGTGATCGTCGGTGGTGACAAAATCGTCAAAATCCTTTTGTCTCAACGATTGAGTGAGCTTGACATCCTCATCATCGAGACGAGCATAATTGCTGCGATGTTTAAATTGCTTTTCGCTCACATCTCCGTCCCAACAAATTGTGTATCCATTATCCATGGCATAGTTGATCACATCCATGAGTTCGTCGATGGGTAAATTGTAATACTGAGCACCCATCCAGTTATCGGGAATTTCGAGTCGGAATGGCTGATAATACGGATGATGTGAAAAGCTGGTCAATTCAACATAATCGGAGCTTTTCAGCGAAACCACAGCTTGACGAAATTCAATTGGAGTATAGGTTTTCTTTTTAAAAGTAATTTCGTTGGGCATTGTTCCCAAATATGTGTCGAGAATAGCTCTTGTTGCGCGCATCCAATATTTCCCGGGCTTACTTTGAGCAGCCCAGTATTTTCCCATGGCTTTCAGGATTCCTTCCATTTCGGTATGATCGAAAATGGAATCGCCAGGCGCCAGCCCATTAAAATCAGTTTCGGTCACAGCACCATACTTATCGAATACGGCAAAAACATCGTGAGCCTGTCCACCCTGACTAAAATTGGCCAGTCCTTTAAGACGAATAAAATTATCCATTTTCATCATATAGGCGTAATACACAAAAAACAATTCCGACAAATCGAATTCGCCGGTTCCCTTACGCATTAATTCCGACTCGAGGTAAGATGTAGTTGCAAACGCCCAGCAAGTACCGGCCATTTGTTGGTTTTTCACCGATGTATGTGGAATATCTTTAACAACCTTGAAAGTTTCCTGCGCATGAGCTGCTACAAGAACAATTATTAAGGAAAAAACAAGTAAAATTCTTTTCATAACAAGAGTTATTAATTAGGGTAAAATAACAACTTCGACCTTCCTGCAATATTTTCGCGACGGGTCGCCAGCTTTATAAAATTCGCAGCTGTTGCCCACAGGCTTGAGTTCGATACGGTTTCGATCGATCTTATTCCCAGTGAGAAAAATATATACCGATTTGCCACGTTTTTCGGCCAGTTTCATTTCTTGTCCATCAAGCTCACCCGGAGCTGCATATGCATCGATGCGAATTTTCACAGCCGGATTTTCGAACAGATACTCTGTAATGACACCTAACTTACGATACGATTGATCGTCGAGCTTGTATTCATTTTCAGTAAAAAACATAGTAGTAATTGAACTATCGAGAACGGCAAAAGCAGAGGCCAGATCGTTGTCAATATCGTCGGAGTCGTTGGCCAATGTATCGGGATAGGCATTCGAATAGGCAACTGAATCTTTAATAGGCATTCCGTTGGCATCGAGTTCGTAAACAGCAATATCGTCGACATAATAATAAGCTTCGCGCTTATTGAACGCAAATTTTTTACGTTTAAATTTATCGTTAGGAGCCCAAGCAAAATTTCCAATAGTCATTAACTTTTCGCCGCCTTTGGCAACAAAAACACCATTGATTCGAATCCAATCAGCTGTGTCGCGAATACCAAAAGGCCTATATACTTCCACTTGCGGCGGAAAATCCTCCTTTCCCTCCCGTGTTGTATATGGTGGACGATAGGAATAGAAACTAGCTCCAATGGTTTTTAGATAGCAATTACTATAACGCGAAGGAGTAACATACATTTCGAAGCTATAAACCTTACCCTCTTCGAGAGGCTTGCAAAGCTGAACCTGTAAATACTCGTTGTATTTCGGCCAAACCCTCAACCCAACATAGGCTTTACCTGTGCGTGGCTTCCTCAATATATAGTTTCTGTCGTTTTTAGCTGCATTCACCTCTTTGTAACGCCGTTCATCGGAATTGACAAAAAAATCGACCGTATTGATCTTCTTCCAAGGTTTCATGCTGGGCCGGCTACCACGAACATCGTCGAAACTTCCATTGGGAACAAGGTTCTGCGACTGCACTCTTTGCCATGAAAAAATCAGGCAAAGACAGAAAACAGTTAATATAGCAGTCGGAATTCTCATTAATTAATTAATACAATCGTGTTTCGATTTCGAAGTAAACAGGTTTCTAAAATACTTCCAATGCCACAAAATGTGAATTATTGTAATGACAGCCATGGCAATTCCGAATTGCACATGCCAGTAAAGGTACGACAAAATCAATTCCGTTCCTAAATTGTAATTGATTTGAACAACAAGAATAAGTCCCAGCATAGCAGTAGTAAGAAATGTAAGGAGCAACAAAATATTCCAAATACGTCGATGAACAAATTTCCGAATCACTTCAAAATGGTGCAAAATACTTGTAATCAAATACAGCAATAAAACCCCCAGCGTTATCCAGATCAGATTGTAGTTTCTTTGGGTATGAGGTTTGCTTGTGCCGGGGTTGCTGGGTTTAACATCGGTTTGAGCCGTATCGACAACAGCAGCAGAATCAACCTTTGATATGGTATCGCTTGACTGAACAACATGATTCACATTTGCAGACTCAACCTTATGAACAACCTGTGTATCAGGTTTGATTATTTTCTGTGTATCGGGTTTAACAACCGCAGTTAGTCGACCATAATCGCAAAAACCATCTGCATTGGCATCGTAAAAACGACCACATTTCCCCGGACAATCAACTTCGTCCCAAGGACATTTATAGCCTTCGATCTGAGCAAACAACACCGTGGCCGAAACCAGCAGCAAAAAAGCAAAAGTCAGTAGTTGTATTAGTTTCATGAGATTCGGAGTCCAGAGAGTTCTATATCATTACAGAGTACCTTCAAACGACGTTTTAACATAAAACGTCGCAATCGCAAATATATTTTTCCATTATCGGGCAACTCTATCTCAAGGCCCGATGCCGATTTCAATTTTCGGAAAACATTTTCGCTGTTGTCAGCTTCGAAAAGCAACAAGGGTAATGGATTATCATCAACACGAGCACTCACATTAAGCGCTGCATAACCAGCCTTGTAGTCGAGCACAATATCGGGATTGGGAGGAATATTGAAAAAAATCCAGGATGGCATATCAGCGTTTTATTTTTTTGTCGAGATAATCTATTGCATTCATAATACCTTCTGCAAATCTGCTTTGTCGAAACGCATCGTAAACCACACTATTAATTACATAATCAAAATCCTCATCGCTAATACGTGATTCGGTTTTCGGACACGAAATCATACGTATTTCGCCCAGATTATTTGAAATAACAAATAAAATTCCTTCATCGTTGTTGCAAATCTGCCATTTGCTACTGACTGCGTCGGCAAACTCGGTAAACGACTTATAATCGCCAAAGCCAGGATTGGTCATTACTGCAACCGGAATAGCATTTTTCCCGAAAAACGAATTACATTTTTGAGCAAGTATTTCAGTTTCGGATTCACTAAAGAGTTTTTCATAGTCGGTTACAACTCCTTTTTGTTCAGGCGTGTTGTGAATTTCCACTTCTTCGCCAGTAACCTCGAAACCCGTCTCATCGTTTTTTTGTTTCTTGTTTCCGCAAGCCGATATTGAAAACGATAAAACCAATAAAACTACCGAATAAAAAACAAATTTTTGCATACGCACATTTGTTGTCAAAAATAATAAAATGCGGCGACATACATTTTTATTGTAAAAATTTTTCCAACAACCGTATGTTATAATCTGTCGATTTCGACTTTCCATCAGCTGCATACATCATTTCAAAAAGATTTTCATACACTTGTTCAATTTTGGGGCGCACAATCTTCATCGTACTGTTGAGCAAGTGGTTTTTTTCGGTGAAACCGTCTTCGAGTAAACAATAAACCGATGGCAACCAGCGCGAAGGATATTGCTTTGCCAAAACTGTATCGAATCGTAATTTATTGATTTCGTGAGTTATTAGTTCAAGTGCTTTTTTCTTGCCTTCCGAGCTAGTAAAATCGACTGCTGCTGACAGCAGCATCTTACGTAACTGAACATCGTCTAAATAAACCAGCGCAGTTGTATACGGGTTTTGGTTGTTGTGCAAATATACCTGGCTCAGTAAAGAAGAATGAAAAATCATGGCTTCCTCGAGTGCTTCGGGGCTATATTTTTCACCATCGTTGGCGATAAGCAGACTTTTGAAGCGACCTTTTACAAACAAAAAACCTTCACTATCCACATATCCGAGGTCTCCGGTGTGCAAGAATCCATCCTGTAATGTTTCGGCTGTTGCCTCATCGTTTTTCCAATAGCCTTTCATTACATTGTCGCCCTTCACACATATTTCTCCGGTTTGCCCAACCGAAAGCGGCTGTCCGTTTTCATCAGCAATCACCAATTCGAGATCGGGGACTATTCTTCCGGAAGAGCCCATTTTGAAAATGCCAGCTCCGTTTGTCGATATCACCGGAGCGGCTTCGCTAAGACCATATCCCTGATACATAGGAATTCCAATAGCATTAAAAAATTTTTGAATATCAATATCAAGCAGCGCTCCACCACCAATAAAAAAGCGCAATCGCCCACCAAAGCCATCACGAATTTTCGAAAAAACCAAAGCATCGCCCAATTTTACCAGCGGACGAAGAAAAACACGCATACCTTTTCCAGCATTGTTTCCAGTACCATGATATATCATGCCAATTCTCAGAAACATGCGAAACAGCATTCGCACCATAGCTCCTTTTTCGGATATCCCTTTTTCGATATTGTTTTTGAAATTTTTCGCCAATGCAGGAACGCTCAATAAAAATACCGGCTTTATTTCGCGAATGTTCAGCGGAACGTTACGTAATGCTTCCACCGCCGATTTCCCTCCATCTACAGCTGCCAACGAAGCTCCTTTGTAAATAAGTGAATACAAACCAACAGTATGGGCAAACGAATGATCCCAAGGTAGCATAAGTAAAGTAACAAACTCGGGAGTAACTTCGAACATGGCTGTAGCTTGCTTCACATTAGCAATATAATTCTGATGTGTAAGCACAATTCCTTTCGGATCGGCAGTTGTTCCCGAAGTGTAGCAAATATTTACAGCATCATCGGGTCTGGCATACGAAGCTACTGCTGCAAGTCGATTGTGTGTTTCGGTATCAGAAGATTCGCCTTCTTCCAGCAACTCACTCAGGAAAAATTCATCTTCAAGTTTATCGATATCATTGGTCAGCGGAAGATCGATGATGATGATTTTCTGGGTTAAATGAAATTTTGTTTTTACAGTTCTCACCAAATCGAGAAATCGGGACGACACAATAACAAAGCTACTTTCGCTGTGCTGAATACGAAAAAGCAATTCTTCGGGCTCTTCAATTCGTACCGAAACCGGAACACAAACGGCCCCTGCCGCAATAACGGCCAACTCCGAAAACAACCACCATGCTCGTCCTTCGCTGTAGAGCACTACTTTATCGTTGGCCCTTAAGCCCGCCTTCATAAGCCCGCCGGCAAGATTTTTTACATAAACACCGGCTTCGGAATAAGATGTTGACTGGTATTTTCCGTTGACTTTTTCCCACACCAATGGATTTTCGCCAAACGATGCAATAGCATTTTCAAACAAATTGACAAGCGTCTTCATGCAAATGATTGTTGGGCGAAGATAAAAAGAAAATAATAATTCCGTGATTATCCGGCTTTGGGTATATTTTCGGGTAATAAACAACAATAACCTGACATCGGAAAAACAATATCAGAGCTTCGCACAACACAGTAAATCAAACACTTCCCAATAAATTATTGCTGCCAGCAACTACCGGCAGCGATAAACGCAATATGACTACAAATTTGTCATTATTATTCAGGTTTCAGAATTTGTTTTGCTTATTGCTATAATATTTCTATACTTTATTGCTTCACAAACCTGCTCACCGATGTTGTTCCCAACGATTCTATACTGACGAAATACACTCCGGATGCCAGTCCGTTTATATTGATGTGGTTCAAAACACCATCAGCAAAACCAATCTGTTGAACTATTTTGCCATAGACATCAGTTACAGTGCAATTTATGGGACCATTTTCAGCTGAAGCAATTGTAAGAACATCAACTGCAGGAACAGGATAAACTGAAAACAAAGGAGTTTGGGCTTGTTCGATTGCATTGGCAGTGATGTCAATTTTAGCCAGAAGTACATCGGTTGTAAGAATATCCTCTGCAACAGGATACCATGGCCACATATTGATTGTATCGGAGAATGTTGCTGACAAAAACACATCGTTACCCGATGTAGCGATTGAAGTTGAGCGAACACTTCCGACAAATATACCATTCGAATAAGGTTCAACTGTTTTTGCCCAATCGATGGTTCCATTGCTATTCCATGACACAATGCTAATATTATTTTCGGCGTAGGCCGGAGTCGGGAAAGTACCAATAAACTGCTGAGCACCAATTTTGAGAGTATCGACAAAATTAATTGTTGAATAAACATGTCCGGGAATAGCAGTCAACCCTTTTGTTGAAGCAGAAATTCTATTATCGAGTTTATTTACCCATTGCACATTGCCGCTGAAGTCGAACTGCGACATAAAAGAAATGCAACTGCTTCCATCGGGAGTAATGGGTCCATTGCCGAGATCGATTGTTTGCTCAAAAGGGCAGGATACATAAATTCCTTCAGCATTTGCTGCAACAAAAGGCCAGCGGGTATTTGAAGCTGTTGACATACGGAGATCAAAACCTTTTACCCAATTTATCGCCCCCGATAAGTTTAACTCGACCAAAAACAAATCATCTCCACTATTGGTATTGTGAAGCACGTATGTATCGAAATATGCATCGGTACTATAGAAGTAGCCTACCATGTATAGTTTATTATTATACTGTGCAATGCCCGTTGCTCTTTCGTAGCTAATACCTCCAAAGCTTTTTCCATATTGAATCTTACCAGCAGAATTGTAGCATAGCAGCATCGCATCATCGCTCATATTGACAGATGCTCCCGAAAGAGAAACAGTGTCGAAAACCGCATTTTCGGTAAAGCAACCAGCGAGATACACATTTCCGGATTGGTCGGTTGTGAGCGAAAAAGCACGCTCATCGAATATTCCGCCGCCCGTTTCAACCCATTGTGTATTGCCCGAGGCGTCAAATTTTGCAAGATACACATCGTAATAGCCCCCTGAATTCGCTTGAGAACCGCCAACAAGAACAGAGTCTTCAAATTCTCCGGCCATAAAAACATTCCCATTCGAATCGGTTGTGATAGCCTTCACTTGCTTATAACCTGTGTTTCCACTCAACACATTTCGAACCCATAGCAAATTACCATCGGAATTGTATTTGGCAAGAAACCAGTTGTATCCACCTGAAACACTGGCAAGTTGAGTTCCCTGAAAATCGGCTGTTCCATAGTATGTTCCGGTTTGAAATACATTTCCTGAAGCATCGGTGCAAACCTGATACGATTCGTCGGAAGAAGCGCCGCCCGAAACACGCGTCCATTCCCAGCCCTGAGCTGACATTGGAACTACGATCAAAAGAAGTAATGGTACAAAAAGAATTTTGAAAGCTGTTTTCATGATTATTTTTTAAAGTTCAACTGTTAGAAGTTTATCTGACGGACAATCTCATCCAATGTGTCAACAGGCATGGCGACCTCAGCATTAATCATAATGGTAAGTTTTTGCTCAGGATACAAGATAATCAATACATTCATCGGTGTTTCGCCGCCGGCAATATTGTTGTTTGTTCCAAGATATGCCTTATGTCCATTGATTTCATATTCTTTCACCGGAGTAAAATTGTCGCGATCCGAGGAAACCATATCGTAAAAATCCAAATTGAAAGCACCCAGCGAACCATTTAGCTGATTAACTGTGAACAAGGCTGAAAACACCGAAGGGTCCTCGGCTGTAAGAAAGCAATTGTAACCATCCAACTCAATACCTTTAACAACTTTGTCGAACTGTTCAAAAGTGATGGTTGCTGTAAGCGGAGCATCGTCTTGTGCTTTCATGAAAATGCTCAGAAAAGCTGCAGCCAGAAAAAAAAGGGTCTTTTTCATTTTGCTTGTGTTTTTACACCCATTCATTCGGGCGCGATTGTTTTTTCAGCTGCAAAAGTATATTGCCTATCTATATAAGCCTATATGACAAAAGTAGGACAACCTGCTACAACACACATTTTGTGGCAGTTGCATTGATTATAAAAAAGACCTCTTCAAGATTAAATTTTAAACTCTTCGAAAAAAGTCAAAAAATCGCTACCAGCATCCATATTGAGTTTTTTTCTTAAGCGATTGCGCTGTTTATTAACAGCCTCTATGCCAATATTTTGCAGATTAGCAATTTCTTTAGTAGATAGATTGAGTTTAAGTAGTGCACAAAGCCGCTGGTCGACATATGTAATCTCTGGAAAATTTGATTTTAATTTTTGCAGAAAACCCGGATATGTTTGCTCGAATCGCATCTGGAAAGCTTCCCAGCCTTTTTCGTTAACGAGCGAATTCGAAATCATTTCGCTCACAGGCTGCATGTCGGTTTTAAGCTTTTCGTTTTCGCTGCTCAATTTCTCTACAGCTACTTGTAAATTGCCCAGCAGCTCGGTTTGACGAAGCATGCTTCGTGTAAGATCGTGCAAATCTTTTTCGCGACGCTTTGTTTCGGCACGGGCAAAGTCCATATCGAGTTTCAAACGTTTATTCTTTTCTTTCAGCACTTTTTGGCGTTGCCTGAAAAACAATAACGAAACAAAGATTATAACAATCAGGGCAAGAAGCAAAAGACTCAAATAATATCTTTTTTGTTGTTCGCTTTGCTTTGCTAGTTTAAGTTCGATAATTTTCTGCTCTTTTTGCTGTGTTTGATATTGAATATTGAGTTCATTAATCGTTGCACTGTTCTCTGAGCTAAGCAAAGAATCGCGCAGAATGGAAAGATTCTTCTCGTACAAATATGCATTTTTGAAGTCACTGCGGGCTTCGCTGATTAATACAAGCGTTTCAAGCAAATCGGCTCGTTCTTTGGGGGTTTCGAGAGTGTTTAGTTGTTTCAGACACGGCTCAGCAAAAGTATATGCCTGGTCAACTCGACCAATGGCAAGAAGTTGACGGGCAAGCAGATGCCGGCTTTGCATTTCGCCAGTGAAGTCGCTCAATGCAACGCGCAGCTCAATTGCTTTCTCAAAAAGTGGAATTGCTTCGTTGAACAAACCCATATCCGATTTCACTTTGCCCAGGTTGTGGGTTGCAAATGCAACTCCATACAAATTATCTTTCAATTTGTACAAGCTGAGCGATTTGCTGTAGAACAATGCCGCATTTTCCAAATCGTGCAATTCCGATTCGTAAACTGTTCCAATATTATTTAGTGTCGAGGCCATTCCGAGCGTGTCGTTAAGGCTGTTTTTGAATTGCAATGCCTGGTTATAGAATTCAAGAGCTTGATATGGTTGGCCAATTTCGATAAAAACGATTCCCAAATTATTGAGCACAAAAGCCCGACCTGCACTATCGTTTTTGTATTCAAAAATCCTCAAAGCTTTAAAATAGTTTTGTGCCGCTTCGGGATAGCGACCGCTTATATCGTAAATGGTTCCGATATTGCTGTACTGTCGCGCGCCCTGAATCATATCGCCCGCAGCAAAAGCCAAAGCAAGCGATTTCTGAAAAAGCAGAATGGCTCCGGAAAAATCGGATTTCATATATTGCAACGATCCCAAACCACTATATCCGCGCGATTGACGTATAATATCGCCCGACCCGGTGGCCAGTAACAACCCCTGCTTTAAATACTGAAACGATTTTTCGGGGTCTTGCCCCATCAGTTCAGTCCCAAGAAGATAATACAAATCGGTTTTCTCTTCAACCGTTTTGGCGCTTTTCAATTCGCGCAACAAGGAATCGCTTTTTTTTTGAGAAAAAGCGATTGAAGCACAAACCAGAAAAACAATTGTAAAAAAAAACCTCATTCAACAAACGATAAAAAACAAACTAAAAAAAACTGTGCGCAACAGACGCTACGCACAGGAGTATGATAATTGAAATTGCGTTATTAACGCTTATTTCTTTTTAGCAGTTGCTTTGATAGTAGCCGAAGCTGCTTTCTTGGCTGGAGTTGCTTTCTTGGCTGCAACAACTTTTTTAGCCGGAGCTGCTTTCTTTGAAGGAGCCACTTTTTTAGCAGGGGCAGCTTTCTTTACAGGTGCTGCTTTTTTTGCTGCAACAACTTTTTTCTTAGCAGGAACAACCTTTTTAGCAGAAGTTGCTTTTGCAACCGTTTTAGTAGCAGTTGTTTTTGTTGCAGCCATTTCCTTAATATTGGCCTGAGCAGCTGCAAGACGAGCAATAGGAACGCGGAATGGCGAGCAGCTCACATAATTCATACCAACGCTATGGCAGAATTCGACTGAACTGGGTTCTCCACCATGCTCACCACAAATACCCACTTTGAGTTTAGGATTGGTTTTGCGTCCTTTTTCCGTTCCCATACGAACAAGCTGTCCAACACCTTCCTGGTCGAGCACCTGGAATGGATCGTATTTCAAAATGCCTTTTTGCAAATAAACCGGCAAGAATTTTCCTGCATCGTCGCGGCTATAACCAAAAGTCATTTGAGTAAGATCGTTGGTTCCAAAGCTGAAAAATTCGGCGCTTTTTGCAATTTCGTCGGCAGTAACAGCTGCACGAGGAACTTCGATCATGGTTCCAACCAGATAATCAATTTTGTCTTTACGCTCAGCAAAAACCTGATTGGCTGTGTTGCGAACCAAATCGACCTGCATTTGCAATTCCTTCAATGTTCCTGTAAGCGGAATCATGATTTCGGGAATGGCTTTGATTTTTTTCTTTTTCAGATTCAAAGCTGCTTCGATAATAGCACGGGCCTGCATTTCCGAAATTTCAGGATAAGTATTTCCCAAGCGGCATCCACGATGTCCAAGCATTGGGTTGAATTCGGCCAAAGCTTCGATTCTGCTTTTGATGGTTTCGAGCGAAAGGCCCATTTCTTTGGCCATTTCTTTTTGTCCTTTTTCTTCGTGAGGTACAAATTCATGCAAAGGAGGATCGAGCAAGCGCACGGTAACAGGCAATCCATTCATGGCAGTAAAGATCCCTTCGAAATCGGCACGCTGGATTGGCAATAATTTTTTCAAAGCTTTGCGACGTCCGGTTTCGTCGTCGGCAAGAATCATTTCGCGCATTGCTTTGATGCGGTCGCCCTCGAAGAACATATGTTCGGTGCGGCAAAGACCAATTCCCTGTGCACCAAATTCGCGTGCAACTTTCGAATCGTGAGGAGTATCGGCATTGGTGCGAACAGCCATACGTGCATTTTTGTCGGCCAGTTTCATCAGTTTTCCGAAATCGCCACTGAGTTTGGCTTCGCTGGTTTCGATTTTTCCATCATATACGTCACCGGTAGAACCATTGAGCGAAATAAAATCGCCTTCTTTGTATGTTTTTCCACCAGCAATAACAACGCGTTTTTTGTAATCGATCTGCAAACTACCTGCACCCGAAACGCAGCATTTTCCCATTCCACGGGCAACAACAGCAGCATGGCTGGTCATTCCGCCACGTGCAGTGAGAATACCTTCGGCAACGTTCATCCCTTTAAGGTCTTCGGGCGAGGTTTCGATGCGAACCAAAATCACTTTTTTGCCTTTGGCAGCCCATTCTTCGGCTTCGTCGGCATGAAAAACAATTTGTCCGGTAGCTGCACCTGGCGATGCCGGCAAACCTTTCGAAATCGATTTTGCTTTTTTAAGAGCTTCGGTATTGAAAACCGGATGCAAAAGTTCGTCTAATTTATTAGGCTCAACACGCAAAACTGCTGTTTTTTCGTCAATCAGTTTCTCGCTGAGCATATCCATGGCAATTTTCACCATGGCAGCACCAGTGCGTTTTCCATTGCGGGTCTGAAGCATCCACAATTTGCCTTCCTGAATGGTGAACTCGATGTCCTGCATGTCTTTGTAATGCTTTTCGAGTTTGTTCTGAATAACAAAGAGTTCTTTGTAGAGCTTTGGCATGGCTTCTTCGAGCGAAGGATATTTGGCTGCGCGATCCTTTTCGGATACACCGGCCAGTTTGGCCCAACGTTTCGAACCTTCTTTGGTAATTTGCTGCGGTGTGCGGATTCCGGCAACCACATCTTCGCCCTGAGCATCGATGAGATATTCGCCGTTGAACAGATTTTCGCCTGTACCTGCATCGCGCGAGAAAGCAACACCTGTAGCCGAAGTTTTTCCCATGTTTCCGAACACCATAGCCTGAACGTTCACAGCTGTTCCCCACTCTGCAGGAATATTGTTCAAGCGACGATAAAGATCGGCGCGTTCGTTGTTCCAGCTATCAAAAACGGCTACAACAGCACCCCAAAGTTGTTCCCATGGGTTTGTTGGAAAATCTTTTTTGGTTACTTTTTTCACTGCAGCTTTGAAACGTTTTACCATTTCTTTGAGGTCGGCTACAGAGAGGTCGTTGTCGAGTTCAACGCCTTTTTCTTCTTTTATTTTTTCAATAATTTCCTCAAATGGATCAATGTCCTCTTTCGAAGCAGGTTTCATTCCCATTACAACATCACCATACATCTGTACGAAACGACGGTATGAATCCCAGGCAAAGCGTTCGTTGCCCGATTTTTTGGCAATGCCTTTAACCGCATCGTCGCTGAGACCAAGGTTGAGAATGGTATCCATCATTCCGGGCATCGATGCACGAGCACCCGAGCGAACAGAAACAAGTAATGGGTTTTCTTTGTCGCCAAATTTGGCACCCATGATTTTTTCAAGATATTTAATTCCGCCCTGAACTTCTTTTTCGAGCAGTTTAATCACTTTTTCGCGGCCGAGTTGGTTGTATTCGGTACACACCTCGGTTGTAATTGTAAATCCGGCAGGAACCGGAACACCAATGAGATTCATTTCGGCCAGGTTGGCACCTTTGCCACCCAACAGATTTTTCATGTCGGCTTTTCCCTCGGCTTTTTTGTCGCCAAAAGTATAAACACGTTTAATAGCTGCCATTTGAGTTTAATTTTGATGTTGAAATTTTATCGAAGTGCAAAAATACGGAAAAATCTATTTCCGCCAGTGTAAAAAAATCATGAATTTGGTTGAGATATAACGAGTTTGGGGATGGAGGTTAATTGAAGATACTTAGACCACACGATACAATCTATCGGTATCTGGGCAAATAACCATCTGAAAATGAAAATCCCGACATTTAGACTAAAATTTGATTCGGATTAGTTGATCAAAAGCCAGTCCGCAGATTTAAAAGATTTATTCATAGCTTAAACTGCTTTTTGGTATTCATGAGCTCGCTTACGCTCGGTTCGCAGAAAATCATATTTCGGCGAAAATTCTTCAATTTGCGCAGATAGAATCAGCTCCAATCGGAGATTGTAACTGACTCAAACATACCAAATATTTGTTTGTTTTTCGAAGTAAAACAACGAGTTTGGGGATGGATTTGGAGCACAGGATGCTTTAGATAGCTATTATCGGAACGTGCAGCAGCAAGGACTGCGTTTTTTCAATTATTGTTGTCCGACACCTGTGCAAAAAAACAAGGTCTCTGACGACTACCATATTAATTAGTTTGCAATACGTGTATTATTGATTACGAAAATGATAGTGGGGTTTAATGTGAAAGCAGGGTTCGGTATAACATCGGTTTTATTTTTTTTGATATTTTTTTTTCAAACCCCGAGCCTTTTTTGCCATAGAAACAGAAGCAGATTTGTAGTTTCGGCATATTCTTCGCAAAGAAATATTTCTCTGTGAAATATAGTTCCTGCGAATTTTATAATTCCCCATCTCAAAAAGAATCTCTTGCTTATACGCTTTTAGTTCTTTACGTGTCGACTTTTTCTGTTTTCTACATGCTGTCGCAACAGACCGGACACGATTCTTCAAGTTGCTCATTTCAGCGTGATAATCAGCAAGTTCCTTTCTATATTCATCGAGATTTCGTTCATATTGCTCTTGTGCCCCACTGAACGTAACAGTCGATTTCTTCAATCGAACGCACTCATTCGATATCTTTCGGTGGCAAGAGTAGAGTGCATTCATTTCCTTTCTAAGTTTTTTGGCTTCATCGCCCAAATATCTTATCACAGATCCTCTTCGTTGATAAACCAAAAGAGAATCATCGGTGAATTTGTGCGACATTAGACCGTTTTTATTAAGCGTAATCAAGTAATCGAGGTCATCTTCCAAGCCAAACCTCTGCCCACAAAGTATTCCAGCAGTCGTCTTATTTTGTTGAGATCTTACTTTGTATGCCGAGATTCGAGCCAATGACGTGTCGCTCAGTTGAAAGAGCCATTGCAGACGAGCTGAAACAGAGTCGTTCAGCATTGAGAGCGAATCGTGTAGCAGGGCAAGATTGAGCAACGCATCAATAGAATCGGTTTCAAAGGTTATCTCAGGCCTTTTCGCCACATAAAAACGCTTGCTTTTTTGAATACTCTTCATCTTTTTCTTATCAGAATTGATAATTACACGAAGAGTCTCCCTGTATTTTTTCACTTGCCCAGACCCACGAGCGAGTATTTGAAGCGATTTACGAGTTGAGCCAATGAGTAAACGATTGTTTTCACGAACATTCCAGTATTTAAAAGCATTGCTTGAATCCAATTTGACACGTTGTGTACCGAGATAATAAAAACAGCTGTCGTAGTGAACTATTGCACTATCAACCAGCAATATAACCGAATCACATTTTTGCAGCAATCTTGCAGTGTCAGTTGTATGTACATCAATTGTATCAAAAACCATTGCAGCCATTAGCGAATAACTTTCAGCAATAGGTAACTGATTTTTGTGATTGAATTTATACATATTGAAGCCTTCAAACAATTTTTTATTTTGAAAATCAGTAGTTGAAAAAAACACCCTGTCAAATTCACCACTGAGACAAGGGAGCAATGTATCGGCATCATCGAGTTTTCTGTAATAAAAAGCACTGTCATTCTCATAATTACAAACTGGAGCAATTGAATCGGTCAAAAGCCAGAGCGGGTCAGCTGCCACATGGTCGAAGCTAAAAAATGAACCTCCACGCAAAAAATACCAATCGGTTGGATGTTTTTTGAAATGCGGCCTATATTTCACTGCTTCCCTATGTCCCAAAGTAAAACAAAACTCGATAAAACCGAAAAAGGTTCTTCTATAATTTTTGATATATCCGGCATCCCAGGTTGCATCTACCAACTTCCATGTTCCATTTATTTGAACAGCGTTCCAAGCATGGTCTGCCAGAAAAAAGCCATCTCCCACATCGTAAAAAATATTGCGCGAATATCCAGAAACATCTATTGCATTGATACCAGAATACCTGCAGAGAGCTGTAAAAAGATCGGCATAGCCTACGCAAACAGCCTTCCGGCGTCGTAATATCTTTTTTACTGGCACATGCGCATAATCAAAACGTTTGAATTTCTTAACGTCATATTTAATCTTGTGTGTAATCCAACTATGAATGGCACACACTTTCGCACTATCGCTTTCGAGTCCTTTGGTAAGACGATGAGCCAGATTCACTGGTTTTAGTGAGCGAAAATACGGTACATTTCTATAGCAATCGTCTTTCTGCCCATACATTGCAACAGTAAAAAAAGACAGTATTATTGCCAAAAATTGTTTCCGGAACACAAAAAATATTTTAATTGTTAACGCAAAAAAACAATTTTACGTATTTCAATAAATTGCTTTTAGAAAATTCGAAAACAGGAACAATTAAATCCATACCTTTATCTCAAATTCCGATCGATGAATCCAATTCTATCTCTAAAAATGGTTGCCGGTGAAAAAACAATTTCAACAGATACTTTCGATATTCCGGAAGCAAAAAACGAATTTGTTTGGCATCACTTTTTCAAACCAACCGAAGAAGAGCTCAAAGTCCTGCCTGAAGCTTATGGCTTGCATCCTTTGTCAATCGAAGACTGCATGGACGACGATCAGATCCCCAAAATTGAATCGTTTGCAACTTACACTCATATTCTGTTTAATACGTTCCATGCCAATGGCGATGAATGGCAGGCGGAGGAGGTAAACATATTCGTTGGAGGAAATTTTCTTGTTTCGGTAACCCGTTCCGAAATTCTTAACAGCGTAATAACCAAAACCGCAGAACGATTACAATCGGCCGAAAACGGAACCTGGAAAAACGGACCTTCATGGCTGCTGCATTTATTGCTCGACAAAATTGTGGACGAGAAAATGATTGCGTTGGAAGCCCTCGAAGACGAGCTGGATGCACTTGAAGACAAATTGCTTGTCAACAGCGAGAGTCTTAATTTTTTACGAATCCAGCAACTTAGGAATGCTTTTGTTTTGCTTCGAAAAAGTCTTTTCCATGAAAGAGAAATCCTTGCAAAAACAATACGCAACGACATTGAGTTCATCGATTCGAAATCGTTATACCTTTTCAGAGATGTTAGCGATCATGTAGAAAGACTCTTCGAGCAGGCCGAGTCGTGCAGGGATGAAACCAAAAATCTAGTTGAACTCCATCTGGCCATGATCAATAATCAGATGGCACTTGCAGCCAATAATACCAACAAAACAGTCAGGCGGCTTACATTTATCACAACGATATTTATGCCACTGACGCTGATAGCGGGAATTGGCGGAATGTCAGAATTCACCATGATGACTGGACCGGAGAATTGGCGCATCTCATATATTGCATTAATGATAGTTCTCACAGTAATGGGAGTGCTGAGTTACATCTGGCTGAACAGGATGGACGGGGATAAGAAGTAGTCAGTATTCAGGAGCCAGTTGTCAGTAGTTAGTTGTGAGTGATGGGTAATGAGTTGCAAACGTGAACTCATAAAAAGACAAGAAGTGAGCTATTGTTTGACGTAAACTATGCTTTCGATTTGCATCGACCAGATAGTACCATTGATTGTAGGAATCTGATTCACATCGAATTTCTGTTTGTCAATCTGCAGCGTATTGTCGTAATAACGGACTTTTCCACTGTAAGTATCCGAAACGGTAAGAAGTGCATATTTTGTGTAAGTTCCCGTTCCATCATCATTGATAATAATCTGATAGTTGTTTGTCACACTTGAACCAACCCAGGTTCCGATGAAATCGGTTGCATTTTTATCGACGGTTTTATGACACGATGTAAATATCCCTCCGGCAACAATGGCAACAAAAAGCAAAAGCAGTGCTGATTTTTTCATGATACTAGAAATTAATGTTAAAGAATTCGGACGCAAACATAGTGAAATAATTAACATCAACCATATTTGCTTAAACTTTCTAGTTTACTTCGGTCGAGAATAGATATCCGGCCTCCGTTTTCAGCAATAATGCCATTTTGTTCCAGATCTTTAATAACCCTCACTGCGCTCATCATACTCATTCCAGCCAGTTCAGCCAGTTCTTTCCGGGATAAAGCCATATTAAAATCGTCGCTTTTATACACTTTTTCCGACAAATGCAATAATGCGTCGGCCATGCGTCCATTGAGTTGTTTCTGCGAAGCAGTAATCAACCTTTTATAATGATAAAGGGTGCAACCATTGATATTCTCGATGATACTCTGTGCAAAATCGCCGTTGTTTTTCACCAAATCTTCAATCACCTTTTTATCGATAGCACAAACAACACTGTCTTCGATTGCAGCAACCGAATATTGCAAAGGAGCATTGGTAAACAAATTAGGGAGGCCAATCAGGTCGCCGCCACTAAAAATATTTAATATCAAGTCGTTATCGCCTTCCATTTCCATATACACCTTGACAAGACCTTTTTGCAGATAAAGGATATGGGTAACAAAAGAGCCCTGCTTTGCGATATGCTCACCTTTACGGTAACGTAATTCGGCGCGACGCATATCGGCAACTTCGAGTTCAAGCGGGCTCAGTTTTTTAAAACAAGCCGACTTGGTGTCGCAAAACGGGCAGCTTCTTTTTTGATCGTCCATGGTTTGGGCTTCCTGGGAGAATGGGATGTAAAAATAGACATTTTTTTTGAACAGAATTTTTTTATTTATTAGATTTTAGTGATTTTTTATTTTTCTCTAATTTCTAATTAATTATTATTTTTGCATCATGACCACACAAACCTTCCAAACCCTTTCCCTTAAAAAACAATCCGAGCTCATCAAACAGCTCCAACAAATCCATTCCCAACAAAAAAAATCTGGAAAAACCCAACTCATCCCCTGCCCTTATTGCAACAGCAAACAAATTCAAAAAAACGGCAAAAACAAAAATATCCAGCGCTACAAATGCAAAAAATGCAATCACTCCTATTCCGCCAAAACCGGAACTTGCCTCCACTATATCCATCTCACTTCCAAATTCCAATCCTGTATCAACATTATGCTTAAAGGGCATACTTCGCTTAAAAATATAGCTTCTCAACTCAACATCTCAACTCTTACAGCATTCGATTGGCGACATAAAATTCTCGCATCACTAAATACTCCTGATTATCAACTCAGTGGTTTGGTCGAATTAATACAATCCGAATTTCCGTTTAACCGCAAAGGCATTGGAGTAAGCAATGCCAGAGAACTCAACAAAGACTTGCCCAAACCACCTGTCTCAATGATAATGGCAGCCGACTACAATGCCGACAACTCATTCGCAGCTGGCATTCTTAGAATCGGCAACTGGACTGTACCTGAAATTGTGGATTATGTAAATCTGCATGTTCACCCCGACTCTGTTATCATTAGCCCTGCAAGCAACAGCATGGTAGCCGTGAAGCAAACGGGCAAATTTGGGCTGACCGTTTTTAGCAAAAAACAAAATCCGCACAAACTGAATGTGAAAAAATCAAGCAAATTCGATTCGGATTTTAAAAAACTGATTTTCTCTAAAACCAGAGGCGTTTCCTCAAAATATCTGCATCTCTACGCCAATTGGGCTGCTTTCCTGATTGCCAACCACAACAAAGAAAACACTCAAAACATCATCAGCCGCTCCTTGACTAACCATTTCGCTTGGGCCGAATTCACCAACAGAGAAAACAAATACAAGCTTTTCCTGCAAAACCATTCGGAGGTCCCTTATATAAAAACCTGCAACCGAAAATGGGAAACAGCTGAAATAAGACCAATAATGAAGGAACTTCTTTACTGAAATCGCGAAAATCACCGACGACGACGACCTTCGCGCGAATCGACACGACCAGTTGCCGGACGCTGACTTCGAGAGCGGTTTGCCGACTGTGGTTGCTTGGTCGATTTCTTCTTTTCAGCTACTGCAAGTTCTGCATCCGGACTTAAAGGAAAAGGATGATCGGTCACCACTGGAATCTGCTTCGAAATAAGCTTTTGAATGTCTTTCAGATATGCTTTCTCCTCCACATCGCAGAACGAGATAGCAATTCCTTCGGCTCCGGCACGGCCTGTTCGACCAATACGGTGTACATAGGTTTCAGGAATATTGGGTGTATCGAAATTAATCACACACGATAATTCATCAATATCGATTCCACGAGCAGCAATATCCGATGCCACAAGTACGCGGATTGTCCGGTTTTTAAAATTGTTTAGCGCACGTTGACGGGCACCTTGTGTTTTATTACCATGAATGGCTTCGGCTTTAATATTGCATTTATTCAAAATCCGAGCAACTTTATCGGCACCATGCTTTGTACGTGTAAAAACCAGTGCAGTTTCGATGCTCTTGTCGCGTAGAATATGCATCAGCAACGATGGTTTATCAGCTTTGGCAACAAAATATACGCTTTGTTCAATAATCTCAACTGTCGATGATGCAGGTGTAACAGCAATATTCACAGGCTGATGCAAAATAGATGAGGATAGCTTCACAATTTCAGGAGGCATGGTTGCCGAGAAAAACAATGTTTGTCGTTTCAACGGAACTGCGGCAAGAATCCTTTTCACATCGTGAATAAAGCCCATATCAAGCATGCGATCGGCTTCATCAAGAACAAGAATACTGATGTTTTTAAGGCTGATAAATTTCTGCTGCATCAAGTCGAGTAAACGGCCTGGGGTTGCAACCAGAATATCGACTCCTTGCTGCAATGCTTTGGTTTGAGCATTCTGAGGAACACCTCCAAAAATGACTGCATGTTTTAGATGCAGATTGTGGCCGTATGCATCGAAGCTTTCTCCAATTTGGAGTGCAAGTTCGCGGGTTGGTGTCACAATCAGCACTTTCACCATGCGGCGACCCTGATTGCGGTCGGTCTGTTGCGACAATAATTGAAGAATTGGAATAGCAAATGCCGCAGTTTTTCCGGTTCCTGTCTGGGCACAGCCCAAAATGTCTTTTCCCTGTAATGCAACGGGGATAGCTTCTTCCTGAATGGGCGTTGGGTTGGTATATCCTTCGTGTTCGAGAGCGCGTAAAATGGGCTCAATGATTGGTAATTCCGAAAATGTCATGAAATTGTTTTTGTAAGGCGCACCGGTAACTTTCTACTCTATAAATGTACAGAAATCAGTTTCCTTATTGTTATTTTGCGGCAAAGGTACATTAAATTATTGATAATAGCCGATTCCAATTACTTACAATGCTGTGAATTTGATTATTAGAATAACGTATTCAAAAATTGACACTTATAATTACTTGATGGTTATAACTAAACACACAAAATGAATCTTGCAAGCATCTGATATTGTGCATATTACATTCACGTCAACTTTTTAGTTGCGCTACGTCTATTTTTTAACCAACGCAATTGCAGCTGGCAGTAATTTCATCTCTATACCCATCAGGTCGGGGACGATACATTGCTGATTATTTTTGTCGCGGTTTAATTCCTATTCCATGAACTTAAAAAATGTATTTCTCATCTTTGTGTTGTCGTACATCACCTGGCTGGCGTTGAACTGGTCGGTGGCACCCGACATCCTGATTACAGGAGCAATCGTTTCAGCCCTTATCGGGCTGTTGTTTTGCCGCAATTGCACAGTATTGCAAAGTGTAAGGCTGACTCCAAAAAGTTTTGCTTATGCATTTGCATATGTATTTGTGTTTTCCTGGGATCTCCTCAAGTCGAATATCGATGTGGCATCACGTGTACTCAAGCCTTCATTACCAATCAATCCCGGGATTGTGGAAGTAAAAACAATCCTAAAAAGCAACATTGGGAAAATGATGCTGGCCAATTCCATCACCCTAACACCTGGAACATTGACAGTTGATATTCGCGACGACCGAATGTACATTCACTGGATCGATGTTACCAGTACCGACATCGACGAAGCGACGCGTTCAATTGTTTCAAAATTCGAAAAATATCTGGAGGTTATGTATGGTTGAGACTATTCTCTACATTGCCGGAGGGCTCATTCTTTTGGGAATGATTCTCTCTTTGTGGCGCTTTATTAAAGGGCCACGCACTGCCGACCGCATCATGGCATTCGATGTGATGACAGTTTCGTCAATCGCACTCATGGCTTTGATTGCACTATTCAATAACCGAATTATTTACCTGGACGTTGCACTGGTTTATGGCTTACTCAGCTTTACCGGAGTGATTGTCATAGCCCGGTTTATCGAGAAAGGACTATAATTATGGAAATCAGATTACTCATAGGCAGCATTGTAACTCTGGTTGGAGCAATATTCATTTTTCTGGGTTCGCTCGGAATTGTTCGAATGCCCGACCTTTACAACCGTCTTCAGGCAGGCACCAAGGCCAGCACACTGGGAACAATTCTTTCGGTTGCCGGCATCGGTATCATGAATCCCGATTGGGCCGGAAAAGCTTTCATCCTGATTGCTTTTGTAATGATGACCAACCCCGTTTCGTCGCATACACTGGCACGTGCAGCTCATCATATAGGAATTGCCCTGTCGGAAAAGACAGTTATCGATAAACTCAAGGAAGATAATTCCGAAGAAAATAAGGAGGAAAAATAACCATGGCAAACATTATTCTGGCAATTATTCTGGCCTTCATCATGCTCAGCATGGGTATAGCAGCACTGTTCACAAAACGGGTTCGTACGGCAGTTCTGGCTTCAGGAATTATAAGCCTGATTGCATCAATTCTTTACCTTCTTCTCGCAGCTCCCGATGTAGCCATGACCGAAGCTGCCATAGGCAGCGGTCTCACCACCATCATCTTTTTCTATGTCCTAAACAAAATAAGGAGGTCCGATGTATAAAAATCTGTTCATCCTTGTATTTTTAGCCGGTTTCGGTGTTCTGTTGGGAAGCTTCTTGCTGACTCATCAGGAAAAACCGGATCTATCTGAGCTACCAGCCTACTACGCAAACAATACTGCTTCCGAAGTGGGAGCTGCAAACGTTGTAACCGCTGTGGTTGTAACTTATCGTGGATTCGACACTTTGGGCGAAGTCACCATTCTTTTTGTGGCGGCTTCATTAATTGCCATGTTTCTGAAAACAGGCGAACGTCGCAAAAAACGCAATCCGCGCCCTTCATCCATTATTCTTACTACAGCTCAAAAGCTATTATTTCCACTTATTGTCCTTTTTGGTGTTTACGTTTTTGCAAACGGACATCTTACCCCTGGCGGAGGATTTCAGGGAGGAGCAATTATAGCCACTGCATTCTTACTCTGGCTTATGGCCAATCCCGAAGGTGAACTTCGTCATGGACTGTTAAGTTCTGTCGAAAGCATTTCGGGTGTCACCTATGTAATCATTGGTATTCTTGGGGCTGTGCTTGGTCTGGGATTTCTCGACAACCGCTTCATGCCACTCGGCGAGTTCGGCCACCTTTTCAGCGCCGGAGCCATTCCGGTCATATACAGTTTGATCGGGTTGAAAGTCGGCTCGGAGCTGTCCAATATTCTGCATCATCTTAACGAAGTTCAAAACGAAGAATAATGGAATATCTAACACTACAAAATATCGGTTTGGCCACCGGCTTCCTGCTGATGCTTATCGGCTTGTATGGCGCTCTGACCAATAAAAACATACTCCGCATAATCGTGGCATTTACCATCTTCGATGCAGGACTCAATCTTGTTATTGTTGCTCTTGCCTACATGAAAGGTCGCGTTGCTCCTATTATCGACAACACAACCGGAGTGGAAAACCTCTCCCAAAAGTTTGTCGATCCTATTCCCCAGGCTCTTGTACTTACAGCCATTGTTATTGGCGTGGGCGTTACTGGTGTTATGCTTGCATATGCTCTCAAAATGTACAAAACCAGACAGTCTCTCAATATTAACGATTTTAAAGAAACAAAATGGTAAGTCCTGTTCATATCGTCTCGATTGCTCTGGCAACGGCTTTCCTTATGGGAATTGCCGGCAAACGCCATCAGAGCTTACTGGTGTATGTACTTATGCTTGCTGTGGCTGCTATGACTATGGTTTCGGGCTCCTGGCTTTGGGCTATTTTCTCGGGAGCGCAGCAACCACTCGAAGTATTTACCGCCGGATTTAAACCTCCATTTGCTATTAATCTCCGTATGAGCCTCGATGAAGCTTTTCTGACTACGCTCATTAACTTCTTCGGTTTGGCAACCGTTTTATACTTGTGGGATGTATTCAAAAAGTCCGGGAATCATTTGTTATCCATTTTTGTCATTTACCTGCTTGGTCTTAATGTAATGGTGATGACCCGCGACCTTTTCAATCTGTTTGTTTTCCTCGAAATCGCTTCGATTGCAACAGCAGGTTTAATGATTATGACTCAAAATTCGCGCAGTATTGCTGCCGGATTTAAATTCATGATTGCTTCGTCGGTCATTTCAGGTATTTTACTCATCGGAATCATTTTCGCCTATGCCTACACAGGCACTTTGAATATTGATTTTATGACAACACTGCCTGCTATAAAAGGAGGAGCTGTTGCTGCATTCTTTATTCTCACTGCACTTTTGCTCGAAAGCAAACCTTTTCCGGCCAACGGCTGGGCACTCGACATGTACCACTCGGCACATCATTCGGTTGGAGCAGCATTATCAGCACTTTCTGCACCCGCAGTTCTGTTTGTAATTTATAAGGTGATGCCCATTATTCCGGAAAGCTGGACAATGGTTATATCGCTGTTTGGACTCATTTCGTTTGCAGCTTCCAATTTCTTGGCTATGCGTCAGGACAATGTTCGCCGCATGCTTGGATATTCGTCGGTTGCACAAGGCGGACTCATGCTTGCAACAGTTGGCATGGCCAATTACCTTGGCGAACAATTCTATTTTATAGCAATCGGATTTCTACTCACCAACTATTTCGCTAAAGCCGGTTTGTTCTGGCTGGGCGGAATTGTAAACAGCGATGATCAGGAAAAATGGACTTTCCTTCGCAAAAAACCAATTCTATTCTTCCTGTTTGGATTGTTTATTGCAGCCATGGCCGGACTTCCACCTTTCCCGTCTTTCTTTGCCAAATGGGAATTCATTATGCAAATTGCTCAGGGCAGTGGCTGGGGATGGATTACACTCATTTTGCTGGGAAGCATTTTCGAAATCGTATTTCTGTTCAAATGGTTCGGTCGTGTCTTCCGTAGCGATATAAGCGAAAACGAAGAATCGTCAGCGCCATGGTATAAACAGGTTCCTGTTATGATTTTTGGAGCCGGACTTCTTGCAGCTTCGTATTTCTTTGTCAACTACCTGAATTTCGACGCCATCTTTGTAATGCTGCCACTGTTGTTCATTGCCGCATTCTTCGTTCTCGATTTTCTGCCGGCAGTTGTCAAAAATCTGCTTCTCATTGCTTCGCTGGCGGTCTTTGGATACACCGTTTATCCGGAAATCAGCGACAACCTTATGCAAATGTTGTTTATGGGCGTCTTCCTGCTTGGAGGAATTATGACTCTCATTCCCGGATTTGTCCAAAAAGGATCGCGTGCCGGTTTCTATCCTTTTGCTGCCATGACTGTTTTTGGATTAATCATGCTGGTGAATCCTGCCGATAACCTTACTTTCTTTATGGGATGGGAACTCATGGCTTTGGGCAGCTACATATTAATTCTTCGTGGTAAAAATGCAGAAAAACCGGCTTTCCGCTATATGATTTTCTCGGCTGGAGGTGCTTACCTGATGATGGCAGCATTCGGAATGCTATACGCTATTGCAGGCCCTGCATTCTTTGCCACTTTGGCCGGATCGTTATCGGGAGCAGGAGTTATTTTTATTCTGCTCGCACTTGCCTTCATGCTGAAAGCTGCTGCCATCGGCCTCCATATATGGTTGCCAGGCGCATACAGCGAAGCCGAAGACGATGCCACACCTCTTGTCTCGGGAGTTCTTATCAATTCGGGAGTTCTTGGTTTGTTCTGGCTGATTACCACTTTTGGACCACAACAACTTTTTGGTGTCGATATCTTTTACCTCATGGGATGGATTGGAGCAATAACTGCCATTGGTGGAAATATGCTCGCTATCTATGAAGAGGATATGAAACGGCTGATTGCCTATTCAAGCGTTGGAGCCATGGGTTACATTATTTTTGCTCTATCGATGAACACCAAAGTAGGTTTGCTGATTGCACTCTACTACATGGCTCTGCACTTTATTTACAAAACCATGCTCTTTATTTCAGCTGCAGGTGTGATGTATCGTACCAAAAAACGCAACATGTACGAAATGGGTGGCCTCATCAAAAACATGCCGTTATCGTTTATTGTTGTTCTGATCGGGATTATCACACTCGCCGGTATGCCACCTTTGGCTGGTTTTGCCGGAAAATGGATGTTCTACAACGCCGTTGCAATGAAAGGCTGGTATATTCAAGGCACTATGGTATTCTTCTCCGGAATTGTAGCCTTCCTCTATTTATATAAACTCATTGCCTCTGTATTTTTGGGTCAGCTCAAAGACAATCTCCGTAAGGTGAAAGAAGCTCCGCTTGTTTATCTTATTCCACAGTTCATTTTTGTCATGGCTATTATGCTTCTTTCGGTGCAACCACGTTTGTTGCTTGAACCACTGGCGACCATCATCCCAGCTCAGGTTCCCGGCGAAATGTTGCAATGGGACGGAAATCTGGCTTCAACCAGTTTTGGATACTGGAATGCATTCTCTGTAATGAGTGTGGTGGTCGTCATGTTTGCCACACTGCTCGGCTGGCTGATGTATCACAGCCGCAAAGCACAAAAAGTGAAACAATTCAATATTGTTTTTGCAGCCGAAAGACCTTTCAGACCCGAAACAACCCACGTTTCGTACAATATGTTTGCAGGTTATAAAAAAGCGCTTGGCTTCCTCATGACTCCGTTAGCAACACGTTTCTGGACGAGTCTGTCTTCCGGAATCGAAGCCATTGCCGACAAAGTGCGCACCTGGTACACCGGTAACGGTCAAACCTACGCTCTTCACCTGCTTATTTACGCATTTGTTCTGTATCTCACAATCAGTGGAGGAAAACTGTTATGAATATTGATTGGTTAAAACTATTGTACACCCTACTGGGTTTATTTATTGTACTCAACTATGGCTTGCTGCAATATGGCTTGATTCGCCGGATCACTGCACGAATCGGAAAACGAATTGGTATGCCTATTTATCAGCCATACATCGACCTGATTAAAAACTATTCGATGCGCAGCCAGATTACGCACGGTGTAATGTTCTATCTTGGACCCGTTTTTCGTTTGGCTGGTGGTATAGGAATCTTTATTTTCATGCCTCTCATTTTCGACAGCTATTACTGGAGCAACTATTCATTCTCGGGCGATGTAATCCTGATTATGTATTTTATGTTCTTTGGTATGCTCGGGATGGCTCTTGGAGCAAGCGAAGGCGGACATCCCTACTCCTTTATCGGGATCAGCCGGGGTTTGTCGCAATTCACAACGGTAGAAGTTCCTTTCACGCTGGCAGTAATTGCAGTTGCCGTTCAACACCACTCATTTTCGCTGACCGAAATTGTGGCAGGTCAGCAAGGCGGATTTATGCACTGGAATATTATCACCAATCCTTTCGCCGGAGCTGCAGCATTACTTGCATTTCTTGGAATGATGATGGCTTCCCCTTTCAACGTTGTTCAGGCTCCCCAGGAAATTCCTATTGGTCCTCCAACAGAATACCACGGGACCTATCTCGGATTGCTGCAAACAAACCGCGCCATCCTTTACGTAAGTGAATGTATTTTAATGGTGAACCTTTTCTTTGGCGGCGCCAACAATTGGTTCGAACTGCTGTTGAAATCGTTCCTCATGTTTTTCTGGCCCGTGTTTGTGGGTTTGGTTTTCCCCCGATTCCGAATCGACCAGAGTATTCCCTGGTTTTTGAAAATTCCGCTCGTTCTGGGCATCATCGGCATATTCATGATTTAATTGTCCTAAAATGGAAAGCAAAAAAGAATTTATCGACCCCGATTTAAGCAAACGTACCGTTATTGGTCCCGATGGTGAAGAAATTACCATCGACCCTATTCAGGACTATTTCTGCGATGCTTTGCCTAAGGTTCACGAACCGAAACGGATCAAAATATTTGAAAATTTCTTCAATTGGGCCCGCGCCGAAAGTATTTGGGTACTTGGCTTCGGAACCGGTTGCGGAAGTATTGAATTGTATCCGCTGCTCACTCCACGTTTCGATGCGTATCGTTTTGGTGTTCAGATGCGTCCAACACCCCGACAGGCTAACCTGATGATTATTTCGGGATACCTGAGTGTAAAAACACTCAAACGCGCCATCCGAAGCTACGAGCAAATGCAAAATCCGAAGTTTGTTATGGCTTTGGGAAGCTGCACCATCAATGGTGGAATGTATTTCGACAGCTACAACACCATCAACCGTCTCGACAAGTATTTACCTGTCGATGTTTATGTTGCAGGTTGTATGCCCCGCCCCGAAGCTATCTTAGCTGGTTTCATGTCGCTTAAAAAACGAATCAAAGCCGGAAAAGCCGAAGGAGCAAATTTGTATGCCGAAAACTTCGAGTATTACAAAGAAAATCAGAAAAAAATCATTCGGGACTGGAATATGCCCGATTATAACTGGTAAGCGACTATGGAAAAAATCATTGAACGCCTGCAAAAGGTTTTCGAAGTTTCCGAAGTCCGGAAACAGCGTAACGATCTTATTTTCATCACAGTTGGCAACGAACACGCAATTCCGGCTGTAACCCATCTTCGCGATTTCGAAGGATTTTCGCATCTGGTGATGATAACTGTGGCCGACTGGATCGAAGACGGAAAATTTGAACTCAGCTATATTCTTCACAATTACGAGCATCATTTCGATATTGCAGTTTGCACCTTTATCGATCGCGACAACGCAACCATGCAAACCGCTCACCACCTTTGGGCACAAGCATGGACCTATCAGCGCGAACTGAAAGAAATGTACGGTATCGATTTCCCCGGAAGCCCAAGGGTTGACGAAAGTTTCCTTCTTGAAGGATGGGATAATATTCCCCCTATGCGCCGTGAATTCGATACGTTGAAATACAGCGAAGAAACATATTTTCCTCGTCCCGGCCGCGTGAATCACGATCCTGCCACATACATGAAACAAAAACTGTATCCCGATGAGTAACAATACCAAAATACTGATTCAGCCCGACCGCAGTGCATATCCGCAACCCGATGCCGAAGGAAATCTGCAGATTGACCTCAGTTCGGGTAAATACGTGAAACTCTGGCACGGTCCTAACCACCCAGGAGTTACTGGAAATATGTCGCTAGAGCTCACTCTCTGCGGCGACGAAATTGTTGAAGCCAAAACCCATGTTGGCTACCTGCATCGTGGATTCGAGAAAATATTCGAACGCCGCACCTGGATGCAATGCTTCCCGACTGTTGTTCGCATGTGCGTTCCCGAACCCGACAGCAACGAATACAATCTTGCTGCTGCCATGGAAGAACTCAGCAACATCGAAGTTCCGGAGTATGCACAATGGATGCGCACTTTGGTTCTGGAAATGGCCCGAATGGGTAATCTGTTGCGTCTTTTGCCTGCTCATGGCGGAACCATGGGACTCGGACTCGGTGTTCAATGGGGAGTTTATTTGCGCGACCTGATTCTCGACCGCTTCGAGGAACTTACCGGTGCCCGGATTTATCACATGTATATCATTCCCGGTGGTGTGCGCGGAAAAATGCCCGAAGGATTTAAAGAACGTCTTATTTCCAACCTCAACGATGTTGACGATTTTCTCGTTCGCCTCAAAAGGCTGGTCATCGACAATGCCGTGTTTAAAAAACGCACCATCGGTACAGGATATGTCGATCCGAAAATGGTTGACAAATATGGTATTGTTGGACCCAATGCACGTGCAGCGGGTTACAACCGCGACGTACGCAAAGACAACCCATATCTGATGTACGACCAACTCGATTTCGAAGCATATGTCGATAAAGATGCAGCCAGCGATATTTTCAGCCGCACCTGGGTTCGCTTCATGGACTTGAAATACTGTGTTGATATGATTCGTCAGATTCTTGACAAAATGCCAAACGACGGTGAATTTATGGGCAAGACTCCCAACATCATGAACTGGAAAATCCCCAAAGGACAAACCTATGTACGCAGCGAATCGTCGCGTGGAGAATATGGTTTTTATGCAGTAAGCGATGGAACAGAATTCCCCCGAAGAATCAACCTGCGGGGTCCAAGCTACAACCACGCCATTGCTGTTCTGGAGAAGGTTCTCATCAATGCAAATATTTCAGACGTCAGTGCCATCATGGTGTCGCTGGCTACATGTCCACCGGAAATTGAACGTTAATCAACAAGCGTACAACTATGAAACTCAGAGATATAATTTCACCTTTTAGTGCATGGAGCAATATTGTTCGCACGCCAGTGACAGTAAAAGATCCGCTCAACGAACGTCCGGGTGCCGACCGCTACCGTGGTTTTCACAAAAACGACGTGGAGGCTTGTATTGGTTGTGGAACCTGCGAAGCTGTTTGCGAAAACAAAGCCATCGATATGGTTCCTGTTGAAGGCATCGAAACCACCAAAGCCGACAGCGGATTGCGTCCGATGGTTGATTATGGCCGTTGCTGCTGGTGTGCACTTTGTGTCGATGTTTGCACCACCGGTTCTCTTACCATGTCGAACGAATATACGTGGATAACCGACAACCCCGACGAATATCGCTATATTCCCGGTGTTGACAAAAAACCATGGGACAACAGCGAAAAAGGCTGGACCAATCCCGGTTATTCGCTCTACAACCCCGAACGCGTCAATATGGACGAAGTTGAACCCGATGAGCGAATCACCAACTTCATCGAAATTGCAAAAGGCTATTCGAAAGAACAAGCCGAGAAAGAAGCCGACCGTTGTGTTTCGTGCGGAATTTGCGTGGCTTCGTGTCCTGCCCATATGGATATTCCGGGCTATATCCGTGCTATTCGCGACGGCGACATGGAAAAAGGCTTGCAATTGCTCTACGACACCAACCCATTGCCCGAAATTTGTGGTCGCGTTTGTACTCATCGTTGCGAAGAAGTCTGCTCGGTTGGTGTTAAAGGCGATGCGCTGGCTATTCGCTGGCTCAAACGCTATATTGCCGACAACGTTCCTTTCGAAAAATACAAAAAAATTCTCGGCCTCGAATCGCTTCCCGAAGGCAAAAAACATATCGCCATTATTGGTGCAGGACCTTCCGGAATCAGTGCTGCATACTATCTGCGCACATTGGGTTATAAGGTTACCATTTTCGAATCGAAAGAAAGTCCCGGTGGAGCTACCATGTACGGAATTCCAAAATACCGGCTCCCTATGGACATTCTGGAAAAAGAAATTGGTCTGCTCGAAGAAATGGGTGTTCAGTTCCGTTTCAATACCATGGTTGGCCGCGAAGTAAAATTCGACGAACTCTACACTGCTTATGATGCCGTATTCATGGGAATCGGTTTCGAAAAACCATATCTGATTGCCATCGATGGCGAAGATGCAAAAGGATCGCTTCAGGCTATCGACTTCCTGCGCGAAGTAAACGAAGGCAAAAAACCGGAGCTTGGGCATCGTGTTGCCGTTATCGGCGGAGGAAACGTCGCCATGGATGCAGCACGCGTGAGTCGTCGTTTTGGAGCAAAAGTAACAGTTCTTTATCGCAGAAGGATTCAGGATATGCCATCCGATCCGGAGGAAATTGAAGGCTGCGAACAGGAAAATGTTCATATCGAAACCCAGGCTATTCCTACCCGAATCATCAAAGACGAAAACGGAAAAGTAAAAGGAATCGAATATCTGAAAGCAGAAATGGTAACCGATGCCAAAGGTGGACGTCCGAAACCCGTTGCTATCGAAGGCAGTGAAACCATACTGGAGGTTAGCACCGTGATCGGAGCCATTGGTCAGGAAGGTTATTTCGATTTTCTCGGTACCGAATGGCTCGAAAAATTGAAAATTGAGCGTGGTCGCGTGGTTACCAACGATGCTATGCAAACTTCTATCGAAAAGCTTTTTGCCGGAGGCGACTCGGTGAATGCTGTTGCCGATGCCATCAGTGCTATTGCCGACGGACACAAGGCTGCGATGGGGATAGATGCGTTATTGAGTGGACAGTGGCCAGTGGTCAGTGGTCAGTGATGGAAAAAAATATTTTCAATTGAAGAGGAAACGTTAAAAACAAAAGAATTATGATACAGGAATTTCAGACAGCCGACGACATTTTGAAGTTTGCCCTCGGACGCGAACAGGAAAGTATCGATTTATACACCAATCTTGCTGATACCGCAAGGAATCCGGAGATGAGGAAAGTGTTTTCGGGTTTTGCCGACGAAGAACGCGGACACAAAAAACGGATTGAAAATATTCAAAGCAGCGGCCAGTTCCAATTCACACCAGCACAGGTGCGCGACATCAAAATCGGAGATTATCTGATTGATGTTGAACCACACGCCGGAATGAGCTATCAGGAAGCACTTATCATTGCCATGAAGAAAGAAAAGGCTGCTTTCAGGCTTTACAGCGACCTGGCTGCACGTGTCGAGGACCAACTCTTACGCTCCCTGTTCGAGTCGCTCGCCCAGGAAGAATCGAAACACAAACTTCGTTTCGAACTCGAGTACGACGAGGTGGTGTTGAAGGATAATTAGAAACCATCTCCCAAAACCCCGATTCAGTCACACAGAGCGCCGTCGAAGTGTGACTGAAGCAACCGTTTTGTTTAAGCGGATGCGTTATTCCTGAGAGGGGATTGTGTGGTGACGGCAATTTGTAACTAGTGACAGTCCCGAAAACTTTCGGGAGCGTCACTTTCTTATAAAGTTGCACAAAAGTTGAAGTCGGGCTACCACCCTTCGCATACCATTGAAATCCTTATTGGCTATATTGTGTGTTGGCGGTATGTTGTTATTTATCAGTCCTTTTGAATAAAACTTTCCCATATCCATTTAAGTTACTTCCTATCAAAATCGAATCATTAAAGAACTCTAATTCAAAATGACAGTGTTTGTTCTTATCATGTCTCTTAGTATTCGGATTAAATCCTTTAATTCGGAAATAATCTCCGAATAGTTTTATTTCTAATGGTTCAGCATCAGCTTGCTCATTAGTCTTAAGATTTTCTAATTCTCCAAGAAGATATTCACCTTCAATATGAAAGTATAAGTTTCCTTGCTTTTTCTTGTTATCTTTTGAAGTCCATTCACCTTCCCAATGACCTTTAACTGAAAGCATTTTCTTCATTTGTTTTTGAGATGGAAGATTCAAATATCCTGTCAATGCATCTTCAGGTGTTGCGAATGCAGTCAGCGCAAAATTCATTCCAGTGCAAATATCAGGGAAATCAGTATAACCAGATTTAATAGTTTGGTTAATAGGAATTTCGTTTACTCCGTAAAGTTCATATAAAACTTCTCCAATCCAATTTAGATTATTAATTGCATCATCTTTGGGGGTATTGGAGCTTTTTCTCGCATGAACATAGGTGTTTCCATTGTCATACACTTTATTTATAAGGTCGTATGAATTATTAGGAAAGATATCTTTTGTGACAAAATTAATCTTCTCGAAAATATCAAAGAATCGATTTAGATTCTTGGCAGTTTTTCCGGTTTCAATTTTAAATATACAAGTATTTTTCTCTTGATTTAGCTGATAGACGGATTTTATAAAATTTTTATCATCATTTACTGTAATCTTCTCTATGATTTCTTTCTCAAAAATCAGCCTGTCAATCACTTTTGGTATTGCCAAATATTTAACAAGAGTTCTAAAATTTTCAAGTTCCAAGTCACTATAATTTCCAAATGGATGGTTCATTTGTGTTAGTTTCTCATAGCAAATCATTTCGCAAATGCTTCTTGATAATGTAATGGCAGCTTCATAAAACCCATCACGAAAAAGCATTTTAGCTTGAAAATAGAACTTTACGGGTGGGACATCTTTAAAATACAATACATGAGAGATATTAATCCATCTCTCAACCTTACTATCAATATTATCAATGTACTCGTTTTTAAGCGAATGTGAGATAAGCTCATAAGTACACTCATAAGGTTCTTTTTTATTGTCCTTATAAAATTCTTTGAGTTTAAATAACTCTTCGAAATCTGAAATTATATGAATTTGTTTGCTCATGTGAGTGTCTTTCTACAATTACCGCCAACGGTGGCGGGCTTTTCGATCGGGCGGGTTTCAGAGCACAAATGTTGAATTTATTACTAAAGTTCAATAATAGCACGAAGCTTCTAGTTTGCACTTCAGCCCGCCTGACGCAAAACCCGTGTTAGTAGCGGTTATTTTCATTTTCTACCTGGTCCATGTTTGAACCACCAAGCTGAATTTATGGCATCATCAAATTCAATTGCTATCAGCTCTTCTTCTGTCCAATCACCTTTTCTATTTTTCCATTTTAATGGGAATGCTGCAAATGCAATTTGGTATAATGATGGAGTTTTCTTAAATTGTTCAATATAGCTTTTCGATTGTTTTTCTGGTTCTGTTATTTCAATTTCACCAGAATCGTCCACTTCTTGAATGTAGTCCTTTTCCTTAATTAGGATGCTAGAATCAAGTCGCTCCCAGAATTTTATGCAACAAATCGGCAGATTAATTCTTATTATATTCTGAGGTTTTCCATTTTCATAATTAGGTTGATGCTTTCTCTTTCTTCTTAAGCCAAAATATTTTTTTTCATATTTTACAATCAAATAATCAATGTGTGATAGTGAAACATCCCAAGCAATTCTCTTATACACTGATGCTGCTACAAATTTCTCATCAGTAGCGCCATCGATACTATATTTAATCTCAAGTTTTTCAGTTTTTTTGTTTCTTACTATTTTGGTTAACTTAAAACTGTCAATAAATTCAAATTTAAATTTATTCGTAATATTTAACTTGCTTTCAGAACCGATTTTAAATATGTCTTTTTGCCCTATTTCTGATGAAATATTGTTTAGTATTTCAGTAATGAATTCATTTGAAACTATTGAAGAATGAAAAGATTCTTCATGGTTTATTTCTTCAGTCTCTAATTCAACAGAAGTTATTCTACTGGTCGATGCGCCAATTTGAGATTGAATAACTGATTGAATCTCTCCAACAGAAGTATTTCGGCTTGCTTGTCTTATATTAATACTAAAGTGGAATCTAGCTACGAAAAATTTGGTTTTTGTATTATCAATTGAGTTCCAATTTTTTTCCTTAGTTAGTGGCACTGAGAATGGGATGGACAATTGTATCTTTTTCATGTTTTCAAGAATTGAGTTTAGTTAGTTTTACTTAAAAGGTGGGGTTTATTTTCGTTTTGCATTTTTGGCGAAGGGCTTTATAATGACCGCTAACGCGTTTATATATATAACAAAATCATACAATACTTCCTGTTTTGGGTGGAACGGTGTCATTTCCAAATGTAAAAATACGTTGAATTTTTGAAAACAAAGAGGTTTTTTCATTTTTATTTGAAAAAAAGAGTGTTCTATATGAAAAATATGATTTAATCTGTTATTCGGAAATGTATTATTACGGTGTGATGGCTGTTTTTATCCGTGGAAGTATGATTGATATTTTTGCCGCAGGCGGACGCTTCAACGCCGCTACTAATGACAATATTTTGCAACACGCTGTTATTCGGTAGCTGAAAATCAAAAGCCGTCCTTCGATACAATTTTTCCTTCACTACGTTTCAGAAAAATCACTCAGGATGACTTTTGGGGTTTGTCATTTTTGCAGGTTGCAAAACGCGTTTTGCTGGTGGTCTCAGCGTGATCGCCTGTGTGTTTATGAATTTGCTCTTCCTGTCCGGTTTATTTACACGAAATGCTTAGTCGGCGACCTTAAGTCTGGAAAAATAATCCGTAACCCAACCCAGGTCATTTCAAAAAACCTGTTTCAGTCACACAGAGCGCTGTCGAAGTGTGGCTGAAAAATCTTTTGTTCAGGTGGATGCGTTTTTGTGAGGGGGATTTGTTATAAGAGTGTAACGGTTTGGCTAAACTGCGTTTCAATGCCGTTTAGGTTTTGTCAGCAATAGTTTCACGAATTGATTTTCTCTATCATCCCAAACATAATAAGAAAAAGTACAGCTCAATTCGTTCACTTTGTCTTGACTATAGTCCAATTCACTGATAACTTCTTTGATTACAATAATCGGATTTGTTGAATCATTTTCTATTATTTTATATTCTCTTGATTCTCCATAAATTATGGGGTAACTCAATTGGATTCCACGGCTTGAAATTAAGAGTTTCTCCCTTTCCAATGTCCGATTAGAAACATTCAGTTGGTAAATATTATACCTTTCTTCAAAATTGTCTCTAACCATTCCTTCTGAGCGAAAAATAAATTCGGGATTCCCATCTCCGGTTAAATCAATGATTTGATAAATCGATCCGTCTATCCGATTAGGATAATTCATCTCTCTTTGAAAAAAGTCATTGAGCAATGTTTTTTCATCAGAGGATGGACGGATTGGAATTAACTCTCTTCCGTTTTTGCGAAAACATAAAGATGAATTTGTATAATGCCAACTTCCGAATTTAAGAATTTCATCAAACGACAAAATCAAAATGGAATCATCTTCATAATCTCTTTTTCCTGTTATCGCCAGCTCAATTTCCTGTTCAATGTTATTGCTATTATTATAATATTCGAGAATAGTGTGAGTATAGATCTCAACCAAAGAGTCTTTTAAAGGGAATGTCTTTTCTACTTCATTCATATCATGTACAGCAACAGTTTCACCCTGATTATCGCAGGAAGTGATTAATAGTGTCCAAAGAAATATATATGGTACCCGTTTCATCTATTATTGCCAACTCGTTTATATGTATAACAGCAGTCGTATCAATTTCAATTCTGTTTTCCTCATGATATTTTCATCTTTCTCCCGCCCCGCATATGGCTCCGCTTCATCTTGAAATTGTGCAATTCAAGAATATCAGTAGCTATGATTGCGAAAAGCGGTTTCATTTCCGGAATGTAAAAATACGTTGAATTTTTGAAAATTAAGAGGTTTTTTCATTTTTGTTTTCAAAAAATCATTATTGATAGATGAAATTTCAAACTACAATTAATCGTCCGCAGATTTTGGGGGATTACGCAGAATACGCTTCAATTCCAATGAGACTCCTTCAATTTGCGCAGATGGAATCAGCTCCAATCGGAGATTGAATCTGATTCTGGCAGATCAATTGTTTGCTTGTTTTGCGTAGTAAAACAAGTAAAGCATCTGCGGGAATTGTTATGCTTGCTGGTGCAATTTCAAAATCTGAGTAATCTGTGTCATCTGCGGATGAATTGTTTTAATCATAATATGAAAAGTTATTTATCTTTGATAAAATAAAAACCTCATGAAAGATTTTCAATATAAAGATGAGACATATAGCATTATTGGGGCAGCAATGGAAGTGCATTCTGTTTTGGGATGTGGGTTTCTGGAAGGTGTTTATCACGATGCTTTAATAATCGAATTTGAGAAGAGAAAGATTCCTTATAAGCATGAGGTAGCATTACCTATTAAATATAAAAATGTTTTGTTGAGCAAGAATTATTTTGCTGATTTCATATGTTATTCGAATGTAGTCGTTGAAATCAAAGCTGTTTCAGAATTAGCTTCAGAACATAGTAGTCAGGTTTTAAACTATTTAAAGGCTTCTGGATTAACTGTTGGCCTGATTTTGAATTTCGGCACTACCAGCTTAGAGCACAGAAGGTTTGCATTATCGAATGACAAATAAACAGCTATTCAATATTCTGTTTCGACGCCTGTCCGCAGATTTATAAGATTACGCAGATATAATTTCAAATTTCAGTGAGACCACCTATCAATTTACGCAGATGGAATTAGCTCCAATCTGAGATTGTATCTGATTCGAATGGATCAACTGTTTGCATGTTTTGCGAAGTAATATATACAAACATTCTGCATGAATTGCTGACCCTGC
>PHDB01000038.1 GCA_002842495.1 Bacteroidetes bacterium HGW-Bacteroidetes-6
GTTGGCCGTACACAGCGCTGAATCCCTTGTATTTACGACGATCAATAAGCATGTCGAGCGAATCGCCATTTTTCCCGAGCAATGGCAAACGCCGGGTAATAAATGCCTGATGACGAACAGGGAACAAACCTGTTTCGAGGTTTAGCTTTTTGGCAAATTCTTCGGCTTGTGGCCCCAAAGCATTAATAAATGTTTCGGTTTCGAATTCCACATATTTTTTGTCGTGGTCACGAACCAAAACAATATACTTCCCATTTTCGATTCGGACATCAACCAACTTGCAATCCTCCATCACTAGACCACCATTACTGATACCTATTTCGCGAATCAGATCGATTACACGACCCGGCGTTGCTTGCCAGCAATTATGGGTAATCAAAGCCGACTGGTAGGTTTTCAGATTGCCATTGAACCATGGACTGATTTCATTGCGAAAATCTTTCGCTTCGACCATATAAGCATCGGACCATGCCCGTGAAGCATCAAGAGCTTTAAATGTAGCATCGTCGTGAGCAAAGCTTACATAACGAATAGGTTTATAGTCAATGTTTTTCAGGTTCTGTAAATCCACAAAAATTTCCTGATTATGAATGGCGATATCGCTGAGTTCCGGCACACTGAATGCAGGACGACCGCCGGCAATATTACGCCACGATGCACCACGATCGTGGTTAATAAGCACAGGATTGTAACCGTTTTCGGCCAAATACCTGAACAAAGCACTCCCTCCAATTCCACCTCCGGCAACCAGCGCTTTCACTTTGCGTCGCTCGGTTTTGCTTCCGGGCGTAAAGGGTACAATAATTTCTCTTTTTGCCAACGGATACATTTCGCCCATACTGAGTTGGTTCGAAAGTGGTCCACGTGGTGTTGCATTGCCAACTACAGTGATACCCTGCGATGCAATGGTCGATTTAAGGCGTTTTATGCAGCGCTTTCCACGACATGCTCCCATCCCCAAACGCGTGGTGTGTTTTATTTCGTCAACCGAAATAAATTTACGATCACCAATTCTATCGAGAATTTCGTCGTATGTAACATCGTCGCAATGACAAACATAAGTAGGACTTTCAGTCTGGTATTCAGTTGGTTGAATCGATACCTTGTCGGGATAATCGGTTTTTACAATAAAACCTCTGACTTTCATAAGCTCATCGCCAGCCAATGTTGACGAAACCACTCTGGCAACATTTGTTTTATTGGGTTTAAGTAAAATTTTCTCAATTTTTCCTTCGCCCAAAATTTTGCCGTTATTATCAACCAAATACACCTGAGCACCTTCAGCAGCTTCGTATTCAATGGGGAGGAAAAGCTGACCTTTGGAAATATTGTAACCAAAAATTGCCAATCCCGGACACTGATACACGCATTGCATACATCCGATACATTTATCGAAATCGATTTGCGGAACGGTGCTGGTTGACGATTTTGTAATAGCTCCATAGGGACACGCAAATGCACACGGGTTACATGCAAAACCATACAAGCAATCAATCTGCACAAATGGTTTTTTGCGCCGTTCCGGAGTGGGGATATATGGCTCTTCAATAATCTTTTCGGGATGTTGCTGTGAATCGATATATTCTTTCGAAACAGCAAGGTACTCATCGTAATTGTAACGAATCCCCATTTGCTCTAACACTTCGAAAGCCGATTGCTTTCCTCGCAATACCGCCGAAGTTCCTTCTCCGATACGAATGGCATCGCCAACACCATGACAATGACGTCCAAAAACGTCGTTACCCAATGTAAGCAACTGGTCATCAGAGACCAAACCTGTACAAATATTGATGGCATCAATACCTTCAATTATTTTTTCGGTTCCCGGAATAGGTTTAAAATTGTGCGATTCGGCAACCACAGCTCCAACAACACCCGTATAATCATCGTTAGGTATTGCTTTCACCAAAATATGATTAAGCATCACGGGGATTCCGAGACGTCGAACCCGATTGGCCTGCACCGGAAAACCGCCTTCGCGGCCCATAGCTTCGATGATTGCAACAACTTTAGCTCCAGCCTGCATCAGTTGATACGAAGTGAGATAGCCAATATTACCAGCTCCAACCGTCAGAATATTTTTACCCAGCAAAGTAAGCTCCGTATTCATCATCTTCTGAATAACTGCTGCGGTGTAAACGCCGGGTACATCATCATTCTCAAAAGTTGGCATAAAAGGGACAGCTCCTGTAGCAACAATAAGATGATCGGCCTGAACAAAATAAATTTCTTCGGTTTTAATGTTCTTTACAGCCAATCGCTTGCCTTCAAGAATATCCCAAACAGTGCTATTGAGAAAAATGCCTTCGTGGTTTTCGCCCGCAAGTGTCGATGCAATATCGAATCCTCGCATACCACCGTATTTTTTCTCCTTTTCAAAAAAGAAAAACTGATGGGTTTGCATATTGAATTGCCCGCCTATGGTTTCATTATTGTCGATAACAATATTCGAAACGCCATGTTGATTCAATATTTCACGAGCAGCCAGTCCGGCAGGTCCGGCACCAATAATGGCTACATCGGTGCGAAATACCTTATGATGATCGCCCTGTTCCGATTTACGATTGGAGGGCATGTAATCTTTGGGCACCTCTTGCACCTCTTGCACATCATCAATTTGGGTAATGCAAATTCGGCGAATAACACCATCAACAAGCATTTCACAAGCTCCACATTTCCCAATTCCGCATTCAAGAGAGCGGTTACGATTTTGCAAACTGTGACTGTGAACCGGAAAACCGGAATTGTGGAGAGCTGCAGCAATAGTGAAGCCCTTATCGCCCTCAACCTGAACACCATTATACAGAAAACTATGCTTTTCGCATTCAGGTACCGAAAGAATCGGATGTTTCTCTATCTTCGACATAATCTTTAGTTCTTAAATTCGCTTGCAAAATTAGAAGTTAATTTGAATTTTTTGCTATCTTTGCAGGTTTTTCTCTCTTTTCGAGACAGTAAAACGTCGACGCAGCTCTTTAGCACTTTCTCTTAAAACAGCCAAACTATCAAATACCTCTATTCAGCCATAAAAACAAGCATTATATCTCATTTGAAATTTTTCTTCACCTTTAAATACTCATTAATGATAAGAAAAGTGTGTATTGCAATCCGAAACTGACAAAAACCTACAGAGGATTCTTTAGATTTATCCCCAAGAGCCTGTTATTCTTTTTTTCGAAAGAAAAGACTAATTACGATTAATGGGAAAAACAGAGGAGGTCTTTATAGCTTGAAACAACAGCCATGAAGATTTACTTAAACAATCGTTCAGGCAAAACCGGTTTCTGCCAAACGGGCTATTTCTTATTCATTTGGCTTGCAATGGCTAGAATAACACCCAGAGCTATTCCGAGTACAGCAGCAAACAACACCCTGAATTCTTCCGGAAGCAAAAAAGTGATGGTGTGTGCAGGAATCCAGAAAAAAGGGATAGTGCGCTTAAAAACAAAGCTCCATTGAACATTCCAGTTGATGTTACCAAGGATAGAACCCATGGGAATACATTTAAAAAGCGATGTCACCCTTCCTCCATTTTGCTCGATATGCGTATCGGTGATTTTATGAAATGTCATCATGATAGGCGCAAAAATCAGATTCATAAAGAAACTGATAAAAAATGCCGTTATCAATTGTGTTGAGCTGAAACCGGCCTTCATAGAAGCGGCTGAGCCTTCGAGGCCCATGTATTCAAGAAAAACAGGCACACCACTTGCAAAAACCTTAAAGGCTATAAAAATAAACAACCCCAAAAAGCCCCAAACCAAAGCCCGAGGGAACAAACCGAATCCTTTGAAATTGTATTTCCCCGTCTTAATACGCAAACCCAAACTCTCGCCCATGGTGGCCAATATGGCAAATTTGACAAAGCTCATCAAAAAGCCGTGTTCCTTGGTGGTTGTATTAAACCATGCATATGCTTCAGGGAAAAGGAAAAACGGTGCAAAAATCAGCACAAAAATCCCAAAAAAGACAAGATCTTTAAGTTTCATAGAGTTGTTTTATTTTTTAATACCGGTAAAATAGCGGCCATAACTAATGGCTATGATATTGGATGCATTAAACCGGCCATATGGTTGGTAGGTTGTTCCACTTTCGGTGTAACTGTAGTTTCGATTGATATAGTCGAGGAAAAAATATTGAATTTTCAGGCTCGATTTGTTCGGAAAAGTGAAGCCGATAAAAGCCGAAGGCTGTAACAGATTTACTCTATCCGAAAGCCATTCGGTATTTTTCGATACTTTTTTATTGTCCCAAAAAGTTTTCTCCTTGAAATGGAACGGGATATCGAGAGCTGCACCTGCAAAGAAAAAGAAAGGATCTTTGTCGCCAAATGTTCCGATCTTGAACCCAAACGGAACAGAAAAATTATAGGTTCTGTATTTCTTTGTTGTATTTAAAGCATCGTTGTATTTTGCAATGAATCCTATATTGCGAACTCCATAGCCGGTAAAAAGTCCAAAATGCTTGGCAACATCGAAATGAAAATTCTGATTGATGTGAAGAAAACAGCTGAATCGGGGAATCACATTCGGATTGAGCGTATCGTCGAGTAAAGCATAAGACAGAATAAAATCGAAACCCGATGTACTGTAAGTCTTTATCTGTGCCTTTGTATTCGTTGCAAACAACAAAACAACTGCGACAAAAATCAGCTTTTTCATGGTATTATTTTTTGAGGTTGATGCGAGCATCTACCGCAACAATTTTGGTACCATTTCCGAGAAGAGGATTGATATCCATTTCTGTAATTTCGGGAGCAACCTGCAGCAAAGCTGAAACGCGCGACAAAATTTCGGCAAAATATTCTTTACTTACGGGTTGTTGCCCCCGAACACCTTCAAGTATTTTCTTTCCACGCAATTTTTCAATCATCAACAATGCTTCTTCTTTTCCCAGTGGAGTTAATCCGGCTGTAACGTCTTTGAGTACTTCAACAAAAATCCCACCCATTCCGCAAAGAATAAGATGTCCGAAATCGTCTTCGCGCGATGCACCGGCAAACAATTCCACACCACTCAACATAGGTTGAATAAGAATAGCGGTTGTGTCCTTAATTTGCATCATCCGATTGAATTCCTGTGTAAGCTTTTCGGCGTCTTTTACATTCAGCACTACTCCGCCAACATCGCTTTTGTGAACCGGACCAACCACTTTCATCACCAAAGGGTAACCCATTTTTTCAGCTGCGGAAACAAGCACATCCAATTTATCGGAGGTGGCTTCGCCAGCACGTGGAATTCCGACGGCATCGAGCAATTCGCCAACCATTTCGGGAAGCAAATAACCATCTTCTGATGCATCAACAATCCGTCGAACAGCAGCTTTATTGATATCTGGAATATTATCCGCATTCATTGGATCCGGCGTATTCATCACCTTAGCAAGAGCATTTCCCAAAGTAACTTCGTCGGGAAAAAACACATTGCCTTTATCGATAAAATATTGAATCTCATTTTTCACGTTGATAATGGAAGGCAGAATTGGATAAATCGGTTTCTTCGCAATCTGCATATGTTTATGCAAAACATCGTAAACATCATAAACTTCAAAAAGTCCGGGGCTACCAAAAATAACCGTAATAGCATCTATCTCATCAAATTTTCCGGTACAATAGGTTAGAATGTCATCGAGCTGCTGAGCTGTTCCCGTTGCAAGAAAATCGATTGGGTTAGCGACCGAGGATCCCGGGAAAAGCTTTTCGAGCAAATTTACTGCTTCCGGATGATCGATATGCGGAACATTGAGCCCGTTCGAAGACAATGCATCGGTTAGCATTACTGCTGGTCCGCCGGCATGGGTAACAATAGCAATATTGTTCCCTTTTGGTTTGTCGATGGTGAAAACAGACGCAACGGCAGCCAATTCTTCCCGACCATAGCAACGCACAATACCGGCTTTGCGGAAAAGCGCATCTACTGCTACATCACTTGAGGCCATAGCCCCGGTATGCGACGATGCTGCACGGCTTCCCGCTTCCGACGATCCAGCTTTGATGGCAGCAATTTTGCAGCCTTTCGAAATGAGCGAGCGGGCATGCTTCAGCAATTTCTGTGGTTTGTTTACACTCTCAATATACAAGAGTTTGATTTTGGAGCTTTCGCCTTCCACATACGAAAGGTCGAGGTATTCCAACACATCTTCTACGCCCGTTTGAGCACTGTTCCCTACACTGTAAACCGAAGAAAAGGCGAGCCCTTTCGGAATGCTGCTTTCCATAATAAAAACGGCTGTAGCCCCACTTCCGCTGATAAAATCGACTCCAGACGCTTCAAGTTTTGGAATAGGTGTTGTAAAAACCGATGCATGATGAGGAGTCATCACTCCAATACAGTTGGGACCAATCAGACATGCATTATTTTCTGTAATTGTTTTTACTATTTGCTGTTCAAGAGCTTTTCCTTCTTCGCTTTCTTCGCTAAAACCTGCACTCAGGATAATAAAAGCTTTTGTTCCTTTTTCACGTGCAAGAATTTCAACCGTCTCGGGACAAAAACGCGCAGCAATAGCCAGAATAGCCAGATCGGTTTGCGGAAGGTCACGCACATCGGCATGACATTTGACCCCCTGAATTTCAACCTCTTTTGGATTTACCACATACACAGGACCATCGAATTGATTGTCGATAATATTCTTCAGGACTTTGCCTCCTGGTTTGCGTACATCCTGCGATGCACCTACAATAACTATACTTCTTGGTTGGATAAGTTCACGCGTAATCATAGCTTTTTCTTTAGGCAGCGAAGTTAATTAATAAATTAAAAATGTCAGGTGTCTTAAAAAGAAAACCCGTCGAATGATGAATTCATTTGGTCACAAAACGCAACTACGCTCAATCATCGACAGGAGGCTAAAGCAGTGAAAATTAGCGATTAATTTGGAGATTCAATCTTTTTGAGAATCCCATTTATCACAAACTATCCTGAAAACATGGTTTTAATGATTTTTTTGCATGATATCGAATGATTTTTGTAATTTAGCTCATTAATTTAAAAGGTTGCATTTATGAGACTACTGACAGCCATTGTATTGATTGGAGGATTAAGCTTAGGTTTGAAGGCTCAGACCGATACGGTGAAAATCGTTGGCGAAGATCCGCAAAAAGCCGAACGTTTTTACAACGAAGGCACTGTTTTGTACGACAACGGACAGCTGAAGCCTGCACTACAGAAATTTAACGACGCCATTGCACTGAAACCCGATTTCGCAAAAGCCTATTTTAACAGAGGCGTTGTAAAAACCGATTTGGGCGATAAAGATGGAGCCATGCTCGACTTCAACAAAACAATCGAACTGGAACCCACAGCCAATGCATACTTCAGTCGTGGTCAACTCAAGTACTCTTTGAACGATGCCGAAGGAGCCAAAGCCGATTACACAAGTGCACTTGGCATCGACAATATGCATGCTCAGTCATACTATTACAGAGGCAGTGTTTATTTCGATATGAAAGATTACGAAGCGGCAATCGAAGATTACAAAAAAGCTGTAGTAGTAAAAAGCGATTATGCTTACGCATGGAACGACATGGGTAGCTCATACAAGATGATGGAGAACTACGAAGAAGCTTTACGTTGCTACAAAGAAGCCGTGAAAGCTAACCCAAAGCTTGCTTTTGCTTACAACAATGCCGGCAGCGTTTATCGCAAAGAAGGTAAATTCGACGAAGCAATTCTTGAGTACTCAAAGGCCGTTGATGCCGATCCTGATTACTATATTGCTTACAACAACCGTGGTTTATCCAAAATGGACAAAGGCGATTACGAAGGTGCAATTGCAGATTTCACCAAAGCAATTGAGAAGAACAAAGATTATGCTTACGCATACAACAATCGCGGAAGTGCCAAGTACAAAGCCGAAAACTACAGTGGTGCCATCGAGGACTTCGATAAAGCTATTTCGCTTAACGCAACCTATGGCTCTGCTTTTCTCAATCGAGGTAATGCTAAAGAAATGCTTCGTAATATGACTGGCGCTTGTGAAGACTGGAACAAAGCCATTGATCTGGGTGTCAAAAATGCCGAGTTCTACGTCAAACAGATGTGTAAGCAAAAATAATTTTCAAACCGACTATCATGAAAAAAATATATGCATTTCTGGCTTGTCTGCTTGTGACTGCAAGTCTTATAGCACAAAATGTCGAATTCACCAAAGCCAATTTCTCCGACAAAAAAGGGCTGAAAGAAGCTCTCAATAATATCAAAGCGGGCGATGCCAATTTTGCTAAAGGAAAGGGTATGTATATGGAAGCTATCAACTCCTATACAAAGGCCAATAATTTTAACCCAAACAACGCGTTGCTGAATTACAAAATGGGCGTTTGCTATCTTTCTTTCGATAAGGAAAAGGCTCTCACCTTTCTCAAAAAAGCTGAAGACCTCAATCCGCATTGTGCCCCCGATTTGTATTTACAATTGGGGATAGCCTATCATCAAAATCACGATTTTGAGAAAGGAATGGAAAAATACAAAGCTTACAAAAACAAACTTACACCTAAGGAATATAGCGAAATTGCTCCAACCTTGAATAAGAAAATACAAGAGTGCGAGGTTGGTGCTGAATTGATAAAAAAACCAGTGAAAGTCTTTATCGACAATTTGGGAACATCAATCAACTCTCTATATCCTGAATACTGCCCCATTGTAAATGCCGATGAGTCTATGCTTATTTATACGAGTCGGCGCGACAATACCACTGGAGGTAAGCGCGACCCGCAGGATCAGAAGTTTTACGAAGACATCCTTATTGCCGATAAAATAAGCGATGACTGGAAAGTTTCCAATCCCGGAAAACCATTAAACAGCGATTTGCACGATGCTACTGTTGGTTTGAGCCCCGATGGGCAAACACTTTATATTTACAAAGGCGAAAATGGTGGCGACCTATACGAATGTAAGCTCAAAGGAAGCGAATGGGGAAAGCCCGAACGCATGAATAAAAACATCAATTCAAAATACCACGAAAGTTCTGCGTCGCTCGGTCCCGATGGTCGCACACTTTATTTTGTAAGCGACAGACCTGATGGTGTTGGAGGCCGCGATATATATGTATCGTATCTTGATAAAAAAGGAAACTGGGGCGAACCCATCAATCTGAAAGAAATCAATACCATTTACGACGAAGAAGCTGTTTTTATTCACCCTGATGGACGCACCCTTTATTTCAGTTCGCAAGGTCACAAAACCATGGGTGGTTTCGATGTGTTTAAAACTGTTTATGAAAATGGCAAATGGAGTGAACCTCAAAATTTGGGATACCCTATCAATACTGCCGACGACGATGTATTTTTCTCAATTACTGCCAGCGGTCTTCATGCTTTCATGAGTTCAGCTCGTGCAGGTGGTTATGGCGAACAGGATATATATTTAATAACCTTCCTCACCGAAAAGCCAGTGGTTACCAATTCGGAGGATAATCTCATCGCATGGCGTACCGAGCCTGTAAGCGAAACCGTCATTGAACAAACAGTTTCGGTAAACAATGCTTCGCTTACCCTACTCAAAGGTCGTATCCTCGACGACGATACCAAAAAGCCCATCGAAGCTCAGATTATTCTTACCGACAATACCAAAAACGAAGAACTTGCTACCTTTACTTCAAACAGCGCAACGGGTAAATACCTTGTTTCGCTGCCAAGTGGCAAAAACTACGGTATTGCTGTGAAAGCCGATGGATACCTGTTTCATTCCGAAAACTTCGACATCCCAAATGCTGCGGCTTATCAGGAAATTGAAAAGGATATTTATTTGAAGAAGGTCGAAGTGGGGAAAGAAATTGTACTTAAAAACATTTTCTTCGATTTCAACAAAGCCACACTGCGTCCTGAATCAAAAGCAGAACTCGAAAATCTTACTCAGCTGATGCGCGAAAACCCAACGCTGAAAATTGAAATATCGGGTCACACTGACAATGTTGGCTCTGCAGCATACAACAAAACACTTTCCGAGCAGCGTGCCAAAGCTGTGGTTGATTATTTGATCAAAGCCGGTATTGCAGCCGATCGAATGACATCGGTTGGCTATGGATTCGACAAACCCATTGCTTCAAATGCAACCGAAGAAGGCCGACAACTCAATCGCCGTACGGAATTCAAGATTACTAGTAAGTAAAGTGTCATTTGCTACTTTGAAAACCGCTCCTTTCGGGAGCGGTTTTTTTATTGTCGTCTTTTTCGCAACCAACTCCTATCGATCGTACCGACATTGAAATGTCTTGAAGCCATCACGTTAATATTCCAGCGTAGAAAATATCAGATTTCTACAGACCTTCGTCGTACCAGCCGGCATACATCATATAATTGCCGGATATCCGCTTCACTTCTCCTTCGAGTAATGAAATATCAAGCGATTTGATCTTCTTTGCCGGCATTCCTCCGTACACACTCCCCGACTCCACTACAACACCTTTGGTGACAACAGCGCCGGCGGCTATAATAACATTATCCTCAACCACAACATCATCCATGATAATTGCCCCCATACCGACCAGCACATTGTTGCCTATGGTACAGCCATGTACGATTGCACCATGTGCAATCGACACATTATTGCCTATGCTCACCGGCGATTTCTGGTATGTGCAGTGAATTACCACATTGTCCTGAATATTTACATTGTCGCCTATACGGATGGAGTGAACATCACCCCGTATGACGGCGTTGAACCAGACACTGCAGTTGCTTCCCATTACCACATCGCCGGTAATGGTTGCATTTTCGGCAATCACACAATTATTGCCCCACACGGGAAGTATTCCGTTGACTTTTTTAATGAGTGGCATCGCATATAAATATCTGCAAAGTTAGAAAAAAAGAAACGGCTGATCCGGTTCCGTTAAAACTGCCTCTGTATCCAAATCACGGCTTTTCAGTGACGACCTTTTTTCAGCTCATCCATTTCGTTTTGCATCTTATAAACCAGGGCAGTCAGTTTTCCCAGGCTCATTTCATCAGGTTCGGGTAGTGAAAACGAGATATAACCCAAAGCCTTCCATACTTCCGAAACAATATCAACAGATATTGTGTAGGGGGCATACTCGGGATTATCCGATTTCATAATCAGTGTATTTTCATCTTTACTGAACAGCCGCTTATAAACGACACCATCATCCTGCGTTATCAGCACATACGTTTTACCATCTTTTATTTCATGCCAGTCCCTGACATATTCGCAGATAATATAAGAATCAGGCAGCACAGGTAACATACTATCGCCTGTTATCTGAAAAGCACGGTAGGATCTTTCATTCCCTAGCTCGGAGACGGGAAGACCGAATCGGGGAAGAGTTTCCATAAAATCGGGATCGGAATAACCTTTCAGGTAACCGGCCGAAGCCTTTACCGGAACCAATGTGATAAGCTCTTTGTTGTCGCGGTCAACAAGAGTTGTTAGCACCCGGAGTCCTTTTCCTTCAATATCGGCGACCCGCCGGCTGTTTTTTTCTGTTTCCACGTCATTCAGATCCAGATTCACAAGATCATCTATGCTGACATCAAAATAATATGCAAGCGTCCGCAGCACCGGCAATTTTGGAACAGCCCGTCCTTCCTCATAAGAGCCTATCATTGCTCTGTTTACGCCAATTTTATCTGCCAACTGATCCTGCGTCAGCCCATGCGATCTGCGCAAGTTTTTGATATTCAAGCCCAACAGGTTATTCATAAAAAAACCTCCTCTCATTTTATTAGCATACTAAAAATATTAGTATATTTGAGGGCAAAAATAGACATAAATCAGCAAAATCACAAAAGAAATTTTCCAATACAGAATGAAAGCAATATGAACGAGGACACGCTAAAAAAACTGGAAATCCTTGCAGGGGCTGCAAAATACGATGTATCGTGTGCTTCAAGCGGAAGCAACCGGAGCAATACGGGAAACGGTATCGGCAACGCCTCTCCGATGGGTATTTGCCATAGCTTCACCGAGGACGGGCGCTGCATCTCGCTGTTCAAAATAATGCTCACCAATCACTGCTTGTACGATTGTGCTTATTGCGTCAACCGAAGAAGCAACGATATCCGGCGAACAACTTTTACTGTCAGGGAACTTACAGAACTCACCATATCATTCTATAGAAGGAATTACATAGAAGGTCTGTTCCTCAGCTCGGGAATAATAAAAAGCCCGGATCACACGATGTCACGGATGATCGGGGTGGCAAAATCCTTGCGAACCGAACACCGATACAACGGCTACATCCATCTGAAAAGTATTCCCGGAGCAAGCCCTGAACTTGTTCGTGAGGCTGGTCTGTATGCAGACCGTCTGAGTGTGAATGTTGAGATCCCCACTGAGGAGAATTTAAAAATACTGGCCCCGGAAAAAGACTACACCAGCATTTTTACGCCCATGAATTCCATTCATCAGGGAATTCTTGAAAGCAGCGAAGACCGGAAGAAGTTTCGCTCGGCCTCAAAATTTGTTCCGGCGGGTCAGAGCACCCAACTCATTATCGGAGCCACACCCGATACCGACAGACGGATACTGAATTTAGCTTCGGATTTATACGGAAATCAGCAACTGAAGCGTGTCTATTATTCGGGCTATGTGCCTGTAAACACTTCCGACAGCCGACTCCCGGTCATTGATAAGGTTCCTCTGAAAAGAGAAAACCGTCTTTACCAATCCGACTGGCTCATGAGGTTCTATTTTTTCAGGGTGGATGAAATCGTAAACGACGAACATCCTAATCTGGATCTGGAAATAGATCCCAAATTAAGCTATGCAATCCGCAATCCCTGGATGTTTCCGGTGGACATTAACAAAGCGCCCTACGAGCTCATTTTAAGAGTGCCGGGCATTGGGGTAAGGTCGGCCAAACTGATTATTGCTTCAAGGCGATACGGAAGAGTCAATGCAGGCCAACTTACAAAAATGGGCGTTGTCATGAAGCGGGCCCGTTATTTCATCACATGCAACGAGCTGAGTTCCCCTACGGTGAATGAAATAAAACCCGAAAACCTGCGGCGAATGTTTTCCGAAAAAACAAGACCTCAAAAAACAGAGAAATATCCCGGGCAGCTAAAACTATTTTGAGTTTTCCGATAAAAACAAGAGCAATGAATATCTGGTCGTACGACAATACGTTTGAAGGATTCCTGACACTGGTATTTCAGTGTTATGACAGGAAATTGTTCCCGGATAAGATACTGAGGAATGATGCTGATCAGTACACCCTTTTTAAAGCCGGTTACGATGTGATCAGCGATGAAAAAAGAGCGAAAAGAGTATGGGACGGGCTTCACACAAGAATTTCAGCAGAAAGTTGCCGGATACTCTATTATGCCTTTCTTTCGGAAATACCGGATATAGAAAATGAGATTTTGAATTATATACGAAAAGTGTTTGAATCCCGGACAAATATTGAGATGGATTTCCGAAGCAACGAAGTGCTGGAAATGTTCAAAACAGGCAAGAAAGTGAGTCGCGAAGCTCACAGGATACTCATGTTCACCCGGTTCCAAAAAACAACCGATGAGATTTACTACGCATCCTTTGATCCCAGATACAATGTTTTACCGCTGACCATAAAACATTTCGAGAATCGTTTTGCCGACCAGAAATGGATCATTTACGATACACGAAGAAATTTCGGGTTCTACTATGATATGAAGGACACTCGTGAAATGAAACTCGTCAACAGCCAGATCGATTACGCCACCGGCAGGATTGACGAAAGCATCCTGGACAAGGACGAGTTGCTTCTGCAGGAGCTCTGGAAAAGCTATTTCGATTCCATGTGCATAAAAGAAAGGATAAATCCAAAACTTCACGTACAGCTTTTACCCAAACGATTCTGGAAATACCTGCCGGAAAAAAACCGGGGTTGAATATTGTTATTGTTGGCCGATTTCACTATCAAACATACATCCGGAAACAATTCACATCTTACATTTCACTGCCCCGTATGCAAAAAAATCATGTAATAAAGCATCGTGTTAACTTTGCGTATTATCAAGACACAGGTATTTAATCGCTTTACTACTTGCAAACCACTACATGAAACGTGCTTTTTGTTTTGAATCGATGAATATAAAATTACTCCCATTTTCCTAATTCTTCCTACCTTTACAAAAAAATCCATGAAAAACCTGTTCCTTATCCTTTTGGTGGCTGCATTTGCATTCAATGCCAATGGGCAGAAGACAAAAGTTACAGAAAGTACCGAAAAAATCGGAAACGGAAAAAACAACTGCCTTGTTGTTAATATTGCTGAAGCCAATGCCGACGATATTATCAAAGAGTGGAAAGACAAAATGAAAGGCTTTGGCGCCAAAGTTTCAGGAAAATCGGAAATGATGGCCGACGATGCTACCATTCTCGCTATTTCTTCAAACACCATTGATGTTTACTCAGTAACGGAACAAAAAGACGGCTATGTGAAATTTATGGTTGCCTTCGACCTTGGCGGAGCATATCTCAATTCGAAAGAACACACCAGCGGATATAAAGCAGCCGAGAAAATGATATACGATTTTGCGATCGCCATGGCTAAAGATGCTGTCAACAAGCAACTCAATGCACAAAAAGAAATGGTAAGTAAAACAGAAAAAAACATCAAAGATCTTGAAAAAGAAAATGAAAAACTGGCAAAAGATATTGAAGACTATAAAAAAAGGATAGAGGATGCTGAGAAAAAAACCGAAGAAAATAAATCGAGCATCGAAACTGAAAACAAAAATCTAGAGGAACAAAATTCGGCTCTGAAAGACCTCGAAAAAAAGTTCAATGCCGTTGACTAGAACTATGGAAAAACTCATTCTTGTTACCAATGACGACGGCATAGATGCCCCGGGGATTAAATTTCTTATTTCTTTTCTCAGACCGCTGGGACGAATTGTGGTTGTAGCTCCCCAAACCGGGATGTCAGGGATGGGTCATGCCGTCACCATTTCAACACCGTTACGGATAAAACAGCTTGCTTCTGAAAATGGCATCGACAAATACAAAACCAATGGCACACCAGCCGATTGTGTTAAACTGGCACTTAATCAGATACTCGACAAAAAGCCCGACCTGATTGTGAGCGGTATTAACCACGGAAGCAATCATTCTATAAACATTCTTTACAGTGGAACCATGGCTGCAGCTATCGAAGGAGCTATGCAAAACATACCTGCTATTGGATTCTCGATGTTCAATTACGACACAAAACTCGATTTTTCATTTGCAGGAACGTATATAAAACAAATCTGCCAAAACACCTTGGAATCGGGATTACCGGCCGGCACCTGTCTCAATGTAAATTTTCCTGACAACTCAAGTCCGAAAGGTATTAAAATATGTCGGCAAAGCATTGGATTTTGGGACGAAGGTTTTGAAAAAAGAATCGATTTGCACCAGAAACCATACTATTGGCTCAAAGGCGAATTTATCGTACCTGACCAAAGTAGCAACACCGACGACTATGCACTCAAAAACGGCTATATTAGTATTGTCCCGGTTACGATCGACCTTACTGCACATCAAAATATTGAATCACTCAAAAAAACATACAACGATATATGAGAGAGTTTTTTAAACGCGATAATATTTGGCTGGGTATTGTAATGGCGCTTGTGTTGCCTGTTATTTTTTACTTTCTCATCACTTTGATTAGTGGATTCTTCAGCACAAAACCGCTTAAAGAAAGCACAATCCAACTTTTGGCACTAGCAGTCAACCTTATTCCTTTCCGATACTACCTTATTCGTGTAAAGGCCGATAAAACCGGCAGGGGTATTTTGCTTGTAACATTTGTTTTTGCACTTGTTTACTTTTATTTCAACTGGAGTGCATGAAATATTTTATCATTGCCGGCGAAGCATCGGGCGACCTGCATGGTTCTAACCTGGCGACTCAACTTGCGTTGTTCGATTCGCAGGCTCAACTCATTGGCTGGGGAGGCGATAAAATGGCCGAAAAAGGTGTTGTTATCAAAAAGCACATTCGCGAACTGGCTTTCATGGGATTTGTTGAAGTATTGCTGAATCTGAGAACCATTATGCGTAATTTCAGGCTTTGCAAGCAGCAAATTATCGATTTCAACCCCGACGCACTCATCCTGATAGATTATCCTGGCTTCAATCTGCGAATGGCAGAATGGGCGAAAAAACAAAACCTGAAAGTGATTTACTACATCTCGCCTCAGGTGTGGGCATGGAAGAAATCGAGGGTTAAAAAAATACGCCGCGATGTTGATATTCTCTTCCCCATTTTACCATTCGAACAGGAATTTTTTCAAAACCATGGTGTAGAAACAGAATATTTTGGTCATCCTTTGATTGATGCCATAGAAGAATTTCAAAGGACTCCCCCAAAAACCAAATTGCCAACTGACAAACCCATACTAGCTCTACTCCCCGGAAGTCGCAGGCAGGAATTGAAACGCATGCTTCCGTTGATGCTTAATGCCTCGGCAAAATACAAAGAGACCCACCACATTGTTATTGGGGCAGTCAGTTTATTGCCAGCCGAATTGTACAATACTCAGGGCTTCGATGTTTCTATTCTGGCCGACCAGTCGTATGTATTGCTATCGTCAGCCGATGCTGCTTTTGTAAAAAGTGGCACCTCTACACTCGAAGCTGCACTGTTCAAAGTTCCACAGGTGGTTTGCTACAAAGCCAATGCATTGTCGGTTTGGATTGCCCGAAAACTTGTTGGCAAAAACATCAAGTACATTTCGCTTGCCAATCTTATTGCAGGAAAAGAAATATGCACCGAACTTATTCAGGCCGATCTCACTGTAGCAAACATGAATCGCGAGATGGATAAAATTCTTTTCCCATCCGACTCGCGCAAAAAAATGCTTTCGGAATACGATTTGCTATACAAACAACTTGGCGGGGTCGGGGCACCAGCACGTGTAGCACAACGAATTGTTGAAATTTGCAGCATTTAGCATGAAAATATCGCGAGCAGCAATATCACTTATCATAACACTGGTTCTGAGCTTTGGAGCTCAGGCAAGGCGCGATATCAGGGTTCGGATCTATAGCGACAGAACATTCAAATCGGTGCAGCTCGTTATTTTTTCCGGGAACTATGAAATGAGCGACTCGTCGGGAACTGTTCAAAAAGCATGGAACAAAAACGACACATTGACCATTAAACCTGTCAATAACGAACTGGTGGTTTTTTCATCGGCCGATACACTTTTTATGGGGAAATTTATTCGTCTGCAAAGCAAAGGTTTTCTGAATATTTTTCAGGTTCTGCTCCCCGACCCCAAAAGACTTTACGACGACAACATCCTCATTTCGCTTCGCGAAGACGGTACACTGTGGCTTATCAACGAAGTAGAACTTGAGCATTATGTTGCCGGAGTTGTTCAAGCCGAGGCAGGCATTGCCAAAAACATTGAATTTTTCAAAGTTCAGGCAGTTGCAGTGAGAACATTTACTTTGCGAAACATCGAAAAACATGCCGCCGAAGGTTATCAGCTGTGCGATCAAACTCATTGTCAGGTTTACAAAGGACGCTGCGGAAACACCGATATAATGCTGGCCACATCCAAAACTGCCGGCGAAATCATGGTTGATACCAGCGGACAACCCATTATGGCTGTTTTTCACTCCAACTCGGGCGGGCAAACAGCCAATTCCGAAGATGTGTGGGGGAAGGCTATATATTATCTTCGTTCGGTGAATGATCCATACAGTATTGGGCAAAACAGTTATTCATGGCAAAAAACGATGCCCCGGACCGAATGGCTGGAATACCTGCGTAAAAACTACGAATACCCCATCAATATCCCTTCGGAAGTGAAACAGGTAACCTCTTTTCAGCAAGCAGCCCGTCGGGCATATCTTGTTGATAATATCAGTCTTCGGAAAGTACGGGAAGACTTGAAATTGCGCTCTACTTTTTTCAACATCAGCGAGCAAGACGATCAAATTGTTTTTAGCGGAAAAGGATTTGGCCACGGAGTCGGAATGAGTCAGGAGGGTGCAATGAATATGGCACGGCAAGGCTTTAATTACATCGATATTTTAAAATTTTACTACCTTGGCATCGAAATAACAACGCTTGATCAAATTTCTCCAACCGAATAACTGATTACGCATGAATTCCTGGTCAAAAATGCCATTTGTCAGGATTATTATTCCTTTTGTTGCGGGCATTCTGATGTATCGCAGCGGGCTGGTATTACTAACCAGACCACAAATCATATCTATTCTTATTACACTTTTTCTGAGTACTGGCGTATGGCTGTTTGCATTTCCAAGGCTCAACCCATTCAAGATGAGATACATACAAGGAATACTACTGATCGCCGGAATACTTCTCTCGGGTTATTATATTTCATTTCGGAACGACTTACGCAATAGTCCCCACTTTGTTGGTCGTTTCCTGACTGAAAAAGAATCAGAAATGATTCTTCAAATCGACAATTCGGTTGAACAAAAAAACAACACGTTTAAAACAACGGCAAAAGCAATTGCTATCAAAACCAACAATGGTTGGGAAAGCTGCGACGGCAAAATTCTGCTTTATATAGCACGACCCGATTCGGGGCTGCAACCCGACTATGGCGATAGGATTGTCGCAAAACTTAAAATTACTGGTATTGAAAGTCCTGTGTTTAATTCGGATTTTAATTACCGGAAATTTCTGGCCGATAAAAACATTTTTCATCAGGCCTACATTGCCAATGGAAACTGGACTTTACTCGGGCACAACACCGGAAATCCATTGATGAAATTAGCTCTTGGCGCACGAATGCAACTTGTTTCGATTCTGCAAAACCAATTAGGCAAAACCGATGAATATGCCGTTGTTTCAGCCATGCTTGCCGGATACCGGGCCGACATGAGCGCCGACATGATGCAATCGTACAGCAATACAGGGGCAATTCACATCATGGCTGTTTCCGGATTACATGTAGGCGTCATCTACCTCATGATGCTGGCTTTGCTCGGACTGATCCCGTTTATTAAAAAGCAAAAATGGCTTGGTGTGGTACTGGTTCTTGGTACCATTTGGTTTTATGCGCTACTCACAGGATTATCAGCTTCTGTACTTCGGGCTACATTGATGATTTCGTTTGTTGCCATCGGGAAGACAATGCGACAGAATACAAGCCCGTTCAACAACCTTGCAGCAGCAGCATTTATTCTACTGGCCATCAATCCGAATACTATTGGAGAGATAGGTTTTCAGCTTTCGTTTGCGGCTGTTGCCGGAATTTTATTGTTTTTTAGTCCTATTTACCGGATTTTCTATTTCCGCCGCAAATTACCCGACAAAATTTGGCAATTGATCTGTGTTTCACTGGCTGCCCAACTTGCAACAATACCGTTTGTCCTGTATTATTTCGGACAATTCCCTGTATATTTTCTACTCACCAATATTCTGGTGGTTCCTTTATCGGGTGTTGTTTTGTATGCAGGCATGGGCGCCGTTTTGTTTTCGTGGATTCCCGGAATTAGTCATATTGCAGCTTGGGCAACTATTTTTCTTGCAAAAGCCATGAATTTCATTGTCGGATCCATCGAATCGCTGCCCTATGCTGTTCTTGGCAATATTTACGTTAATGCGAAAACTGCACTTTTTATAGCATTCATTATTGTGTTTGGATTTTTAATGTTTCGTCTGCGTAAAATACGATTCGCTTATCCGATTCTCATTTTTATATTACTTGCTACCGCATTTCAATGGGAAGGGGCCAAAAACGAGCGTGAAACGTCATTTTGGTTTGCCCTTAAAGACGGAAAACAGTATGTAACCGGCATCAAAAATGCCGGGAAGTTGTATGTGATTGAGCCCGATTTTGCACCTTCAGCATTTATCCTTAATCGCATCGGGCGGTTTGCCAACCGAAATCACCTGCAATTGATTCCGGTAACTCAGCAATACAACGACTCGCTTGTGTTCCGCCACAATCAGTTTATGGCCTGGTCGGGCTACACCATAATGAATATAAGCGGCTATAAACTGCCGCCAATTCCGGAATCATTTCCTCAGGCCGATGTTTTGTTTGCTCCGGCATTGAGTAAATATCATCAGAGAAAGTATTTGGCTAAAAAACCGTCAGCCTTGTTGATGACCAAATACAGTGTCCAGACCAATAGAACTATTGAGCTTAACCAGCATCGCGACTGGGCGGTGAACCTTAATACCGAATAAGAAGCACTATAATTCAATAATCCTTTCCCGAATTGCATATTTAATAATATCAGCAAGTGAATTCAATTCAAGCTTTTTCATGATATTTTCCTTATGCGTTTCGACTGTTCGCGGGCTAATGAAAAGCTTTTCGGCAATTTCCTTGTAGCTCATTCCTTCTGCAAAACCCTTCAGAACCTCAACTTCGCGTTCGCTTAAAAGATTATTGATTTTAGCAACATCATTGCCATTTATTTGCTTTCGAATGTAGCTTTTATACAATATTTCGCCAATACTCAGACTATAAAACTGCTCGCCAGCAGCCACCGAAAGCAATGCTTGTTTCAGTTCTTGCAATGTAGCATCTTTCGACACATAACCCATTACTCCCTTGGCAATAGCATCCAGTACAGTTTTCTCGTCCATATAGCCCGAAAAAATAAGCACACTCACCTCGGGCCTCTGCTCACGGATGCTTTCGGCCAGCTCAATTCCACTTAAACCGGGCATTTGCACATCGATAACAGCAATATCAACTGGATTTTTAGGCAACAATTTCAAAAAATCCTCGGCAGATGAAGATTCAAAAACGCATTCAAAATCAGCAACAGCCAGACACATGGCTCTAATCCCATCGCGCACAATGGCATGATCGTCGGCAACAGCAATTCTGATTTTCATTTCAATTGTCTTTATACAAAGGTAGCGATAATCGGAATACACTTCCCTTTTCGGAACTTTCGAGCAGTGAAATTTCGCCATTCATTTTCAGCATCAGCTCCGACGAAATAAAAAGACCGAAACCAGTTCCTTTTGCAATAGTTTCAACAGCATCCGTAGCCATTTGTTTAAAAAGAACCGATTTCATATTGTCGGGGACTCCAGGTCCCTGGTCGCTCACATCAATGTAAACTACGCTTCCCTGCTCTTTTGCAGCAATGCTCACAACAGAACCTTCAGGAGCAAACTTCAACGCATTCGACATCAGATTGCGCAGCACTATGAGAAGCAAATTGGCATCGGCTGTAACAAAAACATTAGAACCAACATGCAACGATATCTCAATTTGCTTTTCCGAAGCAGCACTGCGACAATCGGATAAAGCATTGTTGATGCAGGCAGCAATGTCGCATTTTCCCAAATTCAAATTCATTCCACCTTGCTGACTGAGCGACCATTGAAGCAAGCCACGCAACATCAGATGCAAACCGGAGGCTGTTCTGTCAATTTCAACGAGGTAGCGCTTAATTTCCTCGGGTTTCAAATGATCGATCGCCATCGATAGCGAAGACGTTATGCGACTAAACGACGAAACAGGCGAACGCAAATCGTGCGAAATTATCGCAAACAACTTATCTTTATACGAATTGATATCTTCGAGTTGTTTGTTTTTCTCGTCGAGCAGCAAATTGATTTTTTTTCGCGCTCTGTATCGATAAACAAATAAAATGGCCGCAACTGCCAGTACCAAAAGTATCAAAAGCAAAACATTGCGTGTGTTGCGAAACGAATCGAGCTTTTTCTCTTTTGAGAGCAAATCGACTTTTTGCTCCTGGATTTTTCGCTCCTTCTCGGCTGTCTGGTAGCGTGTTTCGACCTCCATCAATGCTTGTTCTTTCTGCTGGTTGAAAATCGAATCCTTATACCGAATATATTCGAGTTGGTTTTTATAGGCATTTTTCCAATCGCCAAGCATAGCATATGTTTCGCTCAAATTTCGGTACCCTTGCCGCAATTGGTTGATGAGTCCGTTGCTGCTGGCAACCGAAATTCCATTTCGGACAAACTGCAAAGCTTTCAGGTGATTGCCCTGCGCATTGAAAAGTGCTCCCAGATTGATAAGCATAAACGATTCCGCATCGTTGTTGCCCGCTAATTGATAATAAGTGAGCGATTTTTCGGCATAAAAGGCTACAGAATCGAAATTTTGCGCTACATAAAACATGGATGCATAGCCATTGTAAACATCGGCAAGACCCGGATAATTATTCTTTTCCAGAAAAATGGCAACCGATTTCCCAAAGTTCAGTTGAGCTTCGGCCATTGCGCCTTCATCAACGTCAATCATACCGATTTTGTAATACTGATCAGCCACATTCAGTGTATCGGCCAGAGTAAGATACAATTCGAGTGATTTCCGGTAATGCAAACGCGCTTTGGCCAAATTGCCAATTCTATAATAATCGGTTGCAATTCCGTTATAAGCCTTGGCTTCTAGTCTTTTATCCGACTGACGTTCAGCCATCGATAGCGCACCCAAATCGTATTGCAGCGCTTTGTCGTACGAACCCAGCTTGCGTTCGTTGGCCGCCTGCACAATAAGGCTATCACCAAAAACTGGGGTTTGGGCATCGGCTGTACCAGACAAATTCAGTATCATCAGCAATGCCAATTGCATAACACAAAAGTTCTTTAAATGCCCACATTTGCTCAAAACAGAAAATTTTGTGCCCAAATATAGTAAAAATGAAATAGTCTTTTCTAAATAAGCAAGGATTGACAAAGGCTATCAACTTGATATAAGTCTTGAATGTTTGAAACAATTTGATAGTACTGCTCTCAATCTGCTTTAAAAAACTTTCCTTGCTTTGTTTCGTTAGCCGATTCGATTGAAATAAAATACAATCCCGGCTTCAAATCAGAAACATCGATTGTGTTTGTAGTTGCAATTCCCGACAAAACAATTTGACCAGTAGCATTGAGAATGAAATAGCTATCGTCAGGCAATGCGTCCACAAAAATGGTTTCGTTGGCAGGATTGGGGAAAATGCTCAACATTGGGTAATTGTGTTGATCGTTTTCGTCGAAACCAACACCCGGAAGCGGCCCGCGATGAAGCATCATGCTATTGAAGCCTGTTGCATACATTGTTCCCGAAGGAGCTTCGGCAATCGCTTTCACAGCCCAACCGGTAAAATGCCCGGCCGCATTCCAACTGACACCACGATCAGTCGAAAAGCCAATTTTGCCTCCAACACCATAAGCAAACAAAGTATCGGTTGCCGAAAGCAGAAAATTATATATCCCATATCCATCGTTTATAGTAGTATTAGCCCAGCTTGCACCGGCATCGTAGGAATGAAGAAGTACACCGTTCCAGGCTCCGGCAATGACAGTGTCAGCACTTAAATGAATAACCGAGTAAATGGTCTGGCTTGTTCCCGAAGTCACTGGATTCCAAGTTGCTCCACCATCGGTTGTGTGAAGAATTTTACCACTCTGCCCCACTGCTACTCCATTGTTTGAATCAGAAAAACTAATATCGTACAGCACGTTTGTTGTTCCAGAAGTTTGGGGTGTCCAACTTGTTCCGCCATTGACACTTTTCAAAATGGTTCCATTTGTTCCGCATGTCCAAATATTACTGGCATCGACTGCAAAAACTGAGAACAGCCAATTTGAAATTCCTGTTGTTAAAGTGGACCACGAAGATCCGGCATCTATTGTCATAATCATTTGTCCATTGTTTGCACATGCAAATGCAGTAACGCCATCGAGAATTTCAACATCGTTTATTTCATTGAAGATACCCGAAGGAATGCTGTCCCAGTTGTATCCACCGTTGGCTGTACGAAAAATCGCTCCGCCAGCTCCTGCCACAACAATACGGTTGTTGTCGAAGCACACCACATCGTTGAAGCGAATGCCCGGATCCATCAAATCGGTAGTTTTATCGCTCCAACTGGTTCCGCCGTTGGTGGTTTTATATAGTCGAGCATTTTCGTTGCCCGCAACCACCGTTGTTGTACTGAAAGCCCAGATTGACAATATATAATCGTAGTTTCCCAAACTATACGGTGTCCAGCTGCTTCCTCCATTGGTGGTTTTGAGAATCACACCGTCTGCACTTAAAAAACCGGTATTTGCATCTATAAACGAACAAGCCTGAATATACTCGTGAGTTGAAGTGCTCTGATTGCTCCACGATGTACCACCATTGGTTGTTTTATAAATCGCACCCCAATCGCCGGCCATCCAGCCTGTGTTGACATCGGCAAACCAGATACACCGAAAATCTTCGGCTACTCCGGCATCAATTTCGGCCCAGGTGGTACCACGATCGGTGGTTTTGAAAAAATAACCATTTTCGGCCGAAATATAACCAGTTGTGGCGGTAGGGAAGCAAAAAGAAGTCATGTTTTCCGTAGAGCCGCCCACATTTACTACCGACCAGTTCTGTCCGCCATCGCTGGTGCGAATCAGAAATCCATAATCGCCGCAAATGAAACCTGTATCAGCATTCAAAAAATAGATATCGGTAAAATTATCGCCCGAATACGATGTTGCAATTTGGGTCCAGCTATTTCCTCCATCTGTTGTTTTTACAAGTGTTCCATTATTGCTGCAGGCAAAACCGGTACTTGCCCCCGCAAAGAATATCGCATTCAGACACTGATCGGTTGGCTTATCCACGATACTCCATGAATCGCCTGCATCCGACGATTTCAAAATTGCACCACTCAACGTGGAAGCAAAACCGGTTGAGTTATCGACAAAATACATATCGGTAACTGCATCGCCCTGTGGTCTAGGATTGAGCCAGCTCCACTGAGCTGAAAGCATGAATGGAAGCATTATTAAAAAAATTGTCACAAGTTTTTTCATAGAAATTGAGGTTTGTAAATTTTACGATTACGAAAGGTCAACAAAACTATTTTTTGCAATTAGATATTTGCCAAAAGTCGCCCTTCGATTGTTTTTTTTCATCGTGAGCTTACTAAATTCAACTTATCACCGAAAGCCACTGCTAATGACAAACATTCGTAATAAGCTGAAATACGGGCAAAAAAGCACAGCCGCATTTCCCTTCGTCTGCGCTCAGGGCAGGCTCGCTCAATGTGACTGTGCTTTTTGTCAGTTTATCCAGGTTGCAAAACGTTTTTTCTGGTGGTCATAGGATGACTTTTGGCTAAATTCATTTTACTTTCAGTTCGTTAATCATTTTCTTCAAGATGTTTTGCCTTGCTTCGAGAATTTTGTCGCGCAAATCGGAATCAACCTGCTCATAAAAACCATTTTCGTGTTTTCCGAAAAGTTTCCATGCTTCATCGATTCGATTGGCATTGAGCAAACGATGAACTTTTCGAAGCATTTTTTTTGCATCCTCATTGGCCTGATTTGCTACGGGCATTTTCATCGCGTAACGACAAAAGTTGAAACAGTTTCTCCACAATGCAAATAATAGATACCGCAAGGGAATTCGGAAACAACAATTCTGTTTTTATTAGTTGCCCGTTGCTCAGTCAGTTGGCGACCATAGGCATCATAAATCGAAATAAAGCCGGGCAATTGGCCACTGAAATTCACGTCGATAAAATCGGTTGCAGGATTGGGATAAATCAAAATTGTAGTTGCATTTTCTTCGCCAATGCCAGTAGTAGTCATGGCTGTTCCTGTATTCGAATAATCTGAAACACCATAAGCATTGACCGAACGCAGACGAAAGTAGTAGGTAAGTCCAGGAGTAAGACCAGAGATTATTTCGCTGAGGGTTGTAACAACAGCACTATCGTATCCAGCAATATAGGTTGCAAAATTGTCGGCCGATACAAAAAGAGCATATTCGTCGGCATTGAGTCCTGCAGTCCATTCAGCAGTAAAGCCATGATCGTTCAACCCTGTTACAGTTTGCACTACTGGAGCTGAAATATCAGCATCAAGAACAAAGATAAACGATGTGTCGCCATTAATATCAACCGATGTCAGATAAGGCAGGTAATGATTGGCTAGTATTTGAACCGAACAGGCAGCACCTTTAACAACATTGGGAAATGCAACACCACTGCCGGCAGCAGTTACAAGTGAGTCGCCATTGAACAGTACTCCGGCCATCCCAACATTACTATTGAAATAATTTATCACATCGATAGAAACAGAATGGAATTTTTTGAGTTCGATATTAATAGCTGTATCGCTCGAAATCACAACTATACCCGTGTCGCTGCGATGTCCCGGACACGAAAAAATATAATTATACGAACCGGCTTCCAGACCAACAACAGTGTAGTCGCCAACCGGATAAGTGCTTCCATTAAAATGCATGGTTGCATTTGCCAATACATCACTATCGTCGTTGGTCACAGAAAAATCGACCTGATAAACCGGAACCATAGACTTCCTAAGTATAATTCCATCTTGCCCAACAATATAACCTGTACCGTCGGGAGTGAACCAGATTGCACGCAAACTGCGCTGCGTTGGACATTCCACAACATTCCATGTTGCTCCCCGATTGGTTGTTTTCAGAATTTTCCCATTGTGTCCTACTATATAGCCTGTTGTATCGTCAACAAATGTTATAGCATACAAAGACGGCCCGGCATTAAGAGTTTGATTCCAATTTACACCTCGGTCGGTTGTTTTGAGTACTCTCCCCCATGAGTTAACAATGAAACCAGTATCTGCTGAAAGAAAAAATAGTCCATACCCAATTTGAGAAAAATAGTTTGGACCAACCCAGGTAGTTCCACCATCGTATGTGTATTGAATTTCGCTGTTACCTGCCAAATAAACCGAATCATTTCCCAAAACCGAAGCGCAGCGAATATTCCCCAAAATGCCTGAAACAGTCCAACTTGCACCACCATCATTTGTTTTATACACATTGGTTATCCCAAAAGCAAAGCCTTCGGTTGCAGAATACATTTCAATTCCCTTTGTACTTGTCAAATTAAAACCAGTAGCCGAAGAATTCCATGTCTGACCCGAATCAGTCGATTTCAAAATGAGACTGTCTTCGCCGGCAATAAAAACAGCAGTTGAATCGAAACAACTCACGCCTTTCAGATTTTTATATGGATGAGCAGCTTCAGTTACCCAGGTATTTCCTCCATCGGTGGTTCGTTTCACTTTCCCATTGTCTCCAACGGCAATTCCGATTTGATTGTTAATAAACTGAACATCGTTCAGATATCCCGAAAACGAACCTTCGTGTAAAGTATCCCATACAACACCATTGTTAGTAGTTATTGCAAAAGCGCCTTTACCAACTACATAAAGACGACCATTGCTTTCAACTTCAATGTCGTTCAAATTTTCATTTGAAGCTTCATAAATCAGTTGCCATGTGGTGCCGGCATCAATAGATTGGAAAATTTTATCGCCTGCATAGTTCAAAACATAGCCAGTATCCTGATTGATAAAACGAACATTTTTAACCTGTTCGGGGAAAGTATATGCCCAAGTCCATGTGTTTCCGGAATCGGTCGAAACCTTCAACTGACGAATACTGTTGAGATAGTATCCATGTTGTGGATCGCGAAACCACAAATCGTTCAAAGTTTCACCAGAAAACTTTTCGGTCCATACATTTCCTCCATCGGTTGTATTATAAACTTTTGAATCTACTCCACTATAATAGCCTTTTAAGGCAGAAACAAACCAGATATTATAAATAGTGTATCCAATACATGCAACTGGGGTCCAGGTTGCTCCAGAATTGGTCGTTTGCAAAACCAGCTCATAGGCCGATACCCAACCTGTACTATCATTTATAAAATACATATCGGAAAGCTCTGATGTTTGTGAATATACTTCGGTCCAGCTAATTCCGCCGTCCGATGTGCGCAATATCTTTCCAAAATAATCTCCATCAACGTTGTTTCCACCAATTATATAACCAACACTTGCACTTGTAAACTGCAACTGCCACAACGAAAACCCAACGCCAATATCGTAAGTTGACCATGTGTTTCCACCATCTATAGTTTTTAGAAACGCACCACCTGTGCCTATTGCAAATCCAGTTGTTGGCGATATAAAATCGATATCGTACAATTCGGAATTGTTCGAAGCATTGCCAATTTCGACCCAGCCATCATCGATGGGTTGTGCAAAAGCAACAACAGCCATCAGCAAAAATGATAAAAAGAAAATCTGCTTTTTCATGATTAAAATGTTTTTCGCAAATGAACATGATTAGCAAATGTTGGCTTATCAGGAAAATTACGGAAAATGGGTTTTAAAAATCAGGAATTTTACGGAGACTCCAACAAATCAAACGGTAATAATTTTGTCACAAACCCAAAAAACAACAAACGAAATGAAAACACTTTTCCTTGCATTAATAATGTTTACCGGCCTTAGCTTGTTCGGGCAGAATTATTGTCTCGTTCCCGACTATCCCGGAACAACTTCTCCCGACACCGATCCGTTTGACATAACATACGGATACACCAGAACCGCCATCATTTACAACAAATCAAATATTGGAGCCAGTGGCACCATCAACCAAATGGTAATTCCTGTTATTACAGGATACAACGACAGCATCAATATCACCATCAAGCTCAAGGAGGTAAGTTTCAGTACCTGGGGCGGAACAGGCACATACAGCACTCTTTCAAGTGGCGCAACTACGGTTTTCAGTGGCAAAGTAAAATTCAACGCAGGGTATTGCTATATTAATTTAACCACGCCATTCGCATTTAGCAACACCAATCATCTAATCATTTTTACAGAAACTGACTTTGGGGGAAGTGGCAGCAGCACACAACCCACATTTGCATGTTATACTATTGACAACACATCGGGATATGAATATTATTCACTGACCTGGCATAACGATTTTTCGGCTCCTACCAGCAACGGACTGGACGGAAACAAATATCCAGTTTGGGCTCTTGTTTTCGATGCACCCGATTCCCCTCAAAGTTTTCACGCTAATTCACAATGTGATGGCATGATGCTCAACTGGCAAAAAAACACTATTGGTGATGATGTAATTATTGTCAGAAAAGCCGGAACTGCTCCCTCAAACAAACCAATAATGGGCACCAATTACAGCATTGGTGACGATTTAGGCAATTTCACCTATATAGCTTATGTCGGCTCAGCACAATCTTATCTCGATACCGCAGTAATTCCGGGAACGAATTATTACTATGTAGCATATTCCGACAATGGCAATCAAATATTCTCCGCCAACACAAAAACCGACGACGCTTATACACCATACAACACTCCTTACTTCACCGATTTCGACGCTGGCTCAACTCTCCCCTCCTACTGGAATGGCGATATGACTAATGAAGGTGGGCACGGAACTACCGACAATGGAATTGCTGCACGATTGAACAGCCCTGCTGATGAATTTTTCGCAAGTACAGCATCTTTTTGCGGTATCAATAGCTCAAGTATAGTTGAATTCAATTACCGATTTGTAAATTATTCCGGATACCCAAACACTGCAACTCCGACAAATGAAATAGGTACTGTTTATATTCAGGTATCCAACAACAACGGAAGCAGTTTTACAACTATAGATAGCATCAGCTCTTCCAATCATACTGCTTCAACAAGCTTTCATGCTTTCCAAAGTTCTTTGGCGGCTTATAGCGGTGAGAAAATAATCATAAAACTGCTTTGCACCGGTGGTAGCGGCGATTATTATTTCGATTTTGATGACTTTCAAGTGCATGATTATGTCGGCATCAATGAATCCAACAGCATATCGCTTCTTGTTTATCCCAATCCAACCAGCGATATGATTACCATCGACAATAGCAATCAGCAATTCACTGGTTTTCAGATTTTCGATTTCACAGGAAAACTGCTGATGACAATTACCAGCAACAATGAAACAACACAACAAATTGATATCAGCAATCTGAATGCAGGGATATATATTATTGTAGCGTTCAACGGAACATCCGCCTTACGAACAAAGCTGATAAAAAAATAATTCCACTTGAATATATTTTATTGAACTCAAGCCTTCGGAGCTAAAATGATTGATTCATTTTCTTCTCCGGAGGTTTGTTGTTAAAAAAGCAACCGGCTCATCAAAAACACAATTCAGAGCTGAATAATACCACAGTTCTCCATCGTGCATTAGCAACAACAGGTTTTACACAAAGCCTGTGCCTTAAAAACCATTTTGTTTACCCTCTCCTGTTTATTTTTCAAAATCCTATAAAACAGGGTGTTAGATATATATAATCGTATCATAGCTTAACGAAATGATTTATATCGAGACTTAACTACGGACAAAATAAGTACTGCATAAAATCCGATAATCAAAAAAACTCAATCAACGAGTTCATATATGTCTTTCAGGGAAATATATAAAAGCTCTTGATTGTGTGCCATGTATTTTCTATCTTTGCTTTTTATAAAAAACTTCTGATTTTCTTATTGTGACTATAACTTGTACAAACATACCTGGTATTTTCGGATTTGTGGCAGAAAAACATGCCGAAGTTTTGTTTGTTTTCAGAATCACCAGTGGATTTGGGAAATTTCCAACATAGACTCCTCCTATCCAAAAGTGGAGTCCAGAAACCACTGAAAAAACGGGGCGGTATCGAAAAGCCAAACGAGTAGAATTATTAAATCAAATTTAAAGCTATGAGTGATTTATTAGATTCAATGCAACTTGCAATCAATGATTGCAGAACAGCTATCGACAACTGGAACAGCATCAAAAGTCATTATGACGAGATTGAAAAGTATTTTGATCCACGGAAAATTTATTGTTTTAAAAAAGAAGATCTGGACTGGATTAAGCCCCTCAACGAAAATGATTATTTTCTCTTGTTTCCCGGGATTTATGATGAAAAAATGGTATTTATCGTCGCTCCAACCGACAGCACTGGCAATGTGAAACGACTTGATTCGTACAGATGTCTTACTAGCGGATATCTGGACAAAGATCTCCAACTATACGAAAATTCTTCTGTTCTAAAGCCCGTGACTCTTACGAAAGATTTTCAATTCATTAATTTTGCTTCACAGGAAAAAGATTTGCTCTCGGCAGACGATCCCACATTAACAATCGCGGATTTTTCCGAAGGCCTGAATCTCTGGGTTGAACAATCAATGGATTGGTTTTCTGAGGAATGCAATAACCACAACGGAGAAAGAATTTTCAAAGTTTTCAATGTTCCCTTGGCAGATCTGAAATTGGACACCGATGCTGAAAAAGTCTACACCTTTTTTGGGTTAAAAGAATCGCTTCTATATAACATGTTGGTTCCTGAATTGTATTTTGTCGCTGAAAACTCACAAGGCACAATGTTAACGCTTAACTCAGGAGAAAAAACCGGCAACACGAGCGATCTCTCAAAGCCCTGCCCACCTTTCTGCAACAAAGTTGCTGAATTTCCCGCATAAGAACGTAAATTACAAGGAAATAGAAAATGCTTTTTTTAGACGGAACAGTTTTTCTGGCATTAGGCATTCTTGCCTTTGCAGTTTTGTCGGGATTGTTTAAATTTCGGAAAATCAGCACCCAATATCGTTGGTTTTTCTATTTCCTTGTTCTTAATCTATCATTAGAAATTACAGCCCATTTACTATTGGCAATGGGGAGGGAAAATATTTTCTTATATCCGTTAAATGCATTTGGAGAATTCTTTATTCTGGGAGGAGTATTTATCAATGGCCTTAAGTGGCCACGCTTTCTGTTTATTATTGCCGGAATAATAGCAACATTACTTTTTATAGAGCCTTTCATCTTTTGGAAAAATGGGCAAACTCCAACACAAGGGATTGGAATTATTCTATCTCACCTTACAATAATCACACTGTCGGGGTATTATCTTCTTAAAACTCTGATGGTCTTTGAAAAAAAAGAGAAAAACAGTTTTTTATTGATTTGTTCTTTTCTTTTCCTTTATTATGCAGTATCTTTGTTCTCGTTTTTGCTTCTGGAACAGTTTGATGAAGAATCATTGCTGAATGCCTATATTGTGTGGAGTATCAACAATATTCTGTCGGCTTTACTGTACGGATCTGCATTAATATCTTTTCTGAGAGCACGATGATAAAAATTAGTATTGCTATTTTTGTTTCCATTATCATGGTTTTGATCATGATAATTGCATTTATGATGCTGGCGTATCGGATTTTTGTCCGGCGGCTTATTCGCGAAAAAGAACTTCTGCACGAAACAGAAATGCAACATCAGAAAAGCATGCTCGATCTTAGTATCAGTATTCAGGAAAAGGAAAGAAAACGCATTGCAACCATGCTCCACGATGACGTTGGAAACAAACTCAATATTCTTTCGGTTTGGATCAATAACCCCGACTCGTGGAATTCTGTACGCTCACGTGAAGTTATCACCCAACAAATGCCCGTACTAATTGAAACCACACGCAATATCTCGCACTCTCTGTATCCGGCAAACCTTGAACGCGTCGGGCTTATTCTAACCCTTAGTGAATTGATTACCAACGTAGAGTCGTCACTGAAAATAAATTTAATTGTCATTCACAAATACGAATCATCCGATATTGCCGTGGAAGTACAGGTTTACAGAATAATCCAGGAATTTATGAGCAATGTACTGAAACATGCAGGCGCATCTGAGATGAACATTCACCTCAGAAATTCTTCAAACAAACTTCGGATTTTGGTGACCGACAATGGAAAAGGATTCGACACCGGAATCATTAAGCGGGGCATGGGTCTTGGAAACATAGAATTCAGACTGAACTCGCTGAACGCTGATTTTAAATGGAAAAGTGTAATAGGAAAAGGAAGCCGTTTAATCATTTCAATACCTCAAAATGAACAATAAAATTAAAATTGCATTGGTTGACGATGAAACCCTTTTACTGGAAGGTCTTTCGCTGATGTTTGCAAGAAACGGCAATCTTGAGGTTGTTGTCACGGCCACTGACGGGAGTGAGTTTTTAGAAAAAATAGCAAATCTGCCCCGTGAACGTTTCCCCGATATCGCTTTGGTTGATATTCAGATGGAACCCATGAATGGCTTTGAGCTCGTGGAGCTATCAAAAAAGGATTATCCCGAATTAAAAATCATCATTCTTTCCACGCACTACAAATCGGCCATGCTGGGACACATGATAAAGCTTGGCATTTCGGCATTTTTACCCAAAAACGCAACACAGGAGCTCCTTTCCGAAGCCATCGAGAAAGTGCATAAATTCGGCGTTTTCTTTACCTCAAAAGATCATGAAATGCTCGCTTCATTTGTAAAAAACAAATCACAGAATATATATTTCCACTCCAAAGAAGAACTAAGTAAAAGAGAAGTTGAAGTTTTGCAACTTATTTGTTCAGAATATACTAATCAGGAAATTGCAGACAAACTCTTCCTGAGTAAACGAACTGTCGAAAGCCATAGACAGAGACTACTTGATAAAATCGGAACAAAAAACACAGTGGGACTTGCTGTATATGCCATCTGCAACGAAATATTCATTCCCGATCCAAAATTTTACCTCTGATTACGTATAAATACTGAATTTTACAATTACCAACTTATACTCTATTTTTAGGTATTCTTACCTCGTTACTTTGTAATATTCATTTTACCAAGACTTCTTTGGATTTCCGAAGACAATCCGGAGCGGTTCTGATTAGGTAAACTGAAGATGATTTTCTCAAGCTCAAAACACATACCTGTCTCTGAGATCCGCGTCCTTTTTCCATAAATAATAATTATTCTTTTTTCTATTTATCCTCATTCGTATGACCGGGGCCGCTCATAACCCCCCGGTCATTTTTCTTTTCCTAATCTTAAAACTTTCACAGAGAATAATCAAAAAGCGAAACTTGACGACACACATCGCCTAATTCGAAACAGACAAAAAATTGCAGCCGGGCTGAAAAAGTTTCTCGACAATGCTTTGCTGAATGGTGTACGCTCATTCTCTATTCTGCATGGCAAAGGCTACGGAATTTTGAGAAGCATCCGTAAACACATGGGTCAATACAAAGACATGCTCGAATACAAAGACGCTGCACTTGAATTCGGAGGCGAAGGAATTACCGAGGTGAAGTTTCTTTAATAACCAAGGATTAAACTTAGGGCCCAGTCGTGAGTAAGGAAGCAGCCATACAGCAGGAAGTATGAGAGAAATATTTCTTCGTCCGTAGCAAAGCGGGAACAAAGTAACTCATGCTTAAAAAATAACAAACAAGGAAATATTTCGTTGGATAGAGCAACAAGAAGAACAGTATAACAGCATTTTTCCTCAATGTAAAACCTATATACTTGTGACAAATGTCATTGCCGCTAGAACTAGGTTTCGTAAAAAAAATGGCTATCTTTATACTTCAAAAAGACCGAAGCAATGGAAGAAGCCACCCTTAGTACCAAAAACAAAGCTTTACAAATCAACCTGAATCCGCAGTTTTACGGCACCATTGCCGAAATTGGCGGCGGGCAGGAGGTTTCGCGGCATTTTTTTCAGGCGGGCGGCGCCTCGGGCACCATTGCCAAAACCATTTCGGCCTACGACAAAACTTTTTCGGATGTTTTCTACAACAAAGGCAAGAAAGGTCGCTATGTGAGCGAACAACGGCTTGTGAAGATGCTTCAAATGGAATTTGAAGAGTTGGTTTCCACGCTCGGCCCTTCGCGCGATGCCGACACCCGCTTTTTTGTGTTTGCCGACACAGTCGAAACACTCAACTATCACAAAACCAACAACGGTCAGGGTTGGCTGGGTGTACGCTTCCGGCTGAGCCCCGAAAAAGAAGCCAGTACAGTGGTGATTCATGCCAATTTGCTCGAAAACGACGGCATTTTGCAACAATACACGCTTGGTGCTCTTGGTATTAATCTCATTTATGCATGTTTTCATTACC
>PHDB01000039.1 GCA_002842495.1 Bacteroidetes bacterium HGW-Bacteroidetes-6
CTGCCACATCTTTAAAATTGATAGAAACCTGAGTGTCTTTATCGAAAAGCTGCGCCTTCGACTTTCCAACACTGAATATTTGTCCACCACCGCCGCCACGGTTCATCATACGCATGAGAAAAAACCACAATGCTACAAATATGAGAATAGGAATAACCCAGCCCAATATGCTTTCGCCCCAGTCGGTGCGGTCTTCCGGGACAACATTGATGCGTTTATCGCTGGCAAGTCGTTCTTTTTCTATTGTGGTTTTTCCAATAGTATCGTGTGCATAAATACGATCTTGCGCAGCTGCCAACTGACTTTCGAAGCTTTCTGGCGTTAAGAATTTGAGAATATAATGTGGCCCGGCGTTGTCTTTGTTGCCCAATTCGCGCGCATCTTTAAAACTGCTGTCGGATGCTACTGCTTCGGGTTTGAGAAACACTTCAGCATATTTGTTATTCACAACCACCAGTTTTTCAACAATATGCTTCGAAAGCATATCTTTTTCGAAACGCTGCCAGGTAATGTCTTTGGGTTCAGCCTGATTTTGGTAAAAATACATGGCAAAAAAAGCAATTGCCATAATGGCATAAATCCAGTAAAAATTGAATTTGCGCTTTTTACCCGGATTGCTATTAGTATTGGGTTTGTCTTGCATACAAATGGTTCGTTAGTAGTTGATTACACATCCGAAATCCGGGCGTCGGCCCAAAGTTCTTCCAGTTGGTAAAACTGGCGGCTCTCTTCCATAAATATGTGTGCCACAACATCGCCATAGTCAATCAAAATCCATTCGGCATTGGCCATCCCTTCTGTATGAATGGGCTTGTATGGCCCGCTACGTCTGAGTTCTTTGATAGTATTTTCAGCAATACTTTGCGATTGTACTTTCGAGAGTCCATGACAGATGACAAAATAATCGCAGACATTTTGTCCGGTTTTTCTCATGTCGAATACCATGATGTCCTGCGCTTTTTTTGCCTGTAGAGTTTTGGTAAGTTCGCTCACCAAAGGGTCTTTTGTGGTCTTTCCCATTAATCTTCTTAAATTTGCGCAAAGTTAATCAATTTGCCGGTTATTTCATGCATTGTGCCGAAAGCCGCTCTGAAATTACGAATATGAAAATTGTTTATCACCCTACCGATATAACCGGATCAACCAATCAATTGGCAATGCAACTGGTTGGAAGTGCCGAACAAGATACCATTTATGTTGTGAGTGCAAAATTCCAAACTGCCGGGCGAGGGCAGGGCAATCACAGCTGGGAAGCTATAGCGGGACAAAATATTCTGGCTAGTTTTCTGGTGATAAATCCACCGGCGACTGTTGGTGAACAATTTTCGCTGAGTCACGTTATTGCACTGGCTGCACTCAATTATATTAAGAATGAGCTGCCAGCTTCTGATGTGAAAATAAAATGGCCCAACGATATTTATGCCGATGGCCGAAAAATAGCAGGAATCCTCATTGAGAATGTAATGATGGGTAATCAGCTCAAGGCTTCTGTAATGGGAATAGGGCTGAATGTGAATCAGAAGTTGTTTTCACCAGAACTCGACAATGCGGTTTCGCTCATTTTTAAAGATGCAAGAGAACGAGATATTTCTGCTGAAATAGAAAAACTGGCTTCAGAATTTGTTGTGCAATACGAGAAATTGAAACAAAGACAGGCCGAATTGCTGCATCAACACTACGACAATTATTTATTTGCAAAAGGAAACAGGCATAGTTTTTTGCTCGATGGAGAGCAAATTATTTGTCAGATCCTGGGTACTCATATTGATGGAAAAATTCGTCTGCTAATGCCAGATGGGACAGAAAAGGGTTTTTATCACCACGAGATTGAGTGGATGAAATAGGCTTACAGATACTCTTTTATTTTTTCTTCTTTTTTTGTTGGTATCACTATGGAGATAGTGAGTTTTTTAACAGTCTATCTATTAGGTGTTTGCAATTGAGTTTATGACAAAATTCTTTAAGCTTGAATGTATCCTGTTCTGGTTTTGTTGCAAATTATCGGTAGGGTACTTTGTATTGCTATGTGTTTATACTGCTATTCTTTGATATAATTGTTCCTTCGTGTTTTTCAGCGGGTAAGATTACGAAGAAGCAATACATTTTACTTTTTCAATTGCATCAGCCACTGTAAATGTGCTGCCTCCGACAAAAATTATATCGTTTTCATTTGCGTTTTTCCGTGCCGATTTGAGTGCTGAAGCTACAGATAAAAATGTTTTGCCCGATAAACCCATATTTTGAGCAATTAACTGAAGTTTTTTTGCATCGAACCCACGAGGGATAGAAGGTTTGCAAAAATAATATGTTGCGTTTTCCGGAAGCAAATCAAGAAGACTTTTGTGGTTTTTATCGTCGACCATTCCTATTACCATATGAAGTTTGTTGCACGATATAGAAGCCAGCATTTCCGAAATTAGGGTTAAGCCATCTTTGTTGTGTCCTGTGTCGAAAATCACTGTTGGTTTTTGACCCCAAACAGTCCAACGTCCCCGAAAATGAGTTAAGTCGGTCACATGGGCAATACCGTTTTTTATTGCAGAATCCGGCAGTTTATAGCCCATTTTACGAAGACATTCGATGCTTGTAATCGTGGTGTTGATATTTGCTTTTTGGTAAATGCCAGCTAGCGAACTTTGTACGTTTATGCTTTTTGTCGGAGTATTTATTCTGAGTTTTAGCAATGGTGGAACGAGTGAATGCCGGGTAATATCGGTCTTGCAAAACTGATCCGCAAAAATAATTTCGGATTGATGACTCCTTGCGGTTTTTCTGAAAATAGATTCTGTTTCCTGATTTGTTTCACCAATAACCACAGGGACTTTACTCTTGATAATACCAGCTTTCTCGGCAGCTATAGCAGGAAGTGTATTGCCCAGAAATTGTGTATGATCGAGTCCGATATTAGTGATTGCTGTCAATTCCGGCAAAATAATATTTGTACTATCGAGCCGGCCCCCCATTCCTGTTTCAATGATTGCAATATCTACATTTTTTTTATAAAAATAATCAAAAGCCAGAACTGCTGTCATTTCAAAAAACGAGGGTTTTATCTTGTCGAGAAATTCCCGATGCTGTTGAATGAATTGGGATACAAATTTCTTCTCAATCATTTTTCCATCAACCCGAATACGTTCACGATAATCGGTCAGGTGTGGCGAGGTATATAATCCGGTTTTATAGCCGGCACTCTGAAAAACGGCTGCAAGCATATGCGAAACACTCCCTTTGCCATTGGTTCCGGCTATATGAATTGTTCTGAAATTTCGTTCGGGATTACCGATATGTGCAGCTAAAGCTATTGTAGAATCGAGGTTTGCTTTGTATGCGGCACTTCCAATCCGTTGATACATAGGAAGCGCCGACATGATGTAATCGACGGTTTTTTTGTAATCCATAGTATTTACAAAATGTCGGACTCAGAAACGCAAGGTTACTCCTGCGCTTGGCATAAATGGAAGCTGATTCACTCTTTCGTTGGTAATACGGTCGAAGTAGAAAATATTTGCTCTGTTGTAAACATTGGTAGCGCCAATATTAGCTTCGAGTGTAGATGTTTCGGAGAGATAAAATACCCGCTTGGCACTGATATCGAGACGATGATAAGTCGGCAATCGTCCGGCATTGTATTCCCCATACAAAATGCCCAGTTCTTCCTCGGCTGTGAAAACGTCGGTGTCTATTCCGTCAGCAAAAGTCATATATGGATAGAAGCCAGCATTCTGTGTGAAAGGAAAACCACTGCCAAAATTCCAACGGGCACTCACTTCAAATTTTCGTTGATCGCCTGGTTTCCATGTAGCTACCAGATTGATATTGTGTCGTCTGTCATAGTGAGGATGATAGGATATCAGCCCATCATACCGATTTACAGCACCTAAAGAATAAACAGCCCAGACATAAAAATGTTCAGCATCGTATTTTATCGACAAATCGATACCTTCAGCATCGCCGGTTTCGATAATAAAATCTTTTTTCAAATAATCCGATTTGTCAGCATACTCACCTGTATCGTCATAAACTTTATTTCGGTTAATATTGGTGAGTTGATTGAAGTATTTGTAATAGAATTCAAGATTGAATGTGAGATTTTTAAAAGGACCTATTTCAAAACCCAATATTGCATGTTTGGCTTTTTGCAAACGACTTTTTACAGGTTTTCCATCAAATTCGTCCTGAAGATTTTCAGGACCAGAAAGGAAGCCGTAAAAGAGATTAACAACATCGCGATCTGAGCTTGCAGAAATGAGATTCTGTGTGTACAAGCCACCTGCAGCTTTAATTCGCAAGTGCTTTAATAAATTGTATTTTACAGCCAGACGAGGCTCGGGCGAGACTTCTGATAAACTGGGATAGGCTTGCAACCGGAAAGATGGCTCGAAAAGCAGTTTTTTTATTGTGGCTTTGTATTTAACATAGCCTCCAAACTCAGTTGTGCTTTCTTCTTGCTGAATAAGTCGTTGGGCCGAATTGTAAAACTCCAGATTGGTATTGAACCCCTGCATTTCGAATCCGTATTTGATATCGTTTTTTCCCACAAAATAGGTGAAAGAAAGCCCCAGATTGAAACCGTTAATAGCCGACGATTTGGGTAAGTTGGTTTGATCGGTCAGGGTAAGTTTATAATCGGAATAAGCAATTATTCCTTCAATTAAAGTTGGGCTTGCGCCAGGAATAATAACAAAGTTGGTACCACCCCCATTCGATTTCCAGTCGAAATTGGCAATCTGCCGGTAAGTAACAGCATCGGTGAAATTGAAACCAAAGAAATTGATTTTTGAACCGTTGCTGCTATTGAGGCTGATTTTTCCGTAGATGTCGCGAAAATCAAAAGGCAAACCAGCAGTATCAATATAATTATAAAGCGTTTTCGAAGTCTGACTCAGGTATGAATTCTTGGCCGAAATAATAAACGATGAATTGCCACCATTGCCTTTGTCTTTTTTTATTGGACCTTCAAAAATAAGATTGGCTCCAAATGGACTGGCACCAAACATACCACTGTATTTTTTCTTGTTTCCATCCCGTGTAGTAATGTCCATTACCGATGAAATGCGACCACCATATTCGGCTCCAAAACCACCGGTATACACTTCGGCGTTTCGCATGATTTCAGTTTCAAAAACCGAAAACAAGCCAATACTATGGAAAGGGTTGTAAACAACCATTCCGTCAAGCAATACTTTGTTTTGAATGGGTGCACCACCCCGAATGTAAAGTTGTCCTCCCTGATCGCCGGTGAAAACAACACCCGGCAATACCTGCAGGTATTGAGCAAGGTCTGGAGTCCCAAACGAAGGAAGGCTGGTGATTTCTTTAGGTGTGATCTTAGTGACACTGATTTTGGTTTGTGTTGTATCTTCCTGAGCATCGGCACGGATATAAACCGTTCCCAGCGTTTTTGAGCTTTTGGTGAGTGAGTATTTTCGAGTGATTAATTCGCCTGATTTTAATGAAATATTTTCACTTAATGTATCGTAGCCCAGGCAAGTAATCAAAAGGATATAATCTCCCGGTGGAATTTGCGAAATTGTAAAATATCCATTGATATCGGTAGCAGAACCGTACGATGTACCTTTGAGATAAACATTCGTAAAAATGACAGGCTCACCATCGGTATGATCGTAAACAAATCCGCGGATAGTCCCATTTTGAGCAAAAGTAACTGCCGTTGTTGTAATCAGAAAAAGGAAAATGATGTATATTCTTTTCATGTTTGCAAGTGTAGAAGTAACGTTGGTTGGTTTTATTTATTTTAAAGACTTTTCACATAGCAGCGGCGTCGTTTGTGCTGAATATGTTCGTAGTTTTTCCATGTTTGAATTGCTTTGTGATTGGTTTCAAAAATACCAGTGGTTTCAACATATGGAACTTTGTATTTTCCCAGAACTAATTGCAATTCATAAATAAGGACGGCTGCAACGCCTTGCCCTTGTAAATGGGGGTCGATACCCGTGAGAACCAAATCCATTTCGGTTGGATGCTTCAGTGCTTTTAAAACATGGCGGAATCCAAATGGGAATAGTTTTCCATTGCATTTTTGCATGGCAACGGACAAACTGGGCATCCCAACTATAAATCCTTTCATTTCTTTGTTTTCGTCAACCAAAACCTTTACAAATTCAGGATTGAGAAACGTAAAATATTTTTTGATGTAATAATCAGTGGTAGCATCGTCGAATTCCGAAACATAGGGTAACTCTTCAAATGCTTTTCCCAATAAACTAAAAAGCTGATGAGTATAAGGCAGCATCTCTTTTGTTTTTTTGAAATGTACCACCGACAATTTATAGCGGGTTTTGATCATATCGACCAAACGAGTAGCTTTCTCCGGAATTTTATCTTCAAGCTTCAACCGAAATTCAACCCAATCGATTTCCTTTTCGTAGCCGGCATCTTCAATCAGAGCTCCATAATACGCATGGTGATAAACCGATGCTATCGAAGGAAGATGGTCGAATCCTTCCACCAGCAGTCCCTGAAGGTCCAGGTTGGTGAATCCCAGTGGTCCATGAATTTTTTCCATGCCTCTTTCGCGAAGCCAGTTTTCGGCAGTGGTAAGAAGCAAATGAGCTGCTTCGGCGTTGTCGGTACATTCAAAACGAGTGAACCGACCCATTTTCATCCCGATTTTCTCGTTGTATTTGTGATTGATTATGGCACCGATTCGCCCAATAGTATTTTCGCCATCCATGGCTAGCCAGAAACTTGCATCACAAAAACCCAATGCAGGATTTGTAGAAATGTCGAAAATCTTCATTTCTGCTTTTATGATGGGAGGAATCCAAAAAGCATTGTTTTTGTAAATCGTAAAAGGCAGCATTGTAAATGCTTTCCTGTCTTGTTTAGTGTTCACGGTTTTGATAGTAATCATACGTGTACAATTTTATAAATCATTTCTTTAATGAGTTCTCCTTCGGGCGAAACACTATCAACTCCTTTTGCTTTTAAATCATATTTGCGGAGAATTTTGAAAATGTTAAGCACTTGATTGAGTTGATAATAACGGGCAGCTTTCTGATAATCGCCCAGGAAAAATGTTCTTATTTTCATTTCAGCGGCAATGGAGTTACTGTCCATCGATCCCCGAAGCTGCAAATACACAAATAGCTTTTCGAAGAAAGAATACACAATAGGAATTATTGAAAAAATGCTGTTTTCGCGTGTGTTCGATGCGAAGTGTGCAGCTATTTCGATAGCTTTGGCTTGTTGATGATTGGCCAATGCCGTCTGAAGTTCGAATACGTTGAATTTTTTTGAAATGCCAATATTGGCTTCAACATCATCCATTGTTACGGCAGTGCCCGGAGTTTGGTTGATAATAAGTTTATCGAGTTCGTTGGCAATTTTGGCAAGATCGTTTCCTAGCGAACCGGCTATTATTTGTGCTATTTTCGGCGAACACTCAAATTGCTTTTGTGCCAGATAGCGAACAATCCAATCAGGTAATTTATCATCGCTTACCTTGGGCGATTCAAACAGCAGCACATTATTCTGATGTTTTTGTAGCATGGCTTGCAGTCGTTTCCCTGCTTGCTTTTTGTAAGCAACAACCAAAATAGAGCTTGGCTGTGGCACTTTGAGATAGCTACCCAATAGCTCATAATCCTTGTCTTTCACATCCTGAGCTTCCTTCAGAATTATAACCTGATAATTACTCATCATCGGAAAGCTTTTTAGCGTCGACACAATTTCGTTCATGTTGGCATCGCGGCCATAAATAACGGTTTGGTTGAATTCTCTTTCTTCGGGTTCCAGTATCGCAATCGAAAGATGATTTACAAGGACATCGATAAAGTAGGCTTCGTTGCCGTGCAGAAAATACACCGGGCGAAACACTTTTTTGTTTATTTCCTTTATGATGTCGTTGAAGTTCATACTCCGGATATTTCATCGTCAAATAAAAGATGCTTCACCGAACGACTATTATTGATAAGCCCCTGCAAAGCATCTATTCCTATTTTTACATGTTCCTCCACAAAAGTTTCATTCACTTTTTTGTCGCTTTCGGCAGTTTTAACGCCTTCCGACATCATGGGCTCATCGCTCACCAATAATAATGCTCCCGTAGGTATGTGGTTGTAGAACCCTGCCGAAAACAATGTGGCTGTTTCCATATCAACAGCCATTGCACGAATGGTTATCAGGTATTTTTTAAATACTTCGTCGTGTTCCCAAACCCTACGGTTGGTTGTAAAGACTGTGCCGGTCCAGTAATCGCGACTATTGTCGCGAATAGCCGAAGAAACAACACGTTGCATTGAAAAGGCAGGCAAAGCCGGAACTTCGGGTGGAAAATAATCGTTCGATGTTCCTTCTCCTCGAATGGCTGCAATGGGTAAAATTAAATCGCCAACATGTGTTATTTTCTTGATTCCACCACATTTACCTAAAAACAATACAGCTTTGGGCGAAATAGCGCTCAGCAAATCCATAACTGTGGCAGCATTTGCACTCCCCATACCGAAATTAATAATTGTGATATCGCCCGAAGTGGCATTGGGCATACTACTTGTAGCCCCTTTTATTTCGGCACCATACATCGACGCAAAAATATTTACATACTGATTGAAATTGGTCAGTAATATATAATCGCCGAAATCGCCCAGCTTGGTGCCAGTGTAACGCGGCAACCAATTTTGAACTATTTCTTGTTTTGTCTTCATAATAAGTGTGTTATATTACAATATGCAGTCATTGCAGCACAAATTACTATATTTGCAAACCCTGTCATACAACCTGCAAATGTAATATTTTTCGCTGTAACTACACGATGTCGATAACACCCGAATTGAATATCCCACTCTATTCATCGCGACTTAAAGTTGAAGATGGAATTCATTTTATTTTTGATGAATTCCGGCGTAAGTGGGTGAAATTAAGTCCCGAAGAGTGGGTGAGACAACAATTTTTGATGTTTTTGGTGAAAAGTTTGAATTACCCGGCATCGGCTATTGCAGTCGAAAAGAAACTTGTTTATAATGGTTTAACACGACGCCCTGATGCAGTGATTTCAGGTCCTAATGCGGCTTTACTTATGGTAATTGAATTTAAAAAAACCGATGTTGTTGTTGACGAAAAAACCTTTTTGCAGGCCGCTACATATATATCTATGTTGAAAACACCTTACATGTTGATATCCAATGGATTAAATCATTATTGTTGTTATATTAACCGAGAGAATAACAGTATTTCGTATTTATCGAAAATTCCTGATTATCAGGAGCTAATAGATATGGTTTCATGAATACATTTGTTTGTATTTAACCTTGAGCTTGTTTGCTAAATAGTTTTCGGTAGCAGAAGATTAGTTTTCGGTTTGGCTTTTTTGCGTAATCCTTGTAATATTTTCGCTTTGAAGAATCTGATTTTTTTTGTATATTTGTGCTTCAATCAATTATAAGGCTTACTATGAAATACTTAATGGTTTGTTTTGGTAATATTTGCCGCTCACCCATGGCTATGGGAATCATGAAATCGAAATTAGCATCCATGGGGTCAAAATCCGAGGTCGATTCATGTGGTTTTGAACCTTATCATATTGGCGATGCTCCCGATAAGCGTGCGCAAAAAGTAATGCTGAAAAATGGAATCGATATCTCGGGCAATCGGGCCCGACTATTTCAATCGGTTGATTTTGACAATTTCGATCACATTTTTGTGATGGACAGACGCAATTTCAACGACGTAAAAAGGATGGCCAAAACAACAGAATTGATGCAAAAGGTTGATTTTATCATGAATTCTGTATATCCGGGCGAAAACATGGAAGTTCCCGATCCTTATTATGGTAATGCCGATGGATTTAACGAAACCTATGCGGCTCTTGATAAAGCTATCAATGCAATTATTAATAATTACGAATAATGATTCATCCGATCTTTACCAATAAAGAGAATTTTATTGGTGCAAAGCAACGGATAATCGGATATACGCATAAAACCCCTATTGTCACTTGCGAAAGTATTAACCGGCTCGCTGGATGTGAAATATTTTTCAAATTAGAAAATTTACAAAAGGCTGGAGCATTCAAATCGCGTGGTGCTTCAAATGCCGTATTTACTTTGCTTGAAAATGGCTTCAAAGGTGATGTGGCAACGCATTCTTCGGGGAATCATGCCCAGGCACTGAGTCGTGTGGCTCGTTTTGCCGGAATTGAAGCAAGGGTAGTGATGCCCGAAAATTCGGTGAAATCGAAAATAGATGCTGCCAGAGAATATGGTGCCGACATTACTTTCTGTATTCCGACACTCGAAGCCCGTGAAACAACGCTTGCTCAAGTGATCGAAAAAACCGGTGCGCGCGAAATTCATCCATATGATAATGTTGATATTATTTTGGGTCAGTCAACTTGCACTATGGAAATTTTAGAAGAGATTGAACCTGATATTATTGTTGCTCCGGTTGGTGGTGGCGGGTTGCTTTCTGGAACCGCACTGGCAGCAGTGCATTTCGGAAAATCGGTTCGTGTGTTTGCCGCCGAACCCGAAGGCGCTTCGGATGCCTGGCAATCGTTTCAAAAAAAGCAATTCGTGCCATCCGAAAGGCCCAATACAATAGCCGATGGATTGCTCACTTCTTTGGGAAAACTAACTTTTCCGGTGCTGATTGAACATGTTTCGGATGTTTTTCTGGCTAGCGAAACTCAGATTATTGAAGCCATGCGAACAATGTGGCAAAGAGCTAAAATACTGGCTGAACCATCTTCGGCAGTTCCTTTGGCTGTTGTTTTAAGAAACCATGCTATTTTTGCAGGGAAAAAAGTTGCCATTGTTGTTTCGGGAGGAAATATTGATATCGACAATTTACCATGGAAATAGAAAAAGCTTTGTATTTGATTCCTGTCGATTTGGGTTTTATGCCCGAAGGAGGAATTCACTCTCCATTTCAGCAGAAAGTATTAAATAATCTTCGGTTTTTTATCGCAGAAAATGCTTCTACTGCTCGAAAATTTCTCAAAAAAGCAGGCTATCCACATGCTTTGCAACAAACCGAAATAGAAGAATTCAATGAGCATACACGTCGGAGTGGCGAGATGTATGCCGATTTCCGCAAAATTTTACTCGAGAATTTGCCTATTGGTCTTATGTCGGAAGCCGGAATGCCTTGTGTTGCCGATCCTGGCCACGAAATAGTAGCATTAGCACACCAATTGAATGTAAAGGTTATTCCGTTTCATGGTCCGTCATCAATACTACAGGCGCTTACTGCTTCCGGATTTGCAGGGCAGCAATTTGTGTTTCATGGATACCTGCCATCGAAACCTGATATGCGCCGTTCGATGATGAAAAAGATTTTTCAAAATGCGCAGCGCGATGGCTATACGCAAATTTTCATGGAAACTCCATACCGCTCGGCCTACATGCTATCCGATTTAATTCAAATGCTTCCCGAGCAGGCAATGTTGTCGGTTGCTTGCGAAATAGGGACGCTTGAGGAGTTTATTAAAACACAAAATATCGGACAATGGAAAAAATCATTGCCCGATATTCATAAAAAGCGCTGTATTTTCAGTCTGCAGGCTTAGTGGTGGTGTCCGTGAGCACCATGAACATGGCCGTGATCCAGTTCTTCGGTCGAAGCTTCGCGCACATCAACAACATGACCTTTAAAATGGAGTGTTTTGCCAGCTAGCGGATGGTTAAAATCCATCGTTACTTGTTCCAGGCCAATTTGTTTTACAGTACCCTGGAAAACATGCCCTTCGTTATCCTGAAGTGGAATAACATTGCCGACTTTCAAAATATTGTTGTCAACTTTACCTTCTTGCATAAAAATAGTCATGGGTAGTTCGGCCACATTTTCATCAGAATAGTTTCCATAACCTTCTTCAGGACTTACAGTGAAAGCAAATTCATCACCCGGATTCAGGTTGGCAACGCTGTTTTCGAAACCCGGAATCAGGTTTCCGTGACCAAATAAAAACGTAAAAGGACTGGTTTCCGCCACTTCTTCTATCACATTTCCACTCTGATCATTTTCCGTTAATTTATAAATCAACGATACCACTGTGTTCTTTTCAATTTTCATCGTATATGTTTTGGTTTGTGATTAATCTTCGTCGAGGTCTTCGCCTGTTTTTTTCAAAAATTTGTCTTTTCTCGAAATTGTTGAAATATAGTAGCTGTAAGCTTTTTCACCATCTTTGGCTTTCAACTGTCGGTCATCGGCATTGGTGTTGATGATGATATCGTTCCATTCACGTTTCGATGATAGTGCTTGCATCACTCCGTTCGAATAATAGAAAAAGTACCACTCGGAAGGTGATAGTTCGAGATAAATAGTGAGGCGATCGCCACCACGTTTTTGTACTAGTTCAATACGCCCGTCAACATACTTGTTAACTTGTAACTCACCCATGTTTCCAATACCTATTTTACCAATAGAGACATAGCTCTTGGTTGCTTGACTGTATTTGAGAGTCAGATCGGTAAAAGTAAAGGTGTGCTGCAATTTTTCGGGCAACTTTTTGAAATATCCGTACAATATAAGTTCACTTTCGGCTTTTTCAGCTTCTTCTGGTGTGAGAACTTCGCCAAGATATTTGTTGTATAGCTCGCTGCGTACATTGGTTGGTTCCAAATCGGGAAATGCTGCAAAACTTTCCTGCATCATTTTCATCGCATCGTTCGAAAAGAAAAAGTCGAGCTCCGACACATTGTAAAGCATGGTACTGTCGTCGCGCATGTAGTGGTCGATGGTGCCATAGTTGTTCATGCTAACTCTTCCGAAATTGTCGCCAAACGATAACTTTCCTTCACTTCGGGCAAAACATTTAAATACCGACAAACTCAGGTATCGACCAGGTAGCATTTGCTGTGCAAGTTTCTCTTTCGACGAAATCCGGTATTCGTTACTCTGGTGATCCCATGTAAGATATCCGCTCGAAGAAGATAATTCGGGGTCACCTCCACGATACTTTTTCGATAGAAATGCAGGATAAACTCCAACTGAATCGCTGTTGAGGTACAATCCGGCATAAAGCCTTGTCCCCTGAATATCGTAAACCATATCCGGAATCGGAATGTATATTTCCATGGGGTTGATTTCGGTTTCAAATTTAACCCAATACAAACCAAGTGTGTCGCAGTTTTGTTTAATGCGGGTACCTCCGTCGAAGGTCAGAAACTCGCGGTTAGCGTTCAAACGTACATTGCCCTGAAAATCAAAAAACGGACTTAATGTAAATTCGAGTGAGTCGCTAATATGTCCATAACCATAAGTTTGTAACGTAGAGTCGACTCCCACTTTTTCGAGAAAGATACGCTGCATTCCATCCATTTCGTCAATATAATCGTAAAATCCATTTCCCGTGTAGCTTTTTTGTCCATAAACAAACACCTTTGCACTGCTAATGGTGTGGTACTTTGTGGTGTTGTTGGCCAGAATCTGAGCATTTTCGAGAGGAACCATTTCGGCTTTTCGCAAAATAGTAACATTTCCATCTCCAGGAAATATAGTAGCATCGGCAACTTTGATGAATTTTACATCACTGGCGTATATGATTTTTTCTTTCAGGCTATATTTTGCACGCGACGATCGGAATCGAAGCGAGTCCTGTGCCGGATGGGTCGAGATAAATTCCGATCCGGCCAAATCGACATCGGCCAACTCCTTGATGTCCATGTTTTCTAATCCGGGAATATTGGTAGCATTGTTTTGCAGATCGATTTCGTCTTTATCCATAAACCAGTCGAACTGATCCATATAGCAAATGTATTCGTTCACCGGAAATTTCACCAGCGATGTTCCTCCATTCGATTTGAATTCACCTTTTCGTTCATCAAAATCGACATGACCTTTATAGTTTTTAGTTTCGAAAGCGAGTTCGTCTTCATCCATTGTTTTTAGGAAAAAGTCGCAGGTATCTGTATCAAAAACACGATTTTTGAATTTAAACAAGTCTGAAGTCATTACAGCATTCTTAAATTCAATCTTTCCACTTCCGGTCAATCCTGTAGGAGTTACATTGAGTGTTCCTGTCATTTCAGTTTCTTCAGTATAGAGGCGGGCAGGCTGGTCGGTGGTTGTTACAGAGAGCACATCTTCGTATGGCGACCATTTTTCGTCAACGTTGTGAGCTTCCACCGGAGGATATTCAATGCCTCCTTTCTTCTCGGCAATGGTGTAGTCTTTTACACGGGCTTCCATTCCATTGGGGAAAAACAGAAAACTCTCCGATTCGCTTTCTGAACTCAGATAATTGAGCTTTCCTTTTCCATGCAAACCTTGATTCGACAAGTCTACAATTCCGTAATAAGTTCCTTTTCCTCCATAGGCAGGATATCCGGCTGCTCCTGTATTGTTGAGAAAACCAAGCGAATAATCAGGCATCACTTTGAGTGGTTGCGTTATATCGGGAAATATGCCGGCAGATGCAAGGTAACCACTGAATTCGAGTCCATCGGTCGAAAAATCGTCAAGGCTATCCAATGTGAATGGATCAACTCTGAAGAAAAAGTTTTCGCGCGGATATGCGCCTGGATAAATCGAATTCTTGTCGTAGTAAACAAAAGAATATTTTTTTGAGTTAAATATGGGATATTCGCTATAGGGTTTCAATCCTGATTTGTTGTTGGGATGATCAATCAGAATGTCACCACTCAGATTTTCAATAACACTGGTAACGCGAACCAACGGAAAGTATCCATAATCATCAGGCTTTCGACTACGTACTTTAAATGTCATTGAGTCAATAATGGGTAGATTCAGCTTGAATTTGTCGTATTCGAACGAGAAATTCTTACCAAAATAATCGAACATACCGGCATGAACCCGTCCTGCAAAAAGAAAATCACGATTTTTTTTCATTACAATTTCCTGATCGGTAGGGTAGATATACACTTTTTGTGAGTCGCTCAGAAATACGCGAGAAATTCCCCGCATCTTCAAATCCCAGTTTAAAAGGCTGAATGTGGCATTGGACTCAGCTTTAATGACAGAATTGAATTGCAGTACATCGTAGTCGGTTTTTCCCACTTTTGCATTGAGATAATCGTATACTTTGTCTTTAAGTATAATTCGATCGTGATCGACATCGTAATCGAGAAACCCCATGATTGCCAAACCAATTATTTGTGCCCGAACACCTTCGACCTGAATGCGACGATAGCTGGCATAATCGGCAACAGAAAAAGAGCGGCTTCCGCATAGGTTTGCGTAGTTTTTCAATGTTTGCAACGGATGAATATCGTCGAGTCCTCTGATTTTCTCAAAACGACCCTCGCTATAGTAGTTGGCCGACTCAAATAGGGCATCGCTTTCCGATCCGGGGCCTTTAATCATTTGAAAATCCATTTTGGGTTCGTCCATTTTCCAGTATAACGCCTCGAAGTACATGTCGAGCTTGTGATATGTATCGAAAAATGGAGTTTTGCGCAATCCTTCTTCGTCGCGAAAGAAAGCAACTTCGCGCCTCGAAATCCATTTGTCTTCAGATTTGTCGTATTCTTTATCGGTATATCGCATAACCAAGCCCGGGTGATAAATTGAATCGCCTTCGAAATAAATCGTGACCGAAGCCCGGTCGCTGTTGATACGATCTTTGCGTATGCTGAAACCTTTTGAACGACTGATCAAAAATGGTTGTCCATCTTTTTTGAAAGTGAGTATGGCATCGTTGAATTCATCTCCAGATCCCAGTAATTTAGCCCCCCGCATGGTAAACCCCCCTTCGTAATCGACATCCACAAAAATACTTTTTATGCTCAGGCGCGAATCATAGGAGCGAAATTCGGGATATATGGCATCGTCGCCATGACGATTAGCCAGTACTTTGTCTGTTATTTTTCCGGGTAGGGGAGTCCCTCCGAAGAACTCCGCGTTGTAAAATAGAACAGAATCAACTGAGAATTCACGGCTTTTAAGTTCTATCGTATATTGGCCAAAAGTTGAATAAACCGCATCAGGCTTAAGCCCGGCCCGCGACCAGTCAATTTTTCCTTTTTCGCCAACCCATTTTTTCTGTAACGGATAATATTTTCCCCGAGTGTCGTATATTACTGAGCTATCATTATTTGCATAGCATGTAAGCACCAGCGAAGGGAAGAAAACCACAGGCTCGTCTTCGAAATTAAAATCGTAGTTGCTATTGCTGGCAACCCATTTTGTAGTATTTGATACATAGAGATAATTCATCAGAAACAAAGAGTCGGATGCTGTAAGAAAGCTCATGAATGAATTACTTGTCGATTTTAGCATGAGTTTGGACAATGTTTGATGCCAGGGTTCAAATGACGAAGGGAGTTTGCCCGACTCGGACATATTCATAAGGCTGACCATATAAGTCATGAAATGGGGGTATGCTTTCATTTTTTTCTTCAGCATATCGTTGCAGTTGGAGATTACAACCCTTTTTTGGTTGTCATTCATGATGCCACCATTCCAAAATGGGGTGAACTTTTCGAGCATGAATGCTTCACCTTCTTTTCGTTGATCTTTGTTTTCTATAGCCGTATAAAGACTGGTCATTTCACCAACAAATGCATTGGGGTCGTCAGTAAATTGTTTCAGTTGACCAAAAACCCATGTTGAGGTAAGCAATACAAAAAGCGTAAGAGCAACTCTCATAATGTTTTATTTTATCTTTGTAAAACGTGCGGCAACCCAGTTTTCTTTTGTAAGGAATGTGTCAATTTCGAATCCGTTTTTTTCGCAGGCTTCCGAAATATCAGGCAAATCGTCAGTGTAAAAGCCACTCAGTAGTAATATGCCTCCTTTGTTGAGTGTTGAAGCATAAGCAGAAAGATCGTTCAAAATAACATTTTTGTGTATATTGGCAAGCAGAATATCGCATTTTTTGCCTTTCAGTACATCGTTTTCACCCAGAACAATATCAATTTTTTTGCAAGCGTTACGTTCAATGTTTTCAAGTGAATTCACAACCGACCAATCGTCGTTGTCATAAGCAAAAACAGATTCGGCTCCTTTCATCTCAGCAAACACAGCCAATATTCCGGTTCCAGTTCCGGCATCAATCACTAGTTGATTTTCGAAATTAATGTCGAGCATGAGTTTTAGCATCGACGATGTTGTGGCATGGTGGGCTGTTCCAAACGACATTTTGGGGACAATTCTTATTTTATAAGGGATTTCGGGTCGTTCGGGATGAAATGGAGCATAAACATAAATCTGCCCATCAATATCAACAGGATCAAAGTTTTTTTCCCATTCTTCGTTCCAATTCTTGTTTTCGAGAGCAGCAACAACAATTTTTACCGAATCACCAGCAATTGCACTAATAGCTTCGCTTGTTTTTTGTGAATTATATTTTTCAGTAGCTATATAGCCATGAAGTTTATCGTCTTCTTCCCAAAAGCTATCGAAGTCCATATCGAGTAAAACTGTCATCAGAATATCTCTGATTTCTTCGTCGTCAGGAATTTCGAGTAGCGATACCTGAAGAAATTGATGTTGTTTCATTATTTACAAGAATTAATGATTTGAAAAAACGATTCGGCTTTCAGCGATGCACCTCCAACAAGACCGCCGTCGATATCGGGCATTAAAAACAGTTCGCTGGCATTATCGGCTGTGACGCTACCTCCATAGAGAATGCGTATGTTTTGAGCCAATGTATCTCCAAATTTGCCTGAAACAAGCATACGAATGAATGCATGCATTTCCTGCGCCTGATTGTTGCTGGCTGTAACTCCGGTTCCAATAGCCCAAACAGGTTCATAGGCTATAGTTATGGTATTCATAACATCTTCAGGAAGATTCCAAAGCACTCCTTCTATCTGTTTCTTTACTACTTCGAAATGATTTCCTGCATTTCGTTCGGGGAGCATTTCTCCACAGCAAAAAACGGGGTTGATTTGCATCGAAAACAATTGTTCAATTTTCTGAGTAAGTTCTGTATTGCTTTCGTGATTGTATTTGCGACGCTCGGAGTGACCAACAATACACCATTTTATTTCCATATCTGATAGCATGGCTGCAGAAATTTCGCCAGTAAAGGCTCCGTTTTTATTGTTGTTCACATTTTGAGCTCCAAGCTGAATATTGGAGTGCGCGAATAGTGATTTCAGTTGCTCAATATATACAAATGGAGGACAGATAAGAATGTCGGCATTCGGTGTTGAGTCCTGAAGGCGAGATAATATATCACTTGCAAACAAGGAAATTTCGGCAGAATTCTGATTCATTTTCCAATTGCCGGCAACCAGTTTTTTACGCATTTTCAATCCTGTTTTAATTTAAGGTACGAAAATACAAAGAATAGTTGACTCCGAATGGCTCGATTGAATCTGCTATTGAATAAACAATTTGCTTTTAGCGATTCCCCACTTATGAAAACGATAACGGAATGCAGTACCAATTACACCAAATCCATATTTTGTACTTCTTCGGAAATTAATTGACGAAGCATCTTCAAAATATTTTGTAGGGCAAGTTACTTCGGCAATTTCAAAACCGGCCATGAAAATCTGAGCAATCATTTGATTATCGAATACAAAATCGTCGGAGTTGACTTCATAGTTTATTTTTTGAAGAACTTCGGCCGAAAAAGCCCTGTAGCCTGTATGGTATTCGGATAATTTTTGTCCAATAATGATGTTTTCGAAGCCTGTCAGAAACCGGTTAAATACATATTTGTAAAATGGCATTCCACCTTTGCGGGCACCACGGCCTAAAATGCGCGAACCAAAAACCACTGGATAAACTCCGGCTGCAATGATATATGCCATGGGAGCTACCAATTTAGGGGTGTATTGATAATCAGGGTGAAGCATCACTACAATGTCGGCTTCGAGTTCCAATGCTTTTTTGTAACAGGTTTTCTGATTGCCACCGTAACCTTTATTCTTTTCGTGACGAACAATATGCTTTATTCCAAGTCGGGCGGCAACTTCAGCGGTGCTATCGTGACTACAATCGTCAACCAGAATCACGTCGTCAACAATGTCGAACGGAATCTCGGAGTAGGTGAGCTCAATTGTTTTTTCGGCATTGTATGCCGGAAAAACCACAATAATCTTTTTACCGCTTATCATACAAGAGTTACTTATCGAAAATGCTTGCCTACAAATATATGAATTATTGGAGATTCAGAAACACCTGTTTAATGTTGGAGGCTTAATCGGTTGATTATCAATAGCGAACATGGGTTGTTGATAAGCTGGAATTCAAAAAGACAATTTTGGCACAAAAAATGATTATATCAATCAACTTTAAAATCTACAGCCATGAATGCAATTAAAGAAAATCTGATTTGGGTGTTATATTTTGTTTTTATTGCTGGTCTTTTTTTAATTGGAATGATTGTCTCTTAAAGCCAATAAACCCAAAAGGGGTGACACCATAGATGACTCATCAAGCTCCCGTGTAAGGGAGCTTTTTTATTGTTCAACCGTTTTTATCCAAACAAGATTGCGTTGCGATTGCCAGCTTAAATAAATAATATCTCTTTCTTCCCAGTTGTTGTTAAGGGCTATCGAGTCGCGTTTTTGTTCTTTCATTATGTGCGCAGCCATATTCAGTTGAATTTGTTTAGACTCCTGAGAATAAGATTGTTTTTTATACTCTCGGATAGCCCAGTAACCAAGGGGATGCATAATCACTATAAATAGCGCAATAAACCATGTTTTTTTCTTGAAACAATGACATGTTTTTTCGTAATAATGGGCAACAGCAATAGCAAGAAAAGGTGTAAAGCGTGCTGTGTAGATGTAATGAGTAGATCCGGCACTAAAAACGGCAGCAAAAAACAGCAGAGCTGTAAACAATGAAAGTGAAAGAATTTTTGAATCGGAGGATAGTTTTGTTTTGTGTACAAATATTGCAGCAACAACAAAAAGAGCTAATACGAAATATCCGGGTCCAACCAGTACATGATGAATTTGTTGTAAAAAAAGCAGCCAGGTTTCAGGATTCAATATATGGTAGCCCATATCGGTATATCCTTTGCCAAAATAGCCACTTCGTTCTAAGAATCGAATTCCCAGCGCCCTGAAAAAAGCATCTGATCCGGTAATACTAATGTACTGAATAGCGACAAAAACAGTAAATAATGTAATAGCAGAACCGGCAACCAGTATGCCTCGCCGTATATGTGGTGTTTTTAGTTTTTTCCAGTAAACCAAAATAAGTGCTGCGAAAAATGTAATTCCCATCCAATCGGTCGATGCAAGCAAAGCTGTAGTAAGAAATAATAAAATGCGCGATATCAAGACCCGTCCGCTATGCAGATAATGAATCCATGCAGCGATTGAAAGTATTAGAAAAAATTGACCCCATATTTCGCTGAAATTATGGTAGCTGTGTGCAAACAGATTCACAGGGTTTAACAAATAAACAGCCATTGCGGCCAGCATAATATGATTTTTGAACCGGTAATTCGATTCATTCGAAAGCTGACCAACAATCCAGGCAAGCATCAAGGCTCCAAGAACAAGCAGAAAAAAAAGGATTAGCTGAAGTGAATATTGATTGATAGGCAGGTCGAATAATTTGATGATAAAGTAGTTGGCTATAAATGCCAAAGGTGGATGGGAAACATAGTAGTTGTTTCCTTTTTTGTCTTCGAGTCGTTTGTAGTAATGGTTGAACTTTTTTGCATCGGGCCAGGTTTGAACAGGTGCAAAATGATATATGGCAGGGTTGTCGGAATTCCACACGCTGAGTGTGGTGAGCATGAAAATATGTGCAGTATTTCGATGGTCGGGTTGAACTTTGAAATTGCGGTTTAGTAGCAACCATGTTGCAGCTATAAGAACAATAACCGGCAGAATCAACCTGAATCGGGCAGCAACCATACTTTATTATTACAACAACCCCAATTCCAATTTGGCTTCGTCTGTCATGTTTTCAGGACTCCAGGGCGGATCGAATGTAAGTTCCACCCAAACACTTTTTAAACTGCGAACATTTTCTGCAGCCGATTTTACCTGTAGTGGCAATGTGTCGGCAACAGGGCAATTGGGTGCAGTTACTGTCATTAAAATACGCGCATTCATTTCTGCATCGATAGCGATGTCGTATATCATGCCCATATCCCATAAATTCACAGGGATTTCCGGATCAAAAACAGTTTTTATCTGAGCAATGATTTGCAGAACAACGGGGTTTTCTGTATCCATGATTACTTAATTGTTTCATGTTTTGCTTTATATGCTACTGCATATAATTTCATTTGTTTGATCATACCATTGAGGCCGTTAGCTCTTGTAGGAGAAAGATGTTCGCGCAACCCGATGTTATCGAGAAAATTCATATCGCAGTTGATCACGTCGTCGGGTGTTGCACCCGAAAGAACCTGAATCAGGATTGAGGCAATTCCTTTAGTGATAAGAGCGTCGCTGTCACCTTCGAAAAATATCTGACCATTGCGGTATTCGGCCGAAATCCATACCTGACTCTGGCAACCACTGATCAGATTCGAAGGTGTTTTTTTGGTGTCTTCGAAAGCGGGGAGCAATTTGCCAATTTCGATAATGTAGTTGTATTTATCGAGCCAATCGTCGAATACTGCAAAATTCGCGGCAATTTCGTCGGCCCTTTCTTTGATGTTTTTCATTCAAAAATTTGTTTTACTTTGTGTAAAGACTCGAGAAAATAGTCTATTTCCTCTATTGTATTATAGGCAGCAAACGAAATCCGCATGGTGCCATTGATTCCAAAAAATTTCATAAGTGGTTCGGCACAATGCGTACCTGTTCTTAATGCTATTCCCATTTTGTCGAGTAGTGTACCTGCATCGTATGGGTGAATATTTTTTAGTAAAAAGGAGATAACAGCCGAACGGTTTTGAACGGGTCCGAAAAAAATCACATCACCCATATCGGTGAGTTTTCCGAGAGCATAATTGGTGAGTTCATGTTCCCATTCTCCCATTTTTTTTATACCAGTTTCGTTAATAAACCTTGTTGCTTCGGCTAAAGCTATTGCTCCGGCTACATTAGGAGTGCCCGCTTCGAATTTGAATGGTAATTCGTTGAATGTAGTTCCCTCGAACGAAACATTTTTAATCATTTCTCCACCTCCTTGATAAGGAGGCATTTTTTCGAGCCATTTTTCTTTTCCATATAGCACTCCAATTCCCATGGGGCCATACATTTTGTGAGCTGAAAATGCAAAAAAATCGCAATCGAGTTTCTGAACATCTATATTAAGATGAGCAATTGATTGCGCACCATCAATCATTACTGCGATATTGCTTTTGTGAGCCAAGTCAACTATTTCCTTGATTGGATTGATAGTGCCTAGTACATTACTGATGTGAGTGATGCTAATGAGTTTCGTTCTGTCGTCGATTACAGAAGACAATTGTTGCAGATCGAGCAAGCCATTGCTTGTGATTTCGGCAACCCTGAGCTCGAGCCCATGCATTTGACACGCCATTTGCCAAGGCACAATATTACTGTGGTGTTCCATTCGGGAAACAATAATATTGTCGCCCTTACTTAGCATCGACGAAAACGATTGCGCAACTAAATTGACTGACTCGGTTGTTCCTTTGGTGAAAATAATTTCGTTGTCAGATGTCGCATTGATAAATTTTCGTACAGTATTTCTCGCGTTTTCGAATGCAATTGTCGATTGTGTCGAAAGGAAATGTACTCCCCGATGCACATTGCTGTTGAACTCCTTGTAATATGACGCTTCGGCGTCAATAACACACAATGGTTTTTGTGTTGTGGCACCGTTGTCGAAATAGACTAATTTTTTCCCGTTTATTTCTTTATTGAGAATGGGGAATTGCGATCGTATATCCTGCATGTCAGGTTTCATAATGCAAAGGTATTAAAAAAATGGTTGTGAAATAATGCTGTAAATGCGACGAAAAGGATTGAATATAGAAAGCCAATTGTTACGAACATCATAAAATATTTTTTACCTTTGAAGCAAATTATTCCAACCATGAAAAAAAATGTACTATTGCTGCTTCTTAGTTTAACTTTTGGAACGCTTTCAATTCAGGGAAATGCTGCTACTGACGGTAAAAAACCTACGAAATTGCTGAAGAAATTTGCAGATCGGGTTGAGTCGCACGATGTAAAAGGTATTCTTGCTTTGATTGATGGGTCTTATAAACAAATACAACTCATTGGAACTCACAGCAATGACACCGTTAAATTTATCGGAGAGCTTTTTTGCGGTTACAATGCTGCCGACAATTCAACATTTACTTGTGTTGCATTGAGCGATATTAAGAAATGTGTTTTTCTGAAATTAGGTGATTTCGATAGTAAAACCAATAGCCCTGCGTATGCGTCGGTAAATTATCGTGTTGAAACGTTTGATGGGAAAAAGGTTAAAATCAACCTCACTGTAGTGCGTATTACAACCAGTACCGGTGTGCTTTTCCGTTTGGCTGGTGCTGTTGGCTGATGATTTTTTCTTTTGCAATCCACTCAAAAATAAATTGATATGTCAAATCTTGCAGAACTCCGTCAGGTTATTCTTGAAAAGAAAACCCGAATATCGGCTATAGGTCAGCGTATTCCAGTTGTAATGTATTTATTTCTTTGGGCTATTATTGCTGTATTGATGGCTTATGTTGCAATTTCTATGTCGCAATGGGCTTTTTTGGGTATTTCGGTGGTTTCGTTGTTTTTTGGTTTTTTGGCATACAAATCACTGTCTGTTTTTCGCAAAGTGTATGCCGATGAAAACTTCATGTATGTTACTTATAAAGGAGTAGAAGAAGTTGTTCCGCTCGAAAGTATATATGCCGGAAGTAAACCTATACTTAAGGTGGCATCGGCGCTGGAAAGTGTGAAATTTTATTACAAAACACCAGCTGGTGATAAAAAGGTGGTGAAATTTGTCCCGCGTCAACTCAACGATATGTATAATCGTTTTTTGGATGCTTGTGAAGCAAAAAATGCGCAAATTAAAATAAAGCGCAGTTTTATTTAGTTTTTTTCAGGAAGTTCGATATCGAGCAAAAAAAAGACTGCCCTTGGGCAGTCTTTTTTGTATCAACAAACTTATTGTTTGATAAATTTAATCTTGCTTACTGTATCATCGGTTTGTTGTTCGATAATGTAGGTTCCGCTTGCAAAAGCAGAAATATCAATTATTGAACGGCCAGCTTCTTTTTCGCTGCGATACATTTCGCGTCCGGAGAGATCTCTAATAACAATTATACCTGAAGAGTTCAGCTCTAAGGTTAATTGGTCGGATGCAGGAACTGGGAATACTTTGATATTCTCAATACCATTGTCGCTCAAACCAACATTTAATAGAGTTGTGAATGGAACCGAGTCAACCAGGCTTGTGATTCCGGCAGCATCAACAATAACAACATACATTGCATATGCAGTACTGTGTGTAAGTCCTGTCATGTTAAATACATCGTCGACGCCAGCAACTACAGCTTTATTTCCTGAAGCAGCAACGGTAGCACCAGTGCTTCCTGTACCACTAACTACTTCGGCAGGAGTAGGCATGACATCGGTTTGTGGTTGAACTACATAATAGGTTGTACCAGTTGCAGATGGGAAAAAATCGGCATCGGCTGTTGTAGCGGTTATATTGCTGATAATAATATCGTCTGTATAAACTCCAACAGTATCACCTGCATGGATACCTACACCGGCTTGCGATTCGTAACCATAACCTTTAATTGTTACGCCAGAATTATAAGAATCAACATTAATTAATATCCAGCCATAATGTGTTTCGCCCGAAATATCGAATTTAACGCCAACATACTTATCGCCTTGTCCCTCGAAATTTCCCCAACTGTTGGAGCCAATATTATAACTGTAGTTTTCTAAAATAAAACCATCTGCTGCATCAACAACACTGCCGGAATCGAGTCCATTGGCTTTGTAAGAGTACTCACCCATCATTCCATCGGTTGGGTTTACCTTCGAAATTCCTACATAACTGTAAGTCCAAGAGCTGGTGTATACAGAACCGGAATAAGTCGTATAAACATAACTGCTAAAGTTAATTGATTGATTGATGGTGAACTCATCTGTCATGTCGGTGTTCATATCAATACCATGATAATTGGGTCCAATACCGGTCATGTAAATATCTGGAGTCTCATCGGTGTAAACTACTTGACCCTGAGCAACAGTTCCAACTGCAAGAAAAGCTCCTGTAGCAGCCGAATACGATGCAAGTTTTGAAGCCAACTTAGAATGTTTTTTGTCAATTTTTTTCATAGATAATATGTTTTTAAGGTGCATAAAGATAAACATTTTTTTAATTATCAATACTTTTTATTCTGTAAAGATCATTATCGACTGCACTACACATTTTTTCAATATTAAGGTTCAAACCGAGAAAAGCTTTTATCTTTCTGGCAGTACTTTCGGGTTGGTTAATGGTTTCAGCATAGTTGACATGCAGAACCTCCATATTGTGTGTTTTTGTAAACCATTGTATCATTTTTACAATGTGTTTCTTATACCTGTTTTCGAGTATTAACGGATAAGCTGCATTTTCTTTTCCAATGAATTTTTGTTGCGACATTACAATTTCTTGAATATTTCTGTTCATGAAAATCACTTTATATTTTCTGTTTTGAGGCAAATACTTCAGTAAATCCGATATTACCTTAACTGCTTTTCCGCTTGAATCTTCGAGCCAATTGGTATTTCGAGCCGAATTTTTCACTTCCTCGAGCTCAAAGTAACCTTTTGGATTGTTGCTATCGGGTTTGCGTTTTTTATCGGTCAGAACTTCTAGCCCACCAGCTTCGAGCATCTGCATCATGAGTGATGTTCCCGAACGTGGGAGGCCACTAACTATATAAACCAAATCTTTTGACTTTAACACTTTTCTTGAAGCCAAAATGGGCTTGTTTTCGTCAGAAAGTTCGGGTATTTTATTGGTTTCGCTTGAAACGAATTGCTCGTTGAGCGACAAAATACGGTTTAGTTTGTCTTTATCGGCCGGGTCTTGAGAGTAGATCTCAATAAGGGTATTTTTAGCTTTTCCAATACCAGGGTTCATTTGCAGGCATGTTTCGAGCGCCAAGGAAGCTCTTTTATAATCTTCCATTTTGAATAAAGCCAAACCCAGATAGAAATGCGAAACTGCATTGTAATACTGTAGATTAATTGCATCAAGAGCAGCTTCGGCCGATTCCTCCCATTGTTTGAGAGTGAACAACACTTTAGATTTCCCGAGCAGAGCAGGAACAAATTCAGTGTTATGATGCAGGATTTCGTTGAAAATTTCAAGGGCTTTTTTATACTTTTTTAACGATGTTAGCGCTTTGGCGTAGAGCATTTTTGCTTGTATCGACTGCGATAACCCCTTTCCACCTGATTCAAGCAACGCAACACACTCTTTTGCTTGGCCATTTGCAAACAATATCTGAGCTTCAATAACAATACTGTGCTCAATATCGAGCCTATATTGCTTGAATTTTCTGAAATTTTTAATTAGCGGGTGTTTATGATTGAGATGCTTTTCTTGTTTTTTTATTTCAGCTAAAAGGCTATTATAATCTGTAGCATCAATTAGTTTCTGCGTTTCAGCTCTAAACTGAGTAAGTGCCGACATTGCTTCTTCCACTTGATTCAATTCTTTAAGGCAATCAATAAAACGAAATACAATCCTACCTTCGGTCATGTGTTTTGGAAGAAGTGCTTCGAGCACATCCTTTGCTTCGGCAAGCCGGCCTGCACCCATTAAAACTCTGGCAAGGTTGTATTGAAGCTCATCAATTGTTTTTCCAACAGATTCGCCCTCGTCGCCACCCGGATCTTCGATGTAACCTAGTTCAACAAGTTGTTTGATGGCTGCAGCCGATTCAGCACTGTTGTCTTCCTCAATATCAGGTAATTCTCCAAAATTCCCATCCATGCTTTCAAAGCTGTTAACGATGTCAATTCTGTGTTTTTTCACGAAAGCCTGAACAAGAGGAATTCCATCCATGTCTTTTGCTACAGGTAATCCAAGAATAGTCAATATTGTCGGAGTGATATCGAGCAGGCTCGCACCATAAATTCGTTCATCCTTTTTAACCCCAGGTCCACACATAGCAAACATACCATATTCGCGGTGTTGGGTAGCAGGACCGGCAGGCTCGAAAGGATTGCCTGCAATTCGATTTTTCCCCGATTTAAATCCATGATCAGAAACAAGAATTACAGTGGTATCGGTACCAGCCGATTTTATCAATTGCTGCAGCATTAAATCCATCATTTTATAGGCCGACTTCACTACCTCGCTGTACAACTCAAAATCCCGGTCTTTTGTCCATGCTGGTTTAGGTGGATGAAAATTGATGAATCCATGACAGAAATGATCGATGGTATCGAAATATACACCAGCAAAATCCCAATCGCTGTTTTCGAGACACCACGTTGCAGTAGTTTGAATTGATGCGGCTTCCGAAATTAAGTTTCCAATTGTAGCCACACGCCGATCGGTTTCTTGATTTATTTCCTTAAGTTTTGGGATGAACGACGCAATATGCTGACTGCTTAATTCCATGGGGTGAACGCGCAAATGACGCATCAAATCGCTCAGATGTTCCGGATGAACACTTCGTGGAGGCATTTCCCAGGTATTTTCGATTGCATCGGTTTTATGGAACAGGTTTGAAACCATTATTCCGTCAATGGGTTCGGCTGGATTTGATGGCCACCAACCAATCACATTCGATTTTAATCCATATTGCATTAAAATATTCCAAATAGCTTTGCACTTACGCGATTTCGACGAAACTGGTCTGATACCTGAGCCATCGGGCAGGGGTTCAACAAAACCCAATATTCCATGTTTGTCGGGGCGTTTTCCCGTGGCAATCGATGTCCATAGCATTGGCGAAAATGGGGGCTCTAATGTAGAAAGATTTCCCATTACACCAGTGCTGATTATTTTTTCTAATCCGGGCATTTCGCCTGCCTCAACAAGAGGAAGAGCTATATCCCAATCAGCGGCATCCCACCCAACAAGTAAAACTTTATTTTTCTGTTTCATTATTCTTGGTTTGTTTGGTGAGTATTTCATTAGGATTCTTAAATCCAATGTCTTTTCGGTACTTTCGTATGGCAATTAGTCCACGATATCCCGTGCAAAGTAATGCCATAGAACCTTGTTGGTCTATTTCGATTGGTTTGTCCTGCAAATCTGTGATTTTATACTCTGTACTGTATAAGTTTGATAATATTTCCGCAGATTCTTTCGAAATGATACGTTTTGCTTCTTTTTTTTCTTTCATACAGCAAAACTATACTTTTTTTGGGTTTCCCCAAATGAAATTACTGAGAAGTTAATCATCATATTTTCATTTTTTTTTCGTCCCAACATAAAAATTGTTTTACTTTTGCATCAAATCTCAATTGTATGAAAGACAAGGCTACTGTTTTGCGTATTGTTCTGTTGGTCAGTATTATGGCTTTATTCGCTTTTCTGAGGGTTTATATTGATATTCCTAATTTTTCGCCGGTTGCAGCAATTGCATTGTTTGGTGGAACCTTTATCAGCCGCAAAGCCTGGGCAATGCTTGTTCCATTGGCAATTCTGTTTGTAAGTGATGCCATTATAGGATTCTACAGTCCTTTTCTGATGGCGTTTGTGTATGTATCGTTTGCAATGATTGCTGGCATCGGTTTCTGGCTTCGCAACAATATGAAGGTTCAGAATGTAATAGGTGCCTCATTGTTTTCATCTGTATTGTTTTTTGCCCTTACCAATCTGGGTGTTTGGGCCGAAGGTCTTTGGTATCCGATGACACTGACAGGTCTTGGTGAGTGCTTTACCATGGCTATTCCTTTCTTTCGCTACGAAGTTGCCGGAACCATGCTCTTCACACTTGTTTTCTTTGGAATTTATCAGCTCTCTATTACCAAAATAAGCGTTTTCAAAACAGCTTAATAGCGGTAACAATATTTTATGCCTAAGCACAGAGTCATTTCTGTGCTTTTTTTATATTTACCAAAAAAAATGAGCAAAATAATTGTTTTGGGAGCTGGCATGGTTGGTCGTGCTATTGCGTTGGACTTAGCTAAAACACATCAGGTTACTTCGGTCGATTTGCAGCAAGCATCGCTCGATACAATCAATAATCAGCAGATCTCAAAGGTTCAAGCCGATTTGTCCGATACCGACCAGATTAAGCAATTGGTTGAAGGATTCGATTTGGTTGTTTCGGCAGTTCCGGGTTTTATGGGATTCAGAACCTTGACCGCAATTATTGAAGCAGGGAAAAATTTTGTTGATATTTCGTTTCTTCCCGAAGATATTTTGCAACTGTCGGAATTGGCAACTCAAAGAAATGTAATTGGAATTGCCGATATGGGCGTGGCGCCGGGAATGCCCAATTTTATTGCTGGCTACTATTATGGTCGAATGAAAATGAATCATTTCGAATATATGGTGGGCGGACTACCATTCGAAAGACGTTTTCCATTTGAATACAAAGCTCCGTTTTCGCCTATTGATGTGGTAGAAGAATATACAAGGCCCGCCCGTATGAAAGAAAACGGTGTTGTTTTGTCGAAACCAGCGATGAGCGATCCTGAATTGCTGAATTTTTCGCCGGTAGGAACGCTCGAAGCTTTTAATACCGACGGATTGCGTTCTTTGCTCTTTACCTTGCCCGATGTGCCGAATATGAAAGAAAAAACACTGCGCTATCCGGGTCATATTCGGCTGATTCATTCGCTGATGGCAGCCGGTTTTTTTTCGGAAACAGCCATTAAAGTGAAAAATACAGAAGTAGTGCCATTCGAATTCACAACCAATCTTCTCTTTAAATCGTGGAAACTTCAGCCCGAAGAACGCGAATTTACTGTAATGCGGGTGAAACTCGATGGAGAAAAAGATGGCAAAAAGACAGAAATTGTTTACGATTTATTCGATGAATACGATCCGTCGGAAAAGATTTCGTCGATGGCTCGCACAACTGGTTTTACCGCAACAGCTGGGGCCGAACTTATTCTACAGAATTATTTTACGCAAAAGGGCGTTTTTCCCCCCGAATTGGTTGGTGCCGACGAAAATTGTTTTCAGTTTGTGCTCGACTATTTGGCAAAGCGAAACGTGAAGTATGTTGTGAGCGAGAAATAGTGTCTATTTCACAATCACTATTTTTTCTGAACATTGTATGCTATTCGAGGAAAGTTTGATTTCGAATGCACCGGCAGGCAATTCCGAAATTTCAATGCTTCCGTTGCTGAATCCAGTTTTGACAAGTTGGCCCGAAATGTTGAATATTTGGTATTGAACCGTTTCGTTTGCAGTATTTTCGAAGAATACTTCATTTTTTGCCGGGTTGGGGAAGAATAGAGATGCTGCATCCTTTTCGTTTTCTTCGATAGAGGCACTAACCGGAATAATATTCAATACAATACCTTCCAATACTCCCATGCTATAGGGAAAAGATGGGTCGGGAACCAGCCACCATCCGTCGTTTGAACCACCCCAGCCAAAATTGATATGGAAATATCCATCGGTATTGTATCCATCCACAACCACATTGTGTCCAACGCTCCAAGCCGAATCGACCACCGCCAAATGTGCCGGATAGCCAAGTTTCATATTGTCGATAAGCATATTATACATTATTGAATCGGTTGTTGTAAGGAGTTGCGAATTTACAAAACCAAAACGCTGATAGGCAGTGTAAGCCTGATTTACAGAAAATGTTCCCGAACCAGCCGAAGTATAAACCTGCACACAGGCTGTTCCACAGGCAAATGTCAGAGCTGCAGCCGAAGCACCTGATGCATCTGTTCCACTTTGATATAAAATGTCGATCGAATCGAGCCAGGCACTCAAATCAGGAAACGAAAGAAATGACAACGAATCCCAATCGTCGTCGATATAATAATTTCGCCCCGCATAGTTGTGATGGTAATCGTCGGCATCGTCGAAACGGGTGTTTTGGGTCGTTTTCAGATAATTGATTATTTGAGCCATTGCTGTTGCCGGACAACCCGTATAACTTCGTGTTGAGGTTACCGGATCCATGGGGCAAAACTGGTTGTATGGTGCCGATTGTGTCCAGTGTGTTTCAATCCATCCTCCTGTGCTTGTGCTACCTGCTGGTGGCCAAACCTGATATTTTGCAATTGGAGTAAGTCCATCGATAAAACGGATCCATTGAAATTTAATATTTGTTTTTTGTTCAGTGTTGTAATGTTCGAAGGCAGTCAAACGATTATTGATATCTGCTTCTAAAATTTCAGCAAAGGGTTGTTGAGAATCGAATTGAGAAGTGTTCGACCAGGCCAATACAGGTTGTACACGTTGGTCGGCAGCAACAATAACATATTGATGCGGCTCGGCTTGAACAATAAAATACATGGTGTCACCTGTTGAAGACGTATATGGCTCAACCGAAGCGACCAAACAATTCATGAGGTTTTGCTGAATAAATTCGTTGGCAACCCCCATTGCCATCTCCCGATTTATTTTCTGGCTAAAACCGACCAAGGATGCCAGAATAAATAGAATAGAAAAAATATTGCGCATTTTTTTGGGGTGCAAGTTAAAAATAATAAATAAAAAAAGCGCCCTAAGGCGCTTTTCAGAAAGAAAAATTATTCAATAATAATTTTGTCGAAATGTTGTTCGGCTCCGGAATTCCACGACAGAATATAGGTGCCGCTGTTTAAATTGCTGAGCGAAATATTCAGATTGAGTGTGCCTGCAGGTACTTGCTCGCTGTAAACAATACGTCCGGCTATGTCGGCAATCTGAATTTGAGTAGTCATGCTTGTTGTGTTTGCAAAAGCAACTGTGATATTTTCAGTAGCAGGAACCGGGAAAACAACAAAAGCATTCTTATCCATTTCAGTAAACCCAATATTGCTTTGAGAATTTGTCAGGATCGGATGAATGAAACGGGCTGTCATTATTCCGGAAGCTGTCCATCCACTGCTTGATATGTAGAAGAAATTAGTTCCCGGTGTGAATATTGAAGCAGATTGTGCTAAATTAATAGTGGTATTGGCTCCTTCGTAGCAACCAAAAGCATAGGTTCCGGCTGCTAAAGCAATAGGAGTCGCAAATTGCAGATAATATGTGTTGATAGTAGAATCAATAATGGTGACTTCGCCTAAAGCAATTTCGGTAGTTGGTATACCTCCAGCCATGTTGTAAACAACTGCGTAAGTGGTGTCGTCTTGTACAGGGGTCGCTAACTGAATCCAGATTCCCCCCAGTGTATCCGCATTTGTCAATTCGTACATTGCAGCAGCATATGCCCAGTCTATTGAAGATACAGCATAACCGGATCCACCGTTGGGAATTCCATTATCGCGTGCAAAAACAGAGTCGGTAACGGCAAAATTAAAACTCAATGTGTCGTTCGAAGGATCGGTGTCGGTGATTGAAGCGTTTGGTCGGACAGTTACTGCTACCGTGTAGGTTCCTGTTCCGTTTGCTGGCAAAAACCCCGTTGTAGTTAGAGTTCCTGTTCCTGCACTGGCAACCAAAGTTGCAAAAACTGTTTCAGAAGAAATCAGACTACCATTGTGCAAATATTCAACATCAGCATATAGGGTATCAATTGTTGAGGCTCCTGCATTGCGATATCCAATAGAAAAAGTTTCAGAAAATACTTGTGTAGAAGGGATTTGTGAGTAACCAAGAGTTGGTTTAACAGATGTAACTTCTACATCGTCGCTAAATGGAGATGGATCAATTTCGAATGCAAAAATGACATTATCAGGATTTCCTTGTATACAACCTATCAGCGATGTTTGCCCAGACACTAACTGTGTTGTGATGAATGCTCCACCAGCAAGTGATCCTGTTATTAAACCGTATGTAGATCCAATGCTGGTAAACAAATCGTAGTCGTAAAGAGTCGGTGTTCCTGCGGGCAGTTTAAGCGCAGTCATTTGACAAGAATTTAGCCCACCTTGGTGAAAAACCCAAAGATATGGACCTCCGGTTGAAATATTGTCAATAGCTGCACCGTACATACCGGTTAAAGTATGTGTAGTAGCCGGGATTGTTGAAAGTACTGCTCCGCTCATGCTGATTGCATCGATATCGGTATTGAAATTTCCAGTCCAAAAACCACCTGAACCGCCATCAAGAGTTGGGTCGTAGGTCAAAAAACGTGATGTGTTAACAGATGAACTTGTTATATGTGGTGGCGCCAATAATTGAGTTGTCGGATTTACTCTGTAAATAGTATTGGTATTAGTTCCCATATATAAGTAAGTCCCATCTGTCGTAATTGAACGGGTTCCGGTTAATCCAGCAATCACAAATTCTGAAATAAGCGAACCATTGATGTCAAATCGATATAATGTATCATATTGCCATCTAGCTACCCAGAATTCGTTGTTGTAAAAAGCAACTCCTGCCATTCCAACATCACCATTGGTAGAATCGGTTGCACTGAAAGACATTTGAAGGTCCCAATGCGCTTTGCTGTTAGGATAGGAATAATTTGGACTTGAATTCCCCACAAATTCACTTTGTCCATAGTAGGGGAGTTGAGTCTCAGTTTGTGCCATCATTGATATTGAAATTAAAACAGCAATGAATGATAAAAGTAATTGTTTCATGAAATAAGTTTTGGTTTGTAGTGCAAAAATACAAAAATTGATCAAATGAAGGAAAGATAGATGTTTTGAAGAAAGAAATATTCCAAACGTTAAATTATTAAATAAATGTTGTTTTTATGTCGCAAATAATTATATTTGAAGTCGATACAACCCATTGAACTTTTTTGTGTCTAGACAAATAACGTTTGATAAACACCACACACTATGCGATATTTTTTATCTTTTTTGTTTGCGGGTTTTCTTTTCGGACACCTCGGAGCGCAGATTACGGTGAACAATGCTCCCACAGCACAACAGCTGGCCGAGTTGCTAGCGGGTTCAAATTTGGTGGTGAGCAACGCAACCCTCACGGGTGCCGGAACAGCGCACGGTAGTTTTGCAAATGGCAATTTGAATCTGGGAATGACCTCGGGTGTTATTCTGTCTACGGGCCTGGTCTCAACCGCACCTGGTCCAAACTCAGCTGGAAATACATCGAATCAGCTTGGCACAGCCGGAACTGCACAAATGACGACACTGGCAGGTGCTCAAACATACGATGCCATAACACTGGAATTCGATTTTACAGTGCAATCCGATTTTATTCAGTTTAATTACGTATTTGCTTCTGAGGAGTATCCGGAGTATGCCCCCCCCAACAATAGTTCATTCAACGATGTGTTTGCTTTCTTTATTTCCGGACCTGGAATTACCGGCGAAGAAAATATTGCATTAATTCCGAATACATCAACAGCTGTAGCTATCAACAACATTAATGCAATTACTAATAATCAGTACTATATTGACAATACCGGTGGTACGGAAGTTTCGTTCGATGCATTTACTACTTTACTCACGGCCAGAAAGGATGGGTTAACTCCTTGTTCAACATATCATCTTAAGCTTGTTATTGCCGATGCGGGAGATCAAAAATATAATTCGGCCGTTTTTCTTCAGGAAAACAGTCTTGTACAAGGTATTGTTGATGTGAATACCAATACGATTAATTCTGATAATATTGCGCTCGAAGGTTGTATTCAGGCTAGTTTTACCTTTTCGCTTGATCAGCCATCATTGGTTGATAAAACAATTAATTATCAGATTGCCGGAACAGCGACTAATGGTGTTGATTATAGTCCCATCGCCAGTAGTTTAAC
>PHDB01000040.1 GCA_002842495.1 Bacteroidetes bacterium HGW-Bacteroidetes-6
AAAGTCTTCATCATAATGTTGTTTTTATATTGCTGTTTAATTTTTTGGAAAGATACAAGAAAATTGAATAGCCACGTGCAAGGATAAGGTTTGCCTTAGTTAAGCTGTTTTCAATATTCATTACTATTTGTTTCTGATATAAACCGGATGACGCTCGTTGTATTTGAGCATGTAAAAATAAATCATTTTTCTTTTTTGCTTAGCCAATTCCAGTTGTTGGTAAAGTTCGACATCTTTTTCGCTCAAATAAATGCGGAAATTTTTATAAACAAACTCAAATGAACGTCCTGTTTCCCATTCCATAACCATTTCTCGATTGGTGACTTTCCGAACCGGTGTACTCGAAATTCCGTTGTAACTATGGTCCATTACCGGATCGTAGTAGTTCATCTCAATCACATAAAAATGAATAAGTGCACCAATCACCTGAAGTCGGTAATAATTGTTTCTGTATCCCTGGTGCATGTAAACACTGCGGTCTTTGCAATATCCCCATGCATTTTCGACGTAACAGTTTTTTTTATCCTGAATTGAATCCGGGCATGGGATCAATAAATAAGTTTCGCCTCCTTTGTACTGAAGCTCAAAATTACTTATTGAGGGCTGATTTGCTTTGAATTCTTCGAACGATAAATAAATACCCTCGTTAAAATGAAAATTTGGATAAACAATAGAACTGTCGGATTGTGCCGCAACCGAAAGTATGTTTGCCAAAGCAATCGTAAAAAATCCAATTATTTTTCCGCTTATATTCATTCTATTTTCGACATAAATTTCTCAATGTTCACAATTGCCCGTGTATGAGTTCCTTCACCGGCTTTACCCGCAGAATCAGTTACTTCTACTTCAAACTTTAAAATACGGCCATCAACTTTGGTTAAACGAGCAATACATTCAATTTGTTGTCCTATAGGCGTCGCTTTCATGTGTTTGATATTCACTTCTGTTCCCACGGTATTGTAGCCTTGTTCAAGAAGCGGGAGAACCAGTTCGAGACATGTTTGTTCCATAAATCCTATCATTGCAGGAGTTGCAAGTACATCAACCATGCCCGAGCCATAGTTTTTTGCCGAATCGTTTGGGGTAACTGTTTTTGTCAGTTTTAATTCAATTCCGGGATGTAAATCCATATCTTTTATTTAAAGTTAAAAATAATATCCTGCACCAGATCGGGATGAAGGCTTTGAGCAACAGGACACTCTTTCGCAGCTTGTTTTATAAATGCTTTTTCCCTGTCGCTATATTTACATGGTGGAAAATCGAGAACAATTCTTATTTTGGCTATTCGTCGTGGATTGGTCGCCATAATTTTCTCAACTTCTGCAGTGGTACCATCAATGCTAAAACCGTGCGTCTGTGCAGCAATTCCCATGATGGTCATCATGCACGAAGCCAGCATGGTACTAACCAAATCGGTAGGCGAAAACAACTCTCCTTTTCCATGATTATCTATTGGGGCATCAGTATTAATTATGCTGCCCGAAGCTATATGTACGCAGTTCGTGCGTAATTCACCGACAAAACTCACTTTTGATGTCATAAAAAAAATACTTTAACATTTACAATTGATTTAACACCGACTTCGAAGTTTAATTGTTAATTTTAACACTCGAATCTGCAAAATGAATACAAAAGTATTTAAATTTTTGATTTATGTATCGGTTATTGCTATTCTGGCAGTAATTGCCGGGCAGTTTCTATGGACGCAGCAAACACACAAGTTAATTACCCGGAACGCCCGAAATGTTATTGAACTTGCATTAACAAAGACAGCAAACGATTTTAATCAGTATTTTCATTACAAAAAAAATATGATTGCGGATACAAGCAACTTGTCAGAAAAACATCTGATGAATGTATCTGCAAATATTCCGGAGATGGTGCCTGCATTGGATAGTATATTGAAAGTTGAGTTTAGTAATATTGGTCTTCAGTCTAATTACAAACTGGCTTTGATTCATCAGGGGGTATTTTTATATAAATCGGATGAAAGCATTGCCGATAGTGTTTATCAGAAGGATTCGTTCAACAAAAGCTTGTATTGTGGCTTTAGTAATCATGGAATTAGCATGAGTGTTTTTTTCCCAGAAGGATATGTGGTCCGATCTGATTCGCCTCACATGAGAGCTTGGTGGCTTATTTCGCTTGTGGGCTTTGTTATCATTGTTTTGTCGGGAAGTTTTCTTTTCAGAAGTATTATGAAGATTCAAACTGAATCGGGAAGACGAATAAGAATCATTAATAACCTGGCTCATGAATTTAAAACTCCTTTGGCCAGTATTAAGCTGGCATCGGAGATGTTGATGAACGAACAGATAATCAACCAGCCCAACAGAGTTCATCGTTATGGTGAATTGTTGCAGTTTGAGGTTCGTCGATTGCAATTTCAGGGTGAACAAATCCTCAATATGGCCTTGCTTGAAGAGGGGCAGATTATGTTGAAATTTGAATATGTAAGCGCTAACGAAGTTATCAGAAAGCTTGTTGAAAATTATCTGGTAGTTCGTTCCGACTTAGCTGAACAGCTAACCACAAATCTTCATTCCGACAACGACATCGTTTATGTCGATCTGGGTCATTTTCAAAATGTGATTTCGAATCTGATCGAAAATTCATTCAAATATGGTGGCGATGGAGTGAAAGTTGAAATAAACACAGGCAACAATTCCAACGGAGTGCTGATACATGTTATTGATAATGGAATCGGAATAGCACGCAAATACCACAAGGTTGTTTTTGAACGATTCTACAGAATTACCAGTAGTAATCGTCATGATATAAAAGGTCATGGAATAGGCTTGTATTACGTTAAAAATATTCTGTCGAAAATGGGAGCCAGGATTACATTGACCAGTGCCCCCAACAAAGGAGCCCGTTTCGAGATATTTTTTCCTTTTGAACATAACTAAACCAAACAAATATGAACAGCATGGACAAAAAAAAAGGACGCATTTTATTAGTTGAGGACGACCGTACATTGAGTACCCTTATCAGGGACATTCTCGAAATCAATAAGTACGAGGTCGTTCTTTGTGCCAATGGCGAAGAAGGTCTGGCCACATTCAAAGCTCAAAAGTTTGACATTATGCTTGTTGACATCATGATGCCAAAAATGGATGGAATCACTATGATTAAGGAAATACGTCGTTACGATCAGCGTGTTCCCATTATTATCATCACTGCAAAAGACATGAAAGATGATAAAGTTGAAGGTTTCCGTGCAGGTGCCGACGACTATGTGGTAAAACCATTCAGTACCGATGAACTGCTGCTGCGTATAGACGCTATTCTTAAACGTGTACAACGCGCACAGGAGTTACTTCTGACAACCACCAACGAAGTAATTGAGTTTGGAAATTGCAAGCTCGATGTTGGTGAGCAAAATCTTACTATTAAAACAAAGACAATGCATCTCACACGCAAGGAAAGCGACCTTATTCGCCTGCTTGCAATGAAGCGCAACGAGCTTCTGCTACGCGAAGTTGCTTTGAAAGCTATCTGGGGCGATGACGATTATTTTATTGGCCGCAGCATGGATGTTTTCATCAGCCGTATTCGTAAGTATCTGAAAGAAGACGAAAGGGTTGAAATCGTGAACGTTCACGGTCTCGGGTTTAAAATGATGATTAAAGACTAAAACAACCCGTTGTCTTTTTACATAATTTCATGCGGAAACATTTCAAAGAGAAACTGTTTCTGCATGAAATTTTTTTGTATTTTCGCAAAGAAAAGCACGAGATATGAGTTATATTCTTATTATTGACGACGAACAACCTATCCGGAAGACACTTAAAGAAATTCTGGAATACGAAAAGTTTAAAGTGGATGAAGCTGAAAATGGAATTGTTGGCCTCGAGATGATGAAAACCGGCAAATACGATGCTGTGCTTTGCGACATCAAAATGCCTCAGATGGATGGGATGGAGGTGCTTGAGAAAATTCAGGAATTCTGTGATGTACCTGTGGTTATGATTTCGGGTCATGGAAATATTGATACAGCTGTTGAAGCCATCAAAAAAGGAGCATTTGATTATATTTCGAAACCACCCGATCTTAATCGCTTACTGGTTACAGTACGCAATGCTCTCGATCGGAATTCGCTGGTAACCGAAACCCGCAAATTGCAACGAAAAATTTCGAAAGTGTACGATATTGTAGGGCAATCGGCTCCTATTCTTCAAATCAAAGATATGATTGAGCGTGTTGCAGCAACCGACGCACGGGTTCTTGTTACAGGCGAAAATGGAACAGGGAAGGAATTGGTTGCACGCTGGTTGCACGAACTGAGTGCCAGAGCAGGAAATACATTTATCGAAGTAAACTGTGCTGCTATTCCGGGTGAATTAATCGAAAGTCAGCTGTTTGGACACGAAAAAGGATCTTTCACTTCTGCAATCAAACAGCGCAAAGGCGATTTTGAGCAAGCCAGTGGAGGTACTTTGTTTTTAGACGAAATAGGAGATATGAGCCTTTCGGCTCAGGCCAAGGTGTTAAGAGCCTTGCAAGAAAATAAAATCACCCGCGTTGGTGGCGAAAAGGATATTTCGGTTGATGTTCGGGTGATTGCTGCAACCAACAAAAACGTTGGCGACGAAATTGCAAATGGTCGCTTCCGCGAAGACTTATACCATCGTCTTTCAGTTATTCTTATTCATGTTCCACCTTTGCGCGACCGTTTGGATGATATTCCTTTGCTGGTCGATCATTTTGCAGCAGAGACTGCAATGGGGCAGGGAAAACCACAAAAAGTTTTTTCCAGTAAAGCCATCGAAGAACTCAAAAAATTGCCCTGGACCGGAAATATCCGTGAACTGCGTAATGTTGTTGAGCGATTGATTATTCTCTCTGACAAAGAAGTTACCGATAAAGATGTGCAAATGTTCGCACGACCTTTGAAATGATTTATTTCTATCGGGGGCGCTATAAGTTCGGTAAACGGATAACAGATTGAGTGATCTAAAAGGTGTTACTACAGAAAGATAGAATTTCGTCAGAATCCTATCGATTATCTTGTTTTACAAACTTGAGAACATGCTGTTGGCTGTTTTCGTTGGTAATTGTAACAAAATATAAGCCTTCCTGTAATCCTGCAACAGGCAACAGCAAATTTCTGTTTACCGGATAATAATTGCAATTATGTACGCAACTACCAGTGCTGTTAAAAATATGAACTTCTGAAAAAACTCCGAGTCCGGTAATATTAATATAATCTGTGGTAGGGTTGGGATACAGTACAGGTTCTGGATTATTGATATCTATAACCGGTGTTTGAGATGTGCGATAATTGCAGGTGAAGCCACCGGCATGAGCTGTAGCTGTTGTTTTTAGCAGTAAAGTAATTGTGCCGTTTGGACTGAAGAGAACAGGTGGAAGTTGATTTCCTCTGAATTCGCCAAGTTGAGTGCCGTCGGAGTGATCAATTACCGATACATAGTCGGTCGAATCGAGATCGAATTCAGTGAAAGCAAGTAACACCGGAAGCCCCGATGTTGGTTGAATTTTCCAGCGGCAAAAACTATTGCCATGATAATCGAAGATGCCACTACCATCGCTGATGGTGTCCGATTCGGCATTTAATGTTGTGAGTGATGTGCAAAACGAAGGACTTATTGTTTTGTATGCAACCAGAAAACCAGCTGCAGAATCACTTCCGTTCGAAGAGAATGTTAAAAACAATGCATTTCCGGTTGATTGAACAGATGCTGGTAGCGAAGACCCGCTGAACGATCCAAGTACAGGAGCCGAACTGTTGTGTCCGTTATAAACTGTGAGTACATCGTTTCCACTTTCAGTTTCGAAACGTAAAAAGTTAAGCTGAATAGCCTGTACACTGTCGTTAGGTTCAATCAACCATGAGCAGTTGCTGTTGTTCCGATAGCCAAAAATGGGCCCTGAACCATCGTCGATAGTTCCGTCGTCGGAGTGCAGTGTGTCAGTTCCGCTGCAATAGAGCGGATAGGCACCTTCTGGATACATATTGATGACCAACTCGTGCATAAGAGTGAAATTGGCTCCGCCCGGAGTTAGAGCCGATGTGTAGAAATAGCCGTCGAACGATCCGCCCCAGCCCCAATTGAAATGAAAGTAGCTCGAGTCTTGGTAACCATCAACTACAAAAGCATGGCCCGAAACGTAGTTTGTATCGCTCCATCCGGCATAATACATTGGCATTAATCGATTGAGATGGCTTACAACAACACTGTCCCAGTTGATGGTAACCGAGTCGCGGAAAATGTATTCTGTACTATCGACATATTTGAAAAATGTCTTCATGCAGTATGCTGCTTTATGGTTGTTCATTCCGCTTCCGTACGGACCATAGTGCATGTCAACAGATACACCAATATTGTAAATAAGTTCGGCAGTTTCCGGATTGGAACGTGTTAATTTGGTTGCCATTTCGTTATAATTGTAATTGGCAGCTGCATAATCAACTGTGAGTGGTCCATACACTAAATCTTCGCTTGTGTAAGACCCTGTTCCTGAAACAGGCCAGCGATAGTAATTCATTAACTGACCAATGGCTGTGGCAACACATCCTGTGAGACATTTGTCGTCGGGTCCGTTATCATCTGCCGGACAAAATTCGTTGTAATATACTTCCTGATTCCAGGTGCTTGTAAGCAATGGTCCAACCTGCGATTTGGTTGCGGGAATATTACCTGTAATATAGTTTTTCCAAATAGTTGTATTGGGATTGTCAGCCCGTGGTTTCGATTTTTTTGCCAGATAAATTTGCTGGGCATATTGGTTCATCCACCAGTCGAAAGCAGGGTTGTTTGATTGCTGAGGGCAAATTCCGGTTGGCGAATAGGCTATAACCGGAATTGTACTTTTTTCAGCAGAAACAATCACATAACCTTCGGGAAAGAGATTATAAACATAATACACCGGGATGTTTTGAAAATTAACCTGATAGGTATCGAGAAAGTAGGGAGTGAAATTATTGTTGAGTCGTTGCCTGGCAAATTGAATAGCTACCGTTTTTGTTTCGTCGGGAGTTGCTGTCTGAGCTTTGGACTCAGGTATGTCAAGCAATACCAAAATCAGGAATGATATGAAGGTTTTTAAAACGAGATTGCCCATTTTTGATTATTTTTCCAGATTTTTAATGAGTTTCTTTGTCATTTGGCGGATAAACATCATGGCATCGTCTTCGTTTATCTGCGTTAATTTTCCGTTTTCCACCACCACTTGTCCTTGAGAAATAACATGCGAAATATGTTTCGATTCCATTCCGAAAATCATATGCATCGCCATATTTTGAGGTGTTACTTCTTCGGTTGAAGGATAGTCGAATACTACAAGATTGTTGTCGTAATCGCCATGTATTTTGTTTTTATAAAAATAATCGTTGCTTGTTCTGAGACGTTTCACAGCGATTGCGGGGTCAATATGATCAAATCCCTGACCAGCAAGAAAAGCTATTTTTGCACTTCGCAGGATGTTGCCATGCAATCCATCGGTGCCCAGCATGATGTTTTCGCCAATGCCTTCGGAGTTAAAAAATCCCACATTGCTGCGCAGATTGCTTTCCATGTTTTGAACAACAAATACACCACTTTTATTGATAAGTTCGGCTTCTTCGTTGCTGAGATGAATGGCATGCGCAAGAATGGTTTTAGTGCTATTGAGCACTCCTGCGTCATATAATCGTTCAATCACTGTCACTCCATATTCTTTAAGCGAGTGCTCCTGATCAACAGTGCTTTCGGCTGCGTGAATGTGAATTCCGGTTTTGTGTTTTGCCGCTAGTTCTACGGCGTTTTTTAGAGTTGTTGACCCCACGGTAAGACCTGCGTGAAGACCAACAAGACCAACATTGTTTTGTAACCACGAATCGGTATAATCGATTCCATCGTCGGCCGCAGAAAAACTTTTGCGGTCACTGATCTCGAAGCAAGGGAGAAACTGTAATCCTGTTTTATTGAAAGCTTTTGATAAAATCTCCAGTGAGCCCCTGATAAAGTTCTGACTCGAATGATGTTCAATAACACAGGTCGCTCCATTTTTCAACGAATCCATCGCTGAATATAATGCGCAAGCTTCTAGAACTTCGGCATCGAGGAATTGATCCATTTTCCACGCGCCTGTTTTTAGTCGAAGCTCAAAATCGTCGGTATTGGTGAGTTTGTGAGTGCGGGTTAGGCTTACATAGCTGTGATGGTGACCATTCACAAACGAACGCATCACTATTTTGCCGAAACAATCAATAATTCTGACGTCGGCCAATTCTTCTATAAGCTCGTTAATGTCGGAACTGAACAGGAGTTTACCCTTATTTCCTTCTTCGATCAGAATGTTGGTAAAAGACATTGTATTCCGACGATAGTCGAAAAAATTTGCATTTTTGAGAATTACCGGCATTTTTTATTAATTTTGAAATTGACATGTCCTGAAATCGGGCATCAAAGGTTGGTCAAAGATACTAAATTCCTGTCATTATGAAGTCGAAAATTGAAGAAATTTATCAGCTACTGCAAAATTCGAACAGCGATAAAGAATTGTCTGCTGCAGTGATATCGAAGCTGGATGAAATCGATTTTTCTTCGATGATTGTGTGGGAAGACAAAGAAATAACTGAATTGTGGGACGGCATGAGCCGAATGAAGAATGTCTTTGAACTATCTCAGTATTTTGCCGAGAAGTTGTATTCTATCATGAAAATAGAGGAATCGTTGTTTTTTATTTCGGAATGTTTCAATAATAACAACGAGCTTATCCATATTGCCATGAGTGGAAGCGAGCGCCTGAAGGGAATGGTTCTGGAAATGAAAGAACAAGGAATAATTCCCAATAGCGTAAAGAACAATGAGTATGGTAGGGAACTTATGCTGCAGGATCGACTTGTTAAATTACCATCGATTAAAGAAGCTACATTGGATGCGATCCCTGATGAAGTGCTTGGTGAAGTTGAGAAAGCTACAGGATTAAAGCATTATTATGCTTTTTCGATTAATAATGATGTCCAGATACTTGCAACTTTTATTTTTTTATCTCCGGTTGAATTAAGCAGGAAAGAGTTTATGCTGATGGAACGTGTTTTTAATATGGTACATCAGTTTTTTGTGATTTTTATTCAATGGCAACAAAGCGAGAATTTAAATCACCAGTTGTCCGATGTCCTTGATATGGCAGAATATGCTTTTGCTGTTTATAATGCAGATGGATTTCTGATTAAAGGAAATACAATGTTTTTGAAATATTTCTCCGGTTTTAAATCAAAAGGATTATTTGAGTCTGATTTTCTTCGTTTGTTTGGAGTTGGAGATAGCGCGGTCGATGATTTGAAGACAGGACTCGAAGTAAGTATTAACTCAACGAAAGTTGTTTTGGATGGAATGGATCTGAATCAATATTTTTCGGGAGGTGGTATTTCTGCTGTTTATTCTGGCGACAAAAATATTTCGTATTATGTGTTTTTTCTTCAATCGCAAAAAGAAGTGAATCGCATACTTGAAGCGATGCAGTTAAAAGAACTTAAATACCAACGAATTTTTCAACATATTCAGGATGTATATTTCGAAGTAAAAAAAGACGGTACCATACTGGAATTAAGTCCATCTATTTATTCATATATAAAAATATCTCGCGAAGAGTTGATAGGAAATAATATTCTGAAATTGTACCATAATCCGGCTCAACGCGAAGCATATCTTGCGACCCTTCAGAGCAATGGCAGAGTTGATAATTATGAGGTGGATTTTATTGGACCCGGTGGAAGTATTATTCATTCACTGGTTGTAGCCAGCTTGGTCGATGTTGGCTTAGAAAGTGAGCGCATTGTGGGGTCGATGATTAATATTTCTGATCAAAAAGAACAAAATCGTATTATACGGGAAAGCGAGATAAAATTCAGATCGTTGTTCGATAAATCGCCTATTGGGATTATGATATGCGATACAAATGGTCAAATTGCCGAGATCAACAATTCGATGCTTAAATCGTTGGGGTCACCTTCTATCGAAAAAACCAAGAGTTTAAATGTATTTGTCCTGGAAAATATGATTCAATCCGGAATTTCAAAGGCAATGCAAGAAGTGTTGTTAACAGGTGTGCCTAAGGTATTCGAAAGTAAATATTCGAGTATCTGGAACACGGTTGGATATTATCGGATATTTATCAATACTATCCCCGATATGTATGGGAGGGTACAATACCTGATGTTGCTTGCCGAGGATATCACAGAACTTAAGCAGAAGGAAAAGCAGCTACGTCAGACCGAGGAGCGCTTTCTGGATATTTACAACAATACGAACGATTTAATTTATACAATGGATTTTGAGGGTAATTTTACCTCAGTAAATCCTGTTGCTGAAAAATGGTTGGGGTATCAATTTTCGGATTTGACCAACCGTAATATGGGACAATTTGTTTCGCACGATAGTTCGATGCGTGCCGCTGAGAATATTAAAGCAAAACTATCCGGAGCGAAGCAACAATCGAAATATGAAGTAACTGCTTATTCCCGAAACGGGGAAAAGATGATTCTCGAAATCAATAGTTTTTTGAGGTATAAAGGAGAAACTCCAATTGAAGTGTTTGGAATTGCTCGTGATATTACCGAAAGAAAGAAGCACGAGGAGTTTATTCAGTCGGCATTGAGAGAACGTGAAAGTTTAATCATGGAAGTCCATCACCGGGTAAAAAACAATCTGCAACTGATTCTGTCGATGATGAAGATGTATCAGCAGAATTTCAATAATGAGCAAGTGTTGCAGGCTTTCAGAGATATTATGCAGAAGATTCTTGCTATATCGGCTGTTCATGAAGATTTCTATTTTTCAAACGATATGAAAGATGTCAATTTCAATCGTTATATCAGAACAATAGTAAACAATGCTATTGATCAATACGATACGCGACACCATTCCGAATACAATATCGAAGTAGATAATAATATTAAGGCCAGTATTGATATTGCAGTTCCTATAGGACTCATTTTAGCTGAGTTATTGTCGAATGGTATACGATATGGAACAGTTTCCGGACGTAAACTCATTATGAATATAAGTTTCGGGAAAATCGATGACAAATTCGTGCTTCAGGTTGAAGACAACGGACCTGGGATTATGCCAGAGATTCTGGATATTCAGCATCATTCGTTGGGAGTAGAAATGGTTAAAATGCTTGCCGAAAGTCAACTCGGGGGTCAATTTGAAATAGAAACCGGTAACGGTGGAACAAAAGTGATTGTGCGATTTTAAATACTATTTTACGAAACCACTGCAGGTAGCAGCTCCGAATGGTAAATCGTTGTTGTCCGAATACAGAACGGCATCGCCTTGTAGAATTTCAACTTTCACATCACCGGAAGCCGTTGTGTTTTTTGCCTGTAAATAAACGTATGTGTCAGCTTTAGTCTTAAATTCGATTTTCCAGGGAATGGTACCTGTAGAAAGACCTGTCATCGTAGTTTCTCCCTTTTCGTTCACGTAAGTAACAAGCAACTCAGTTGCAGTGCCTGAAACCTTGTATGTTATTTTCTTTTTGAACACCAGTACGCTGTTATTCTCGTTGCATGATGTAGCAAAAAATAAAGGAATTAACAGGAGAAAGAAGAGTTTTTTCATAATTGGCCAGTTTACCTGTTTTAACGTTGCTAAATTATAAAAGTTTTCTCAATTGATTGAAAAAATAATCGATTTCATGGAAATTGTTTTGAGAATGTATAGTTATTCTTAGTAAAGAAGCATTCCCCGAAGTGGTTGGAGGTAACATTGCTTTAATTGAAATATTTAAATTGTTAAGCTCTAAGGCTATTTTTTTTGTTATTGTTGCATTGCCTATAGATAAAGGATAAATATGACCAGGTTTCTCAATGTCAAGATTTCCCAGAGCAGAAAATTGTGTTTTGAAATTTTTAATATTTGCCAGCAGATTCAATTTTAGTTCCGGATGATTTTGGATAAATTCAAGATGTTTCCGAATGGCAATTGCCTGAACGGGAGGCATGGCTGTTGAGTATATTGCAGGAACCGCGAAATTAATCAGGAAGTCCTTTAAAGCATGACTTCCAGCAATAACAGCTCCCGCACATCCAACAGCTTTTCCGAATGTGTGAATGCGTGCAAATACTTCGTTTTTAATTCCCAATTCACAACACAACCCTTCGCCCAATGAACCCGAGAGACCGGTTGTGTGAGCCTCGTCGACAATCAAAAGCCAATGGTGTTGATGACAAATGTCTGCCAACTTCTTAAGTGGGGCTATGTCTCCGCTGATACTATATACCGATTCGACTGCAATAAAAATATTACCTTTTGCATGAGATGCCTTGTACAGAAGATCGTCAATATCGTTGTGACGGAACGAGAGGCATGTTGCACCTGACAAACGAGCTGTTGTTTTTATCGATGCATGAATTTCGGAATCATAAATGATGGTATCGAAGCGCTGTGGTACATATCCGAAAAAAATATGATTGGCCTCGAATCCGGATTTACAAAGTAGGGTTGATTCTGTTTTGAAAGAATCGGCAAGCCAGGTTTCAGTTTCTTCGAGTATCGAAAAATTGCCACTCACTAAACGGGAGCCGGTGCTTCCAAAAAGCGCAGTGTTGGTTTGCAACGAAAGCGTGTCGAGTACAATTTGCCGAAGCTCAGCATTGCAGGCGAGTCCCAGAAAATCGTTAGAGTCAAAGTCGAAAACATTATCTGAGCGTGATTTCAGCTTGCGCAGCAAACCTTTTTTATTGTATGCTGCCAGTGCATTTTCCAAAAAATAATTGTAATCAGCCATTCAATTCAAGTCCTAGCGTTTCGAACAAACTGGCATCGTTTCCCGGGGTTGCATTTGGTGTTGTGAGCAATTTTTCGCCCACAAAAACGCTGTTGGCACCAGCCAGGAAGCATAGTGCTTGAGCTTCGTCCGACAATTGTTTGCGACCAGCTGCAAGACAAATTCTGGTGGAAGGCATCACAATTCTTGCCGTCGCAATTACACGAACCAAATCCCAAACAGAAACAGGTTGCATATTTTCGAGTGGAGTGCCTTCGATGGCTACAAGCATATTGATAGGAAAAGTAAAAAGAGGCTGGGGAAGCGATGCCAATGAATGGAGCATTGCTATTCTGTCGTCGTGCGATTCGCCCAAACCAACAATGCCTCCACTACAACAACCCATTTTTTCTTCTTGTAACAACTTCAATGTTTCGATACGTTGTGTAAAAGTGCGTGTTGAAATTATTTGGGGATAGAATTGCTCAGAAGTGTCAATATTGTGATTGTAGGCAGTGAAGCCGGCTTCGCGCAGTCGTACTATTTGTTGACGTGTTATAGTTCCTAATGTGGCACACACATGCAAACCCATTTTACGGATAGCTTTTCCAACATTTATGAGCATTTCAAATTCCTCATTATCGGGAACATTTTTCCATGAAGCACTCAGGCAAATTCTATCAGAACCATGCTTAACAGCTTCCTCGACCTGATCCATGATTTCTTTCTCAGAAAGACGAATAGAAGGGCCAACATTAGTTTTGTGTCTCGAGCTTTGCGAGCAATAAGCACAATCTTCGGCACAACCACCGGTTTTATACGAAACTAAAGTGTTGCGATACATGACGGTATGCTTCTGATGAATGCTGTGAATATTTGCTGCTTCGGCAATGAGTTTCAGAAGAGGCAAGTTGTAAATAGCTGCAATATCTTGCAATTTGAACGAATTATGCATTCAGTTTTTGTTTTTTGACAGTTTTGAGAAAAATAAAAAAGAAAGATGTTATGATAGCCGATGCAGCTATTCCAACTCCAATGGATAAATTGTAATTCAATTTAAAACCTTCAGGAGCAAAACAAATGTAGGCAAATACTACCGTTGTCATAAAAACAGCCGGAAGCAAGGAAACAATCCATGTTTTTTTGTTAACAACCAGATAAACAGAAATGCTCCAAAGAGTAATCACAGCCAGTGTTTGATTGCTCCAGGCCATATATCGCCAGATAATGCTGTAATCGAATTGGGTAATCAGAAAACCAGCAAAAAATAAGGGAATCGCAATAAAAATCCGACTACTTAATTTTGTTTGCTTGTAATGCAGGAAGTCTGCCACAATGAGTCTGGCAGAACGAAAAGCAGTGTCGCCCGAAGTAATAGGTGCAGCAACCACACCAAGAATAGCGAGAATGACTCCGAATTTTCCAAGCAACGAATTACTGATTTCATTTACCACATAAGCGGCCGATTTTCCCTGAACTCCTATTATACCATTCAATCCATCGACGCCTCCAAAAAAAGTCATAGCAGCTGCAGCCCAAATAAGAGCAATAATTCCTTCGGATATCATAGCTCCATAAAAAACACGGCGACCATATTTTTCCGATTTAATGCAACGAGCCATGAGTGGACTTTGCGTGGCATGAAAACCTGAAATAGCTCCACATGCAATTGAAATAAACATCATGGGAAAAATAGGCATTGCATCGCCTTTGTAATGTTGGTTCGATATATTTCCAATCAGCTCGGGAATCTGATAACCCTGCGACAAGAGGGCTGTTATAATGCTGAAAGCCATGAAAATAAGCGCAAATCCGAATATTGGATATAATCGTCCGATGAGTTTGTCTATAGGTAACAATGTGGCCAGCAGGTAATAGATGAAAATTATTATAGCCCAGAATGTGAGATTGGTTTCAAAAATCCAACCAGCTATATATATTGAAAATGGAGTAATACTTGCAATAATTTCAGCCGGACCAACAATGAAAACAGCTCCAACCAAAATCATGAGCCCGATAGTAAACACCCGCATGAACTGCATAATGAGTTTGCCAAGGTATTTACCCGTAAGTTCCGGCAGACTGGCGCCATTGTGTCTGATGCTCATCATTCCTGATAAATAGTCGTGAACAGCTCCGCCGAAAACAGATCCGAACACAATCCACAAAAAAGCGGATGGTCCCCACATAGCTCCCGCTATTGCGCCGAAGATAGGTCCAAGGCCAGCGATATTGAGGAATTGAATCAGAAAAACTTTATACCAAGGAAGAGGAACAAAGTCAACACCGTCCGAGTGGGTGAAAGCCGGAGTCTTCCGATTGTCTTCAACACCGAATATTTTTTCCATCAAACGTCCATAGATGAGATAACCTGCAATTAGGGCTAAAACGGCTAAGGAGAAGGAGAGCATTTTTTTTGCAAAGGTAAGGGTTTTATGAAATTTTGAGAAGCATGATGTTTTGCAGAAAAAGCTAACGATACATGGGATGGAATTTCATCATGGTATCGCGTAGATATTCACGACTCAAATGGGTGTAAATTTCGGTTGTTGTGATACTACTGTGCCCAAGCAATTCCTGTACAATGCGCAAGTCGGCACCGTTTTCAACCAGATGCGTCGCAAAAGAATGACGGAATGTGTGCGGGCTTATGTTTTTCTTGATTCCGGCTTCTTCGGCAAGCCGTTTAACCAAAGTGAACACAGAAACTCTCGACAGCTTCCGTCCCTTTTGATTAAGAAAAATAATATGCTCATGCCCGCGGACAACCGGAAAATGAACTCTGCTGAATTTAATGTATTGTTGCAGCGAAACCGAAGCTTCCTTTCCAATGGGGACTAAGCGATCCTTATTTCCTTTTCCAATGGCTCTTACAAAATCATCATCGGGGAAATAGTCGGCAAAACTTAAGTTTACCAATTCGCTTACACGCAGCCCACATCCATATAACACTTCAATAATAGCTTTGCTCCGGTGCCCATCGGGTTTCGACATATCGATGCATTTCAGCATAGCATCAATTTCATCGATACTGAGAAAAACAGGTAAATGTTTACCGAGTCGGGGCATTTCAATAAGTTCGGAGGGATTCGAACTGGTAACCCCATCAGCAAAGCAGAATGCAAAAAATGACTTTATTCCGGAAATAATGCGGGCTTGCGACCGAGCTGTAAGTTCAATATCGCTCATCCATTGAACGAAAGCATGTAAATCGTCTTCTTTAATTTTGTTCAGCGATTTATCTTCTCCGATTTGGCTGTTCCAGCGATGAAAAAGCAATACATCGTGCAGGTATGCATCAATGGAATTTTCCGACAACGCTTTTTCGAGCATCAGAAACGATGCAAAACTTTTTAAAACAGGATCAGTAATGTTAAATGTTTTCATTCAGCAGTTTTTGCAAATGAATCATCTCGTCGCGATAATGTGCAGCCGAAATAAAATCGAGCTCCTTTGCCGATTTTGTCATTTCTTTTTTTACCGATTCAATTCTCTTTTGTAATGCTTCTTTACTCATGTAAGGTACCAGCGGGTCAGCGGCAATATTATTCTCTTCCGGACCTGTGTAAAAACGGCTGCCATGTCGCTTCATTCCTTCGAAACCGCTGTCCATCGATTTTATGACAGTGGTCGGTGTTATCCCATTTAGTCTGTTGTATTCCAGTTGTTTATTTCTTCGCCGTTTCGTCTCTTCCATCATTTTCTCCATAGAATTGGTCACTTTCTCAGCATATAAAATCACCTGACTGTTGATATTTCGTGCCGCACGGCCAGCAGTTTGAATAAGACTGCGTTCATTGCGTAAAAACCCCTCTTTGTCAGCATCAAGAATAGCAACCAGTGTCACTTCGGGCAAATCGAGTCCTTCGCGCAGGAGATTTACTCCAACCACAACTTTTATCTCGCCACGACGCAATTCCTGTAGAATATCAATTCTTTCGAGTGTGTCAACATCGGAATGGATATACTTGGCGGGAATGCTGAGCTCAAACAAATATTTGGTCAATTCTTCCGCCATTCGTTTGGTGAGTGTTGTTACGAGTGTTCTTTCATCTTTTTCAATACGGATCTTGATTTCATTCAGCAAGTCGTCAACCTGTTTGATCGAGCGACGCACAATAACCTCAGGGTCGGGGATTCCCGTTGGTCGGATTACTTGTTCAACAATAGCACCTTCTGTCTTAATGAGTTCAAAATCGGCAGGTGTAGCCGAAACAAAAATTACCTGATTCAGCAGAGCTTCAAATTCATCAAATTTCAAAGGGCGGTTATCCATGGCCGATGGGAGGCGGAAACCGTAATCTACAAGAATTTGTTTACGTGAGCGGTCGCCGCCATACATACCGCGGACCTGAGGAATGGTTACATGACTTTCGTCAACTACGAGCAAAAAGTCATCAGGGAAATAGTCAATCAAACAGTAAGGGCGGGAACCGGGTTTTCTGCCGTCGAAATAGCGGGAGTAGTTTTCTATTCCCGAACAATATCCAAGCTCTTTCATCATTTCCAGATCGTAGTTTACACGATCTTCGAGGCGTTTGGCTTCAGCATTTTTATTTAGCGATTTCAAAAAATCGATTTGACCTCCAATATCGACATAAATTTCGTTGAGTGCCGACGATAGTTTGTCGCGGGTAGTCATGAAAATATTTGCAGGAAAAATCCTCAAACTATCCAGATTTTCAATGGTTTTCCCATTCACCGAATCGAACGACGCAATACTTTCAATTTCATTGTCCCAGAAAATAATCCGATAAGTAGTATCGGAATATGCAGGATAAACATCGAGGGTGTCTCCTTTCAACCGGAATGTACCTCTCAGCAATTCTGCATCGTTGCGCGAATATAATGCTTCTACAAGCGCATTTACTACAGATTTTACTGCATGTTTTTTGCCTTTTTCCAGTTCAATCACATGTGCAACAAAATCCTGAGGGTTGCCAATGCCATAAATACACGATACCGATGCAACCACTATAACATCCCGTCTTCCGCTTAACAACGATGATGTTGTACTCAATCTGAATTTTTCTATTTCATCGTTGATGCTAAGGTCTTTTTCAATATACGTATCCGATACAGGTAAATATGCTTCGGGTTGATAGTAGTCGTAATACGAAACAAAATACTCAACCGCATTATTCGGAAATAGTTGCTTGAATTCGGTATAAAGTTGGGCTGCCAGTGTTTTGTTGTGACTGAGAACAAGGGTTGGTCGGTTCAGATTCGCAACAACATTGGCTATGGTAAATGTTTTTCCCGATCCGGTAACGCCAAGTAAAGTCTGATACATATCGCCACGCTCAATTCCTTCAAGAAGCTGTTTGATAGCATCAGGCTGATCGCCGGTAGGTGTGAAATCACTGATTAATTCAAATTTTTTCATTGTAATTTTTTGAATCTACAGGTAATGGGAAAATGATCGCTGTATTGCTTTTTGAGAATGTTAAAGCCTGCAGCGTCGTACAGCGTCGGGTAGAAAATATAGTCTATTCTTACAGAAGGGAAAGGACCATTGTAGGTTTTTCCCATCCCCCAGGGACCCGAATCGAGAAAAGCATCTCTCAAATTGTAACGAAGTTTTCTATAGGTGTACGACACAGGTGTATCGTTGAAATCGCCTATCAAAAACTTTGGATACGGGCATTGGGCAATATGATCAACAAGAGCTTCAATCTGCATACTTCGGTTTACAAATGCACGTTTAAGTTTTCGTACTGTCGATTTCGATTTATATTCAATTTCATCCTGATTGTTCTTTTCAGCAAACAAACTCTCTTCGGTGCTGGTGAAACCAATGGATTGCAAATGAATGTTGTAAATACGCACCGTATCGGTTTTTATAATAACGTCGCACCAAATTGCGCATATCTTTTTCCCCGATTTTACAGGATTCTTCACTTCACCTTGATTAATTACAGGGAAACGACTGAAAGTAATTATTCCAAAGTAGCCGTCTTTTCCCACTGTTGAGTATGGTTGAACGTAGTAGTTGCTGAAAAGGCCAGCTTGCATAAAATCCTGAATGGTTTTGTTACTCACCTTATCCTGATTATAAAATTCCTGAAAACAAGCGATGTCAGGTTTTTCCTTTTCGATGAGTTGCAAAACCGAGTCGCTGGTCAATTTGCCATTGCTGTTGTAAACACCAAACAAATGAACATTCTGAGAAAGAATTTTAAGATCCTTCTCTTGTTCCGAAAAATGATTGCGCGTACCCGAAAAATGAAATGTATGACGACAAGGACCAATGCCAAGAAGAAAGACGAGAATAGGAACAATCGATTTTTTAGTATTGAAAAACATGATAATGAACGCTCCCACAATGGTTATTGCAGCAATATAGGGGTAGGTAAGACCAAAAAAAGCCGGAATCCAGAGGTTTCCCGGATTAATCATTGGTGCCACAATAGCGATACTGAGCATCAGAGAAAAGAACAGGACGACAATCCATGTTATTCGTTCGGCGAGACTTTTTTTGCGACTCATAGCAGTAAAGCTGAATTTACAAAGATAATCATTTTAGAGTCGATTTGTTTGTGTCGAAGCTCTTTTTAATTATAGTTATGTAACGTTGGGAAATCAGAAATCGTCTTCGTTAAGCAAGTCGGGGCGTCGTTTTTTTGTTCTTTCTATCGATTGTTGCTGGCGCCACTCAAAGATGTTTTTTTCATGCCCCGATAAAAGTACCTCGGGAACTTTCCAACCGCGGAATTCTGCCGGTCGCGTATATACAGGAGCTGAAAGCAATCCGTCCTGAAACGAATCGCTGAGTGCCGAAGTTTCGTCGTTTAGTGTTCCCGGAATAAGACGAATAATTGCATCGGTAACAACACATGCCGCAAGCTCGCCACCACTAAGAACATAATCGCCGATCGAAATTTCCTTTGTGATGAAATGTTGCCTTACCCGCTCGTCCAATCCTTTGTAATGACCACAAATAATCATCAGGTTTTCTGACAAACTTAGATGGTTGGCTGTTTTTTGTTCGAATACTTCACCATCGGGAGTCATAAACACAATTTCGTCGTATTTTCGTTCCGATGTAAGCGACTCTATTGCTGCAACAACGGGTTCGGGCATCATTACCATTCCTGCACCACCACCAAACTGATAGTCGTCAACACGGTGATGTTTATCGGTCGAAAAATTGCGGATATTATGAATGAATATTTCTGCCAAACCTTTTTGAAGAGCTCTTTTTACAATGGATTCAGAAAAAGGACCCTGAAACATTTCAGGAAACAATGAAAGAATGTCGATTCGCATAGCAGAGAAATAATTACAAAGGTAACCATTTGCTGATTTATGATAAGTATATTTGCATCATTAAATCCAATACTATGTCGTTACATTGGCCCGACGAAACACCTTTTGCCATTACGGTTTCCGATGCGGAAGGAAAAATTTTGTATATGAATGACCGTTCTGCAGTAACTTTCGAAAAGTACGGAGGAAAACAACTGGTAGGTAAATCGTTGTTCGATTGCCATCCACAAGCTGCATCCGATAAACTGCGCGATATGCTCGAAGGAAAATACGTTCACGCTTATACCATCGAAAAAGAAGGAGTGAAGAAGTTGATTTACCAAAGCCCCTGGTACGAGGACGGCAAATTTGCCGGATATGTCGAATTCTCGCTCATTTTGCCGTCAGAAATGCCTCATTTTGTCAGAAAACCTTAGTTCTCAACAATTTCTAATAAAAGCTGCGGTTTTGGTTTGGATTTGCAATGATGTAGCGCAAAGCTATTTCGAAACCACCTTTGCCGTTGGTAGCATTGGAAAGTTTCGATACATTAATATCGTAACTCAACCCAATGGCAAAATCGTTCAGCTCAATCATTGCATTGGCAATAACAGCATCCGATGTGCGATAGTAGCCGCCAAGCGAAAGATAAGCATCGTTGATGAAGCCTGTGTATTTCGATTGCTCTCTTAATGTGTAACGAACCATTAAGCCGGGAAGAATTTCCTTTTGCGAACCCTGAAATTGCAATAAAATACTCGGAACAAGAGCCGTGTTGGTACCACTGAGACCAATTAATGCTTTTGCATGAGTTGTAATGCGCATATTCAATCGTTCATCCGAATTGTTCAGAAATTCAAAATTCGGCTGATTAACATGGCTGACCGAAAATCCGACATTGGTTTTAAAACCATCGTTCGACGACATATTGGTCGAATTGTGATTAAGCGACCAATTCATCCCAAATCCAAAATCGATGTAACCAAAACTCTGAAAAGTGAACGTTTCGTTGCTGGCAAGTGTAGGATCGTAACCCGAAATACCATCGTATTGACTATCCCACTGCATTCCTTCCTGATCGATGGAGCGTTGCCCAAAACCACCATAAATACCGGCAGCAAGCATTTGCTCATCGTTAATTTTCAGATGATAGGCAACATTAAGACTTCCGATCATATTGCTGAAATTCAAGTCGCCTGAAACATCATTGAAAGCATTAACTCCAATAGCCAGAAAACCACTTCTGTTTCCGCTTCCGCTTCCCAGCCGTGTATCGTATGAAAGTGCATAGGTGTTGTATGCATTGCCAATGCTTCTCCATTGATTTTTATAATTCAATCCAATGCGATGCTGTCCATCAAAAAAACCGGTGAGAGCAGGATTCATCATCAATGGAGCCTCGTTGTATTGGCTGAAGTGAATATCTTGTGCCGACAGCGATATCACAGTCAGTAAAATAAATATCCAGCTTATCGTTTTTTTCATATTCCCAATTGTTTAAACAAAGTTAGAAAATTATCTTACAAGAGTAATATTTCCGTCAATTACAGACTGTGAACCATCAACAAAAGTTGCATTCAGGTAATAAACATATACACCCGGATTAGCTTTTGCGCCTTTGTAGATGCCGTCCCAACCATTATCGACCGATGTTGTTTCGAAAATCTTCTCGCCCCAACGGTCGTAAATGATAAACGATAAAGTGTTTACTCCTTCTCCTCTCACAAATAATATGTCGTTTTGTCCATCACCATTTGGAGAGAAAATATTGGGAACCCACACATGCGGAATGAAGCAAAGGTCGCCCGAAGCGTCCACGTTGACCTGGCGTGTCCAGCCGCAACCATTCAGATCGTTCACAACAACAGACCATGTGCCAGGGGACAACATCCCAATGGAATCGGTGATTTCGTTGTTGCTCCACAAAACAGAGTAGGGGGTTGTTCCGCCGCTGATTTCAACCCATGCCTGGCCATCGTTTTGCCCCATGCACGATTCGTCGATGGCAAAAATGTTTACGGTAGGTGTGTCGAAAACGGTCACTTGTGCAGTATCGGTATCTCCGCACGAACCCGCAATGGTGTAAACAACATCAAATGTTCCGGTTCCGGCTGTTCCCGGACTGAAAGTTCCAGAAGTTGTATTGGTGATTCCGGTTCCGCTCCAGATTCCACCGCCATCAACGGCCGACAGGTTTGTATTCGATTCGTTGCTACAGAATGGACCCGCAGGAGTGATGGTTGCATTTGCCTGTGGATTGACAGTAACACTTGTGGATGATGTATCGCCACAAGTACCGCTAATTCCGTAAGTAATGGTAAATGTACCCGCTCCGGCAGTAGCCGGGTCGAAAGTTCCTGAAGTTGTGTTGGTGATTCCGGTTCCACTCCATGTTCCACCAGCATCAGCTGCTGTGAGGTCGGTCGGAGCATCCAGAATACAAAACGGACCCGCTGAATTAATGGTTGAATTTGCGCTTTGGGTCACTATAACACTAATGGTGTCGGCATCGCCGCATGTTCCTGTAATATTGTAAATGATTTCAAATGTTCCTGTTCCGGCTATTGCAGGGTTGAATGTTCCATTGCTGCTATTGGTAATTCCGCTTCCGCTCCAGGTTCCACCCGGGTCTGTTGCCACAAGATTTGTTGCCGATTCGGCCGAACAAAAAGTGGTGTCGGTGCTGGTAATTGTAGCATCGAATTGTGGTGTAACATCAATAAGTGTGGATGCGGTGTCGCCACAAGTTCCGGCAATACCGTATGTAATTGTATATGATCCTGGTCCTGCAGTAGTCGGATCGAATGTCCCATTTGCCGTATTGGTAATTCCGGTACCGCTCCACACACCACCGGCATCGGCTGCAGTCAGGTTGACAGCTGCGTCGAGGTAACAAAATGGTCCGGCCGCAGTGATGCTTGCATTGGCGCTTTGAGTGATGACCATCGTAACTGTATCGGCATCGCCGCATTGACCTGTGATGGTATAAATAACGTCGAAACTGCCGGCCCCTGCAGCTGCAGGATTAAATGTTCCCAGAGATGCATTGGTAATTCCGGTTCCGCTCCATGTTCCACCAGGATCATTTGCTGCCAGATTCAATGGTGAATCGGCCGAGCAATATGCAGTTGCCGATGTTATTGTTGCATCAGCTACAGGTTGAACGGTAACGTTTATGTTGTCGCTTGCCGAGCAAAGGCCTGCATTGGTAACGGTAACAGAATAGTTATTGCTGGTGCTCACAACAATTGTTTGAGAACTGGCGGTTGTACTCCAGCTAAAGCCTGCGCCGGTATTACCGGCATCGAGAGTAAGTGTTTCGCCTTGACAAATGGTGGTATCTGCTCCCAGATTTACCACTGGTGTTGCAACCACAGTTACATTGATGGCATCGGAAGCAGAACATGCACCCGAGGTCACAGTTACACTATATGTATCGGTAGAGCTAACACTAATTGATTGCGTTCCGCTTCCCGTACTCCACGAATATCCGGAAAATCCGGCTCCGGGATCTAATATTAATGGTGTTGAACTGCAGATAGTCGTATCGTTTCCTAAATCAATGGTTGGGTTTCCTCGTGTTAGTCCGTAAGCAAGCTGGCTGAAATTGTTCCAGCCCGAAGTATTTGCATAGCTGAGTGGGGAACCGGTGGTAATTATTGACCCTGCTATATTGTACCACTCCGAAGTTGGTACTGTGCGCCAGTTACCCAATTGCTCCCAGTTTCCATCGGTTGCCGCATCGAAATAAACACGCAGATCAATAGCATCGCTGCCTGCTGTATGGTTGATCTGATGATAGAAATATGGATTCACTTCGCATATTCCGGCTTCAATCAATGCCCGGTTATAGCCTTCGGTTGTTGGATCGAGATTGGCCATGCGAACTACATAGGTGTTGGCTGTAGCCGAAGCTGGAGTCATTTCAACCGGTCTGTATCGCAAAGTTCCCGAGCTGGAACCGACCGGAAATAAATACAAGGAAGCCAAAGCGGTATTTCTTGAAAGAAAACCGCCATTGTTGCTACTCACAAATCCACTTGTACGTTGTATTGAATTTGTTGCAGTATTGGTAACAAACATCGTGTAAATGTTTGTAGCCAGTTCCCTGTCGTTCAGATTCAATGTTCCGGTTACAGTTTGGTTAATTGTTTGGGTTTTAATACCGGTTCCAAGCAATGTCAGATTGTAAAACGAAGTGGAAACAGATCCCGATAAATTCTGATTGACTCCTTCGAGCGAAACAGTTCCGGTGAAGGCATTAAAGAGATTGTTGTTTATCCAGTTGCCATTCAAATGAATATTGCCATATCCGTTAATGGTGGCATTGTTGGTTAAATTCCCCGTTATATAAAAGTTTGCGGCTGTACCAGTAGCTACATTGATTGTTCCGGTCTGATTCTGTGCGTCGCCGTTTACCTGCACAATGGCTGCAGGATTCATCTGCACTGTTGCTCCGTTGTTGTAGAACAATTGCGCCGATAACCATGCCGGTATTAACCACAAAACCAGTAAAATGATGATTCTATTCATTTTTCTGATATTATTGGTTTATTTCCAGTGTGTTGCTGTTTGCGCGGGAGCTCGAGAAATCAGCCGGATTGCCACTGCGTTGCAATATAAGCGGTTCCTGTTGCAAACTGCTACTGAACGAACGCATTTGCTGTTTTTTTGTATTGTCGATTCGTAATTGCGACATTGTTAGAGGAGACACATTATAGGCAGGTGTTTTTATCACTTTTTGTCCCATTGCCGTCCAGTTAAATGTCATGGCTCCGTTTTCAGAGACGAGTACAAAACCGGTTTTATCTTGCGATTTGATGTAATATTTCGATCCGGGCGAAGTTGGAGTTATCATAACAACCGGAATATTTTCCATTTCGGCACTGGCAAACGAAGAAGAATATTCAATTCTGATTTCGGTTTGCGTAATACTTCCCGTTCCGAAATCAGAAATAGCAACCTGAGATTTGATTGTTTCGATTTCGTTGTTCAGATATTGAACTCCTGCCAATGTAAGTGTGGAAAGAGCATATATATCGATGCCACTGAATGCATTATCCTGGATATAATCGGGAGCTTCATCAAGAATGAGTCCCAGGTGAAAGTTGTAGCGGGTTTTTGATTCGTTACCTTCAATATAGGTGTCGTTTTCGTTGTTGAATTTGTATAAACTGGGTTTCATTTTCATGATATCGTCCATGACAAATGCATACAAATTGTTATCAAGTGGCTGGATATCACGTTTGTATTCACGTTTCGAAACGGCAATTGCATTATAATAATACATGTAGTACCAGGCAACCGAGTTGGTTCCAAGGTAGCCCCATTGACCCGCCGACGGAGCCAGTGTCGGTTCAGCAGCAAGATTATTGAAAATAATGCTGTGCTGGGTGTTCGGACTGCAATCGATTTGTGTTGTTCCTCTTACCAACATACCCGGGTTGGTATAAGATGCTCCACTCGATACAATCTGAGCTCCCGTTGATGAGGCGCTGCCTGTTTCGGCATCAATTCCGGGGTAATATTGCGAATAAAACCATCCACCATAGGTTTTTGTTCCAAGGCCATTGCCATAAATACCCGCCCCAGCACCTACAGCTGAATTTGATGTGTTTTCACCCCAAACGCCAACTCCGATTCCCGTTCCATCGAAATAACCACTTACAGCTGTTGGAAATGAAGTCGTGCTTGTATTTGTGCCCAGATGAACTCCCTGCACGGCAGAAAACATATTGTTGCCTGCTGTGTTTTCGCCATAGAAAGCAGCTCCGTATTGTCCTGTATGTGTTGCTCCAACACCTAAAGTCGGAGTTCCCGACGAGCCATTAGACGTGGTAACATAAATGCCTTCCGTCGATGTACTGCCAACTCCTACATTGATTTCAACTCCTCCGGCATCAGCTGTAATAACTCTTCCGGTTCCATTTCCACCGCAATCGTAAGCTTCGTCCAATGTTACACACGACGCTCCCGACGCTCCAACCTGAACCCACATACTGCCGTTCCAATAATAAAAACCTGCGGTCAGAGCTCCGCCTGTGTTGTAAACAAGTAAGCCGGTTGCAGGAGCGTTAACTGGCGATGTCCCGTTTGCAGCTGCAACAAGTGTTACCCTTGGCATCAAAAATCCTTTATCAGTAGCGGTTAAATCAAGAATTGCCGATGCAACAGGACTTGTAGTGCCTATTCCAACATTGTTTTGGGCTTTTGCAGTGAACAATGCAACAATACCAATGAGTAATCCAAAGAGGAGAAAACGTTTCATATTCGTAAATTTTTGTGCTAAAATAGTCAATAATAGCGCTCTTGTCAATACACATTGGCTTTTTTCATAATTTAGCTGCCCGAATACGGTTAACAAATGGTTATCTGGTGTCTTTTTAAGTTGAGGAAATATGAACTTTTTTAATGATTTATTGCTATATATATCTGAATTACAGGATTTTCACTGGCTTCTGATTGCTTATGTCGCCATTACGCTGATTATTGCATTTATCGGTAGCCGCAAACGTAGTACCGAAGACTATCTGATTGCCGGCCGGAAGGTGGGAATGCTCGGTTTTGTAACTTCTGTGGTTGCGTCGTACATTGGCGGAGCAGCTCTGGTGGCATTTGCTGCTTATGTTTTCCAGTTTGGTGTTTCGGCATTTGCTGTGTTTATCGGAACTGCTTTGGGTTTTCTTGTTTTTATTCCCTATGCTAAAAAGTTGAAAACCAGTAGCGACAGCAACAATTTCTATACATTAATGGATTGGCTTTACTTTAAATTCGATAAACGAACGGGCGATTTAGCGTCAGCCATTCTAACGGTTGTTTATCTTGGAATGCTTCTCAATCAGTTCATTGCCGGGTCGATGATTTTGGCAGGAATGAGCAACTGGAGTTACGAATCGGCTCTGATTCTTTCATCGGTGATTATTGCTGTTTATCTTACGGCAGGCGGATTTCAGAGTGTGATTCGTACCGACATCTTTCAGTATATGATTCTCATGGTTATCATGATTGTGATGGCCAAAGTGATGATAAGCGGCGATACTCAAATTGCTTCGCAACTCACCAATTTATCAACTGCCGATCCGGCCATGTTGGTAGCTTTTCTGGCCTTTGGGGTGCTCATTGTGTTTCAGAGTGCCGAATACTGGCAACGCGTGTACGCTGCCAAAAACATGAAGGTGGTTGTTCGTGGTTTTCGTTGGTCGGCTGTTTTTACATTGATTACCGGTATCGTAATCACCATTATTTCGCTTACGGCACGCGATCTGGCTCCCGGAATTCAGCCATCCGAAGCATTTGGAGCAGGTCTTAAACTTATTCTCCCGGGTTCTGTTATTGCCATGGCCTTGGTGATGGTTTTTGCAGCTATTATGAGTTCGGCCGACACTCAAATCTTTGTGGTTTCAACGGCTTTGTCGATTGATTTGGTTGGTAAAAGCCGTAAAAAGAAACTCAGTGACAAACAGTTGCAGAACCTGACCAAAATATTTGTACTGTTGCTTATTGTAATTGCTTCTTTGTTGGCCTACTTTGTCAGAGATTTAATAGAGGTGATAAAATTTATAACCGGTGTTGGATTCACCATCATTCCAGCCTGTATAGGGGCATTCCATTACCAGATTCCTTCAAAAGCCGCATCGGGAAGTTTTATTGCCGGAATTCTCTATATTTGTGTTCTCCTGATTACCGGTTTCATGATTCCCGAACTGGCTATTGCTTCCATTGTTGTTTCGACTCTATATCTGATTGCTGCTACACAAATAATCAAATATCGACGCAAATGAAATTGATTTTTCTGTTTGCTTTTTCAATGGGTTTGCTTGTGAATTCAAGTGCTCAAAAAGACACAATCAAAGGTTTGCGCTTCGGCTTTTTGCCGGTTGCAACTTACGACAGCGATTTGGGGCTCAAAGCCGGAATACTTGTTACAGCTTATCAGTTTGGCGATGGAAGCTTATACCCCGACTATGTTTACAATGCCAGCTACGAAATCAACCGTACCACCAAAGGAAGCGGAATCAGTCAGTTGTTTTTCGACAGCGGAACATTGCTCAAAGGTGGCAAGCATCGGATTGTAGCCGATTTTAGCCTGATTCACGAACAAGCTACCGATTTTTATGGCTTCAATGGCGCGGCATCACATTACGATCCCGATTTCGAAGACGAAGAAAGCAGCGAATACATCAGCCGGATGTATTACAATTTCGACCGGAAAATACTTCGCATTACGGCCGATTGGCACAAACAGATGGGCAACCGATTCGTTTTTCTGGCCGGAATTCATCATTATGGTTTTCAACAAAGCAGCGTCGATATCGACAAACTCAACAAAGGCAAAGATGCCGGCGATTTGCTGCCCGATACTTTTTCGCTGTACGATTATTATATCGAACGTGGAATTATTACTGCACAGCAGGCCGATGGTGGTAATGTAACTGCTTTGCGTACCGGTTTGGTGTTCGATACACGCGATGCCGAATTCAATCCGGTGAGCGGAAGTTGGCTCGAGGCCATCGTTACTGCGAATCCGGCTTTTCCGTGGGTCGAAACTCCTTTTGTAAGAGCATCGGTGATATTGCGGAATTATTTGCCTGTCTGGAAAAAGCGAATCACTGTGGCAACCCGCCTCGGCTGGCAGGACAATTTGGGAAAGCAGGCACCTTTCTATTTTATGCCGTACCTGTCGCAATCGTATTGCAACAACAGCCTGGTGGAAGGATTGGGCGGGGGAAAGACTTTGCGCGGAATTCTACGCAACCGCATCTGGGGCGATGGTTTTGTTTATGGCAATATCGAATTGCGTATGAGCTTGGCGACCTTCAAAGCCATCAATCAGAAAATCGAAATCAAATTCAAACCCTTTTTCGATTTTGGAATGATTACCGATCAGGTCGATTACAAATTGATACCTTCAACCGTACTGCATTCGCGACCACCATTGAATATTGCCGACGTGCCCGACAAACTGCACGGCAGCTCTGGCGCGGGTATTCACTTTGTAATGAACGACAATTTCATTCTCAGCATCGACTACGGCAAAAGCCTGAATGCAAACGATGGCAACTCGGGTTTGTATATTGGAACCGGGTTTTTGTTCTGATGATGCGATAAGGTCTTTCTGTTTATGGATGCGAAAATTCCGCGGCTTGAATTCCGGTAATGGTAAACTGATTGTTGTCAACTATTTCCACTTCCAGTTCAAAGGTTTCATCATTAGCACACCACAAACGATAGATTAGTTTATTGTTTCTGCACCCGCATTCAATAAACTTATGACCGTGGCGCAATGTTTCTTTTTCTTTCAGAAGCTGGCTTTCTGCCTCTTTTGAAATATTAACACTGGTATCGTTATATACAAATTGGATCAGGCTTGTTTCAACTTCTTTCTGGTTTATCTGATGGCACAAATGGCAATCTTTTTTGAATTCCTGAGTTCTTGAACACCCGAGAATAATCATGAGCAAGAAGCCCAAAAGAAGCCTGAATATTTTGTTGAAAGTAGGTGTCATGTTCGTTTTTCCTCTCATCAGATTTATTGATTGTTGTACTCAGGTCAGACAAAATATCAGGTTGTGTTTTGCCTTTACCCCTATTTATTGTCCGGCAAATAAACGAATTAATCATCAGAAATATGCGGCGATAATTTTAGAAACTGTCTAAAATTCACGTTATTTTTTCGAAAAATTATTCGAAAAGACATTAAAGCCCACGAATTGCACGAATCAACACGAATTATTTGCACCTGCAATTCAGAGACTATCTAAATTCTTTAGTTTGTACGGATCACAAATCTCCCGAAGAAGGGCTCAAAGAGCACAAAGGATTCAATAAAAGCCGGTCACATTTGTTGTTTATAGAAACACTTTTGCGTTGTGTTCTTAGAGCCTTCTTTGCGCTCTTCGTGCAAATAGCAGAATGATTTTCAGACAGCTTCTCAATTGAGTACGAAGTTGCGAAGCAGCTTCAATTGGTGTAATTGTTTGCGAATATCAGGCAATAAATGCGGTTAATGCCGACAGAACAGATTGTTCTGAAAAACAATTCTCATCGGTATTATTCGTGGAAATTGGTGAATCGAGCGCAAGCGAGCTCATGAATACAATAACAATAATTAAAGCTATGAATAAAATTAGTGGGCGAAAAAACAATTGCAGAAATTTAGACAGTTACTTATTTTTTCACCTGAAAAAACAGGTTGTCCTTGCCCCTTATTTTTTGCGGGGCACCCTGCCATTGGGTGTAACGATAGAAAAGAGAGCAAAGACATTGCAGCGCACGAACCCCGTATGCAATTTACAATTTGTTTACAGCCCTTATTTTAGAGTATTCCATAGATATTTTCAGCATTTTTCTTCATTATTCTTTCGGCAATTTCAAGTGCATCATTTTCTGTAATCCATTTGTCATGAACCAATTCCGAAAGCGCTTTTGCTATTCCTTGCCGGGCTATTTTTGCATGACCAACTAAATTCTCTACATACAAATCGTCGCCGCCAAAAGCCATGAGTTTATTGACTGGAGAAGTCATGATGTATTTTTTCAAAAAGTCAATTGAGGCAACAGGATTTATTGTCCATGACCAACACATATCAATAATTGCATTTGAGTAATGCTTGGCTAAGGATATCATCGGCTCATAATATGGATATGAAATATGGAAAAATACAAATTGGGTGTCAGGGCTCAAACGACACAGGTTAGCACAATCAACCGGATTGAACATGATATTCTCAAGGTTCATGAAATTATTCATTGCCTGATGTCCGGTATGAAATTTTACGGGTAATTTGTGTTTGGTTGCCTTGTCTGCAACATACCAGAACAAGTAGTCTTGCAATGTTTTTTCCTCAGTTTCATTTAACTCCCGGCCTTCAATTTTCTTTAAAAATAATGGATTGGCTGTTTCAATAGCGGTTTTGTTAAAATCCAGTCTTCTGAAATAAGCCATTCCTATCTTTACACCTACGGCATTGTCAGCGTATTTGTCGAACCACCAATTTATAATTTCCAGCCAGTCGGTTAACCCGGTAATCTGAGAAACAATATTTTCATTGAGCTTTTCAAAGTCCATTCTTATCATGCCCATTGCATCAATGTCCTGATATAACAGGTCTGGCAATTCTGTTTCTTGAAAAGGTCGCCCGGGAGGGTTAACAATGCAGCATTTGATGTTTGCCCTTTCGAGTGTTTCTTTATAAAAACCTTTTTTTCTGTAGCTTATATATTTTTCCTGCAATTCAGGTATTGAATTTTCCTGCAATTCCCGGATTCCGTATAAATCGTTGATGGTATGTTGAATTACCTGTCCGTATCCTGTATATTTAATGGAATTCCAATATGGTTGAACGATTTTCCATTTTTCCATGGGATTTGGTTCTGGTGATGAAATCAAATCAACTTCTTTTTGAGACATCCCTGATGAAACAAAATCAAATTTTGTGTACAATCCGAGAATCGTAGTCCAATCATCACACGGAATAAGTGGTTTCATACAATTCAGCCGTTCCGATTCATCAATCAAATGCTCGTGAGTGTCAACCAGTTGTATCTTGCTGATTTGTTCGTTTATCAATTCCAGTTTATTATTCATTCAGTTTTTATTTGTTTGCAGTTTACTCTTCAATTTCAGCATTGGGCAACTGTTGGCGCTGCGAAATCGTTGGGCACCAAAAGCTTTTGTAAGCGGGCTTTTCATTCGGGTGGATAACGGAGCTCGAAACTTCATTTTGTACGTAAACTCACTTGACGCAAAACCCGTGTTACCAGCAGTATTAATTAGTCTTACTAAGTCTTTTTTTAGCAAGTATTTGAGCTTTGTGTTTAACGTCATAAATACTGTCAATTACTAGTTCGATAATGCCTATTGCAATGTTTAGTTCCTCGATACTTGGTGCCGAAAGTTCATGAACTGCTTTGTTCCCGAGAAATCTTAATTCGTGCAAAATTTCAGCATTGTCTGAAGTAAGATGCCCCTTTGTTGAAAGACCTGATATTTTACCGTCAAGATTTTTGCTGATAACTATTTTACCTTTACTATTCTTAATGTTGCCTTCAGTTATTGCTTTGTCAATACATATTGCTTCTAATATTGCCCGAATGCCTACACTTGTAAGAAGGGTTAACTGATTATTGTAAGCATCAATTGTTTCTTGGTAGATTTTCTTTATGTCAATTGGTAAGTTTCTGTATGCTTTTGTAGGTCTGCTGTGTATTCCTCTGTTTGGAAATAGTTCTTGTGTCGTAGTATCATCGTCATTATACCGCTGATATGAAATGTCATTATAGAGTTTTCTGAAGCTAATTGTGTCACACCCCATGCATTGAATAATTTGAAAGGTCGTTTCATCCCACCAACCAATTTCTTCTTCGTGGACCTTTATTTCTTCTTGTTTAAGGACCTTTTGATTTGTCGGCCTAGAACATGTTGAACAATAGCTTTTCATTATTTCGTCTGTTTAATATTGCTGTTAACTGCTGGCAAAATTTGTGTTTGCTTTCAATATTTCACTTCGTCTAACTCTTGCATTTCTACTGTTGGTGCCGGCATACATATTCGCATAATAGATTGCAAAGTCATTTGTACGTTTGTCCGATGATTTATTTTCTAAAACATTTAGTTCAAAGGTATTTAAGTCTCCAATTAATTCGCCAATGTGTTTACCACTCCACATTAATTCACAAACCAATGTGAAGTAATTCGACTTTCTATACCAAATGGAGTCAGTAGCTAAGTCACTTTCATTTATTGACAATATGATTCTTGTTAAATCATCCCTCATTTCGTTGAATCTTGGATATTCATCATTGAACTGTGCAATATATTTTTCAACTTCATTGTCAGCCGGAAAATATCCACCTTCTTCAATTGTAGCCATAATCAGAAGCAAAAAGTGTAGGTCAGCCATTCTTGTCAGTTCACTTTCACTGAATATTGGCACTTTAAACTCAACATTTTTGAAATGCTCCAATACTTCTTTTGCACATTTAATAAATTGACCATCATAGATAGCATTATTAATCTCAATTGCAGTTAGAGTAAATTTGGTTGAGTTAATCCTTTGAAATATCTCAATCATTATTTCTGGGCTAACATCTTTCAAATCTCGAACTGTAACATCATAATTTAAAAAATCTGTCTTATCCGGACCCGATAAATCAGCAAATTTTGGAATTCGTCTTTCGAAATTATGGGTGCCTTCAATATATCTTTTTATTGTAGTCAACCTTTGCTGACCATCCACAACAACATTTTGCGTTGATAGTGTTTCTAAGTCAATTCCCTTTTGTGAAATATATATCTCAGGAAACGGATAGCCTTCGAGGATTGTCTTAATGAAATTCTCCATATGTTCTGGTGTCCAAACAAATCCTCTTTGAAACTCGGGTTGAAGAATTAATTCATTTCTCTGAATTTTTCCAATTAGATCAGAAATTGTCTTTTTATCTGGTTGTGCTTGTATTTGCCTTGCCATAATTATTGTTTTATTTCTTTTTGTAATTGAGCTATACTGCTCTTGTAATATTTTTCTGCATAAGCCTGATTTTTAAATAAACCGGCTTTGACTTTAAAGTTTCCAACTTCTGATTTTCCATATGAAATTGTTTTGAAAAAATCATCCCATCGTTCTCTCATTTCAATGAATTCAACCGTGTTTGAGGGAAGTAAATCAGGTCTCATCCAACCCGTACTAAAGTATTTCAAGAACTTTATGTATTGATTGTATTGCTCTTTACGTAAAAATATTTCCCGGTATCTTAACTTGTAAGTGTAATCCGAAATTAGTTCAAAGTACTGTTCGAAAAGTGTTTCATTACATATCGTAACATCAATATCGGATTCAAAGGAAAACTCTGTGAATTTATAAGGACTAAAACCAAATCTTGAAGAACCAACTATATTTATGTCTCTATATTGTATATTAAATTGGTCGGCTATTCGTTTAACGAAATTGTAATAGTCACCATCTCTTTCCCGAAATACAAAAGGAGTACCGTTGAAAAAATTTCTTTGAATAAAAGTTGTCCTTTCATTTTCTGTTGAAACAGCATTAAGTTCTGCTTTAAATTCTTCTAAGGTCATTTTATTTTTGTTGTATCATCTTTTGCTTGCAGCTAACTCCCTAATAACCCAACCAAAATTACAGTTATTCATCCAAATCCGGTTGTATAACCTTACTTTTTAGTCTGATTACTCACAAATATATAAAGTTTTCACAAATCACCAATAAACCGGGAAATATTTTCTTTTAAGCGGGGATTTTCAGCCTTTGGGTTGCTGCGGTTTTTATGTTTCTGCTGTGTTATGGGCATGGTGGAATTGCTGAAGAACAACAAGTTTTTTGAGGGGGGCGAAGATAGAAATTTGTTTACGTGAG
>PHDB01000041.1 GCA_002842495.1 Bacteroidetes bacterium HGW-Bacteroidetes-6
AATGAAGGTATTCTGATAGTAGATGGATCTGATGGAGGATTAAACAATCCAACCGATGAGGATATAGATGCCTTTTACGATAATGTATTGTATGGTTTTCAACGGACAAATTACTCGGCAGATAGTATTGGAAGTATCGATTTGGAAACACTGGGACGGTATTCGTCGGTGTTGTGGCATGTAAACAGTGGCTCAAATACAAATTCATTGATGGCTTCGGAAACAGCACTCAAAAATTATCTTTCTTCCGGAGGAAATGTCTTCTTCACTCTATACAAGCCATTAAAGTGTCTCGAGAATGATTTATCTATTGGCAATATTCAATACAAGGAAGGCAGTTTTGCCAAAGACTTTTTAAAAATAACAAGTTCTGTATTTTCCGTCACTTCTTATTTTAACAATGCAAATCCATTATCGGTTGCATTTGACACTTTACATTGCGATTCGGACAAAACAGGAGGAATGATGAAGTATGTTGAATCGTTAAATCCTGTATTGGGAGCCGAATCGATATATTGGTACGACTCGCCAAACGATTCTTCGTTAGCATCGGGCGAACTCAAATACAAAAGTGTCGGAGTTCTTTACGATGGGGTCGATTACAAAACCATTACACTTGGATTTCCGCTCTATTTTATGGAAAAAGATGCAACACAAGCAATGCTGCGTCATGTTTTTGAGACCGTGTTTGGCGAAATATATACTGGCATTGAACATTTGGAAAAGAATGAATTCATTTCGGTGTTTCCAAATCCTGCAGACGATTATTTGCATGTTTTGGGAGCTGATTTAAAAAATGTGATTATCACTGACCTCTTTGGTCGAGTCGTTTTGACTTCGGTGTGCGATAATGGAAAGTTGTATGTTGGCACGCTTGCACCAGGAGTATATTGTTTGCGTTGTGGAGCAAGTTCAGCCCTTTTTGTAAAATTGTAATGACCCGATTTCAACTTTTCTCAACAAGTCAAATCAGCCCAGTCCAAGGATAACGACTGATTACGTCTTTGAATTTAGTTTCAAGAAACTTAAACGATGGCAAGAACTGTTTTCGTTCGAGATAGACAAAATATTCGCGTGTAACAACATGAATTTGAGAATCGTGCGAATCGTCAGGTATGGTAAAACGATAATTCATGTCGCGTAGCAAGCCAATTCGGGGAGCTTTTTCGAATACCGATGCAAACATCGATTTAAACGGAAAATCGATTCCCAGTCCCAGATAGTAATAGCGAAGCAGCGAATTAAAACCTTTATTGCGCGAAATACGACTGGTAGCACCTCGACCCAGTAAAACACCCGGAAATAAATCGAGTTTTGGCGAAATAGAGTAGTGTAGTTTTGCCTCGGCTTCTTGACGTGTTCTTATAATTTCACCCCTGAGCGAAGCAAGCAACTCATTTTTTTGGTTAAAAACACCAAGTACAATAGCGATATCGTCAACATCGTCCCATTCCAAATACGAAAAGTTGAGAACCTTAAATTGTTCCGACGACTGATATGCCTCCTGCCGAACCGCAAAAACGGCCGACGCATCGCTCTTATTCAAGCGTCGTACGTACCCCCTGTCCAAAATCATGTGATAAAATTAGTAAAGAAATCAGCAAATTCCTAACTTTGTTAAAAAAAAATGGAAAATTTCATTTGGAATATACCCACTCAAATGCATTTTGGAAAAGATGTTTGCCTGAATATCAGAAACATACTACCACAATTTGGAACAAAAGTGATGCTTGTTCGCGGAGGCGAATCGACTGTAAAAAATGGCATTAGAGCTAAAATAATTACCGAAATAAAAGCTACTGGGATGCAATTCAGCGAGTTCTCTGGCATTTTAGCCAATCCCAGAGTAAATGAAGTGCGCGAAGCTGTGCAAATAGGTCGTGATTTTCGTCCCGATGTGATTCTTGCTGTTGGCGGAGGAAGTGTAATCGATAGTGCAAAAGCCATTGCTGCATCCATCCCTTACGAAAACGATCCATGGGATTTATACACCGGCGATCTGAAACCCGACAAAGCTGTTCCCATTGTTGCTGTACTCACATTGGCAGCTACTGGAACCGAAATGAATCCATTCAGTGTTTTGCAGAATCCCGAAGTGGGACTTAAAACAGCTTTTGGAAGCAAACTGGTGGCGCCCAAACACAGTTTTCTCGATCCATCGTTTACGATAAGTGTTCCACGGAACTATACAGCCTATGGCATTTCCGACTTGGTAGCACATTGCATGGAAGCCTATTATGGTATTGGTGATGCCAGTTTATCCGACCGCTTCACTGTTGCCATCATCCAAGAGGCCATCGAATATGGTCCCAAATTGCTCAAGGAAATTGACAATTACGAATGGCGAGCCCGCATTATGTACGCTGCAACATGTGCGCTGAACGAAATCACCATGTTTGGACGCAAAGGAGGCGACTGGGGTGTTCATGGCCTTGGACACACTTTCTCGTTACTCTACGATATCCCACATGGTGCAACTTTGTCGGCAGTGTATCCGGCATGGATGAAACTGATGTCCAAACGTATTCCGGAACGGATACAGCAATTTGGAAAGGCTGTTTTCGATGTCAATTCGGTTGAAGAAACCATTGCAAAAACCACTACCATGTTTCGAAGTTTTCTTAGTCCGGTGTCGCTTGCCGAACTGAAAATTGAAAACTACAACGAACAAAAAGTACTCGAGGCTATGATTAACAGCCGTGCTTCAGGCTATTTTCACAAACTGGGCGAAGACGATTATCGAAGAATTCTGGATTTAATGAAGTAGAAACATTGCGTACAACGACTCTACGAATTTTCCTACCTTTGCATCCGTTTTACAACCATTTATGGCAACGCTGAGAAAGAAACATCGCTCATTTTTGGGCAGACTTTGGCGATTTTTGCTGAAGTTGGTAGCCGTTTTCTTCATTTCAACCATTGGAACAACCATTTTGTATCGTTGGGTCAATCCACCCATCACACCTCTGATGGTGATTCGATTGTTCGAACAGAAATCGGAAGGGAAAGAACTGAAAATGAAATACGATTGGGTCAATATCGATTCCATCAGTCCGTATATGTGGCAGGGAGTTATTGCCGGCGAAGACGGGTACTTTCTTTATCACAATGGTTTCGATTGGGATGCTATAGAGAATGCGAAGGAATACAACAAAACCCATAAAATCAAGCGAGGTGCCAGTACCATTTCGCAGCAAACAGCAAAAAATGTTTTCCTCTGGCCCGACCGCACCTGGGTGCGAAAAGGGCTGGAAGTTTATTTCACGTTTTTGATTGAAACGTTCTGGAGCAAAGAACGCATTATGGAGGTGTATCTCAATGTTATTGAATATGGCGATGGGATTTATGGTGTCGAAGAGGCGTCGGAAGAATACTTTAAAACACATGCAAATAAATTGTCGTTCGACCAGGCTGCTTTATTGGTGGCAAGTTTGCCCAATCCTCGAAAATGGAATGTAAAAACAGGCGATCCCAATTTGTACTCGCGAAAAAACATCATCAGTCGCAATATGCTCAATATTGGGCCCCAAAAACTCGAAAAGCATCCGTACAGTGAAGTCAGAGGGAAAAACAAATAAAGGCGATTTGGCTGTTTATGATTGTCTCGGGAAATTGAATATCGAATTCGACTACTACGAACATCCGCCGGCACCTACTGCTGAAATTGCATCTTTGTACTGGAAAGATATCGATGCAGCGCATTGCAAAAATCTGTTTTTTCGCAACCACAAAGGCAATCAGCATTATCTTGTTATTTTTCATTATCAGCAAACCATTGCCATTCGCGACCTCGAGCAACGACTGAAGCAGGGAAAACTAACCTTTGCTTCGCCCGAGCGTATGTGGCGCTATTTGCAAATAAAACCGGGAAGTGTTTCTCCTTTTGGTTTGATTCATGATCCGGAAAACCATGTGATTGTTTTTCTTGACAAAAACTTACAAAACTATGATCGCATCAGCTTTCATCCCAATCACAACGAAGCCTCGCTGGTGATTAAATTTCCCGACTTCCTGCGATTTTTGAATGAAATCGGCAACAATTATTCGTTTTTGCAGCTGTATTGAATTTTGTTTTAGTAAAAAACACGCTCACACATTCTTACAAAAGTTGATATATTTGTATGAAGACATTTTCAAATGAAAAAGAAAAAAGACATTATTTCCAACAGTTTAGGCCCATTTTTCCCAAAGCCATTAATGATAGCCGGTTATGTATTTATTGCAGTTGGCATATTTATAATGGTTGACAATTTGGCTGTTGGTATTGTGGTTTCTTTTGCCGGGCTAACACTCGGAACAGCCTGGACTGGTGTACTTATAGATGTTGACGCGAAAAAACTTAAACAATATTCGCAGTGGTATGGAATAAAAAGCGGCGAATGGAAGTCGATGGAGAAATATCCATACTTATCGGTATTGAAATTGCAGGTTGGCTACACCGTAGCAAGCAGGAGCAACCGTACTTTGGATGTTCCCGATACAGCATACTGTGTTTGCCTGCTAACAGAATCGCACCGCAAAAAAGTTATTATTAAAGAAGCGGATTCGGACTCATTGGCCGAACATGATGCAATGATTTTATCGGAAAAGCTCGGAAAAGAGCTTGTGAAATACAGTCCAGTAATTAGTGCTCAAACCAGAGCAAGGAGATGAGGATAACCATACATCGGTTATATTTCAAATCATTTACTATCTTTGATTTCAGGCTTTGCTTATCATGAAAAACAAAATAGTATCCATACTACAGCAATACTGGGGACACAAATCGTTCAGACCATTGCAGGAGGATATTATTCTGTCGGTTCTCGAAGGGAACGACACGCTGGCACTACTCCCAACCGGCGGAGGAAAATCAATTACCTTTCAGGTTCCTGCTTTGGCCAACGATGGACTTTGCATTGTGATTTCGCCGCTTATCGCTCTCATGAAAGATCAGGTTGAAAACTTAAAAAAACGCAGAATAAATGCCTATGCTATTCATAGCGGACTGAATCATTACGAAATCGAAGCTATTCTCAACAATTGTGTTTATGGCGATGTGAAGTTTCTCTATATTTCGCCCGAACGACTTGAAACCGAGATGTTTTTGCTGCGTTTGCCCAAAATGAAACTCAATCTCATTGCTGTAGACGAAGCTCATTGTATTTCACAATGGGGTTTCGATTTCAGACCTCCCTATCGCAGCATTTCGAAAATACGAAGCATTGTTCCAACTGTACCTATAATTGCTGTTACCGCAACAGCTACGCCAAAAGTAGTTGACGATATCATGGAACAGTTGGCTTTCAAATCAAAAAATGTTTTCCGTCAGTCGTTTTATCGCGAGAACTTGCTGTACAATGTTGCGTTTGAAGAAAATAAAACCGGACGCTTGCTTCAACTGCTCAACGAATATACAGGAACAGCCATTGTATATGTTCGCAACAGACGCAAAACAAAGGAATATGCCGACTTTCTGATTCGCAACAATATTGGAGCACACTATTATCATGCAGGATTAACACCCGCCGAACGTGACCGAAAGCAAATGGAATGGCTGCAAAGCAAAATCCGGGTGATGGTTTCGACCAATGCTTTTGGGATGGGAATCGACAAACCCGATGTACGCCTGGTTGTGCATATGGATACTCCCGACTGCATCGAGGCTTATTTTCAGGAAGCAGGTCGTGGAGGTCGCGATGGAAAGCAATCGGTAGCATGGTTATTGTGGTCGAAAGCCGATATTGCCGAATCACAAAAAATGCTTGAAGCCTCATTTCCCGAGCCTGACTTTATTTCCAAAATATACAACGCCTTGGGGAATTACCTACAGATTGTTGTCGGAGCTGGAAAATTAAGCACATACGACTTTGAAATCAGCGATTTTTGCAGCCGGTATTCTCTTCCGGCTATGGAAACCTACAGCTCGTTGAAATTTTTAGAAAAAGAAGGATATATTTCGCTTTCAGATGCTATTTACAGTCCTTCTCGATTGAAATTTCTGGTTGATAAAGCCGAACTTTATCGTTTTCAGCTCGAAAACCCGTCGCTGAGTTCATTTGTAGAGCTCATCCTGCGTTCGTTTTCCGGGCTTTTCACCGATTTTGTACGCATCGACGAATTTGCATTAGCCCGCCGCATGAATGCAGACAAATCAATTGTTATTAAAGGACTGAGGCAACTCGATAAATTGGGCTTACTGGCTTATACGCCTGCCAGTACAAGTCCAAAACTTACTTTTTTGAGCGATCGGATCCATCATCGTAGCGTAATTTTTTCGCCCGAGCACTATTTCAATCGAAAAAAAGAAGCCATCGAGCGCTTCGAATCAGTAAAATCCTATTTTACAAGTTCGAGTAAATGTCGAAGTCAGATTTTGCTTGAGTACTTTGGCGAAACCAATCCGCGCCGATGTGGCATGTGCGATGTTTGCGAAAAGAGAAACGAAACCGGTCTTTCGGAATACAAATTCAATGAAATACTCAAAAAAGTGAAGCCGATGCTAAAAGCCGGGCCTATGTTGCCCGAAGAGCTAATAGCGTCCTTTGGCATCATGGATAACGAGAAAGCACTTGCTGCAATCCGCTGGATGATGGACAACGGAAAAATTGTTCAAAGCAAAGACGGAAAGTTGTTTTGGAAGTAAGGATTTTGTTTTTTGTCTCGATGTGTTTTAATTTCCAATCGCCACATCTGGCTACAAATCGGATAAATTTGCAGGACTTCGCATAAGGAATCGGGACAGCAATGTCTACGACAAATCCTCAACTAAACTGATATAACATTGAAACTCCGGAGAGAGTTTGCCTCAACAACAGTTAAGGTGTACTAGCGTGTTTCGCTTTGGAGTTCATGAAAGCTTTTAAAAAATTCTGCTTGCAATATCAGAAAACCGGACAATGCTTTTGAACTACGGAACAAAGCCTGGAACAACAAGCAATTGGTCTAATGTCATCCAAAAATTCCTTGTACCTTTGCTACTCATTTTTGAGGAATGAATTACCGAATCTTCTTTTTTATCATTTTATTATTGCCTTTCGCTGCTATTGCTCAGCAGGAAAAGGAGAAAGAGGACACTTTGGTTTCTGACACTCTTAACGCCTACTACAAAACCCTGTCGCCCGACATGTGGTTACGAGGCGATTCAATTCCCATCGTCATTGAGCTGGAGTCATTCACGGGTTTCGATCCGCTGCAAAACATAACTTGGTGGCAAAACACGGGTGTTTTGGGATCGCCTTACGAGATATTATGGTTCCCCGACTATGCAAAACAGCTGCGTACCGACTTTTTCGCCTTTATGCACAGACCCGACCAATATATGTTTACCCGGGAGAACATACCATTGTTTACCGATTCGGTTCCGTTTTCGATTGCTTCGTATTCAAACGGATACAAGCGAGAGCAATATTTTGATTTCATTCACTCACAACGCCTTGCTAAACAATGGCGCCTAACATTAGACTACCGGCTTATCAATTCGCCGGGGGCTTATAAGAATCAAAAGCTACAGCAAAGTCATTTTTTTACCACCATTGAATACAAGGCTAAATCGGACAAATACCACATGACCGCAGGATTGGTATTGAACAAGGTTCTCCAACAGGAAAACGGTGGTTTACTTTACGCGAACAATTTTATCGACACGACTGTTTACGACCGGCAATTAGCCTCGGTACAACTTCTTACTGCACAAAACCGCATGCGCCAGAACGACTTTTTTTTAGTAAACGAATTTCGATTCGGGTCGAAAAACAACAGAAAACGCATATTTGCTGAACACACCTTCAACTATCGCAGCGAATACCATGTTTATTCCGACTCAGACCCTCTGAATGGTTATTATCAACAAATCCTTCTCGATTCAACAATCACGACCGATTCGGTGGCGCACAGGGCTTTTGAAAACAAGATTATCATTGGCAACAAAGACAGCAAAACATTCAGATGGTATGCCAGTGCATTCTATTCATCCGATCAGCTCTACAATCTTGAACGCGACAGCAGCCTTTCACAAAAAATAATCAGCGCTGGTTTTGCTTTACAAATAACAAAACAATTTACGCTTGTAGCAAAAATGTCGTCGGATGCCACATTCAATTCGGATGGCGATCGCAATCTGAGTTTCGAATTGCTTGCATCCGATTCGCTGAAGTGGAAACCCTCCGGGCTTTTCTGTTATAACTTTATCAAGCCCGGGATATTCTATTCTCAATATTCGGGTAATCACATTGCCTGGCAGCACAACTGGGCTCAAACCCAAACCGTATTGGCTATGGCCAGCCTCGGCTACAAAAGGAGCAGCATTTCTATTTTCTACGCCAATATTAACCACCAGCTGTATTTTGATGGAGCTGAATTTTTGCAAGGGGGCCAAGGCAATATTTCGGGTATTTTGGGCAAAACCGACTTTGACTTTGGTCGTTTTCACCTGAATGCAACGGCCGGCTATCAACATGTTAAAAGCGCACCCTATCTTCATCTTCCCGATTGGTTTGCCAAGTGCCGGCTCACCATGCACAATAGTGTTTTCAAAAAAGCCCTTTCGTTGCAAACCGGTCTCGGCTTATGGATAAACGATTCATATTATGCCGATGCATACAATCCGGTGATACAAACTTTTGTTGTACAGAACTCAATAAAAACAGGCGGTTTTATTTATCCCACACTATTTGTGAGGGCACAAATCAAACGAGCCATCGTTTTTCTGGAAATGATCAATTTCACAGCCGGCTTTACAAAAATAAATTACTGGCAAACACCCGGTTATCCGCTCCCTGACCGGGGTTTTAGATTTGGAGTAACATGGAGTTTTTTAAATTAGAATATTATGGCATTGAAAGTTGGCATTATCGGACTCACAAATAGTGGCAAAACCACCATTTTCAACTGTATTTCCGATGCAAAAGCCGAAGTAAGCAATTTTGCATTCAGTACAACCAAAAGCAATTTGGGTACAGCCGAAGTTGCCGACCCCAGACTGTACGAACTCGATAAGTTAATAAAAGCTGAAGTGGTTATTCCTGCAACCATTGAATTGGTTGATATCCCCGGATTGGCAAAAGGAGCTGGTCAGGGCGAAGGCATCGGAAATACTTTTCTGAACGATGTACGAAATGTTGATGCTTTGGTTCACGTTGTTCGCTGCTTCGACGACCCACAACTTCCGCATATGGATGGAAAAGTTGATCCCGTTCGTGACAAAGAAAACATCGACTTCGAACTTCAGGTAAAAGACCTTGAGCAAATCGAGCGAAAGCTGCAAAAAGTCGAAAAGGCTTTCAAGACAGGTGATAAATCACAAAAAACCGCTTTTGACACCTTGGTAAAATTCAAAGAACACCTTGAAAATCTGGGAAATATTCGTACACTCGAATTGACCGAAGACGATAACAAAATCATTCGTGAATTGTATTTACTCACAGCAAAGCCTGTTCTTTATGTCTGCAATGTCGACGACAGCTCTGCAGCCTCTGGCAATGCTTATTCGAACAATTTTGCCGAAGCCGTTAAAAGCGAAAACACTGAGGTGATTGTGGTTGCGGGGAAAGCCGAAGCCGATATTGCCGAACTTGAAGAGAACGACCGCAACGACTTTCTTTCAGATCTGGGACTCACCGAACCCGGTGTTCAACGAATCACACGTGCAGCCTATTCGTTGCTCAATCTGATTTCGTTTTTTACCGTTGGAGGGAAGGAAAACCGCGCATGGAGTATTCCGCGTGGAGTTGCCGCACCAGTTGCCGCAGGAACTATCCACAGCGACCTCGAGCGGGGTTTTATCCGCGCCGAAGTGATTGCATATGCCGACATGATTCAGTTTAAATCGGAAGCCGCATGCAAAGAAGCTGGCAAAATGCGCGTGGAAGGAAAAACTTATATTGTTCAGGATGGCGATATTCTGCACGTGCGGTTCAATGTTTAGACCGATTCAGAATGTATTGATATTCTGGAAAGAAGCCTGCTTTGTATTAAAATAAGTTACCGAATAGATTGCGACTCTCAGTACTGAGATGATTCGAGGATGTTGTCCTCCATCAAGTTGTTTCTCAACTTGATTAATAATTCCCTTGGAATAAAACGCATGAAGTGGCTCAAAACCTGAACTCGTGTAAGGAATATGAATTTTTGCACCACTGCGTGAAAAATCAGAATACAACTGCATTATCACCGACTCTTCGAGAAACGGCATATCACCTGCTACAACAAACACATTGGGTTGCTCACAATAGAGCAATGCTGCATGAATACCAGCCAAAGGACCCTGACCTGGAAACACATCGGCTACCTCCCTGACTTTTTCAACATTTTCGAGTAAATTACCTTCGCGCGATACAAAAACAATATCGTCGAACAACGAGCGCAAAACACCAAGTTGGAGGTCAATTACTTTCTGACCGTTTATGAGCTCAAAACTCTTTGGTCTTCCTCCATTTCTGGAATTACTCCCTCCACTCAATATTGCAGCCGATACCCCTTCAATCATATTGTAAAAGTAATGAATTTAAAGAAACTAAAATTCAGAAAAACAAAGTACTTTAGCCAGACAACTTTTACGTAACACCTGAAAAAATTTCCTTTATTAGATCAGATTTCAATTGGTCAATGAATCGCTTCAACACAAATGCGTAACTTTGCGTCAAACAAAGAAAAATGCGCATTATACTTTTAATATTTTCAGTTTTAGCTCTGACTTTTTCCGCAACCGCACAACAACAAAAGCCAAAAAACATCATTGTATTTATTGCAGATGGTGGAGGCTACAACCAAATGATCTGCACCGATTATTATTTGAAAGGTTCGTATCCTACGTCTCCTCTTGCGAAATTTCCCATTCAGCTTGCTATGAGCACCTACAATGGCTCACTCAGAAACTATGGTGCTACATGCTACAACAGTCGTGCATTTTGGACCAACTTCAGCTATGGCATGGCTGGTTTCACTGAATCTGCGGCATCGGGAACAGCTTTGGCAACTGGCATTAAAACCGACAACGACGTGATTGGTCTTGATATGCAAGGGCAACCCGTCAGCAATTTAGTGGAAGTGGCAAAAGCCAAAGGAAAGCGAGCCGGGATTGTTACAACTGTTCCGTTTAGTCATGCAACACCAGCAGCATTCTGTTCGCATACACCTACACGCCGCAACATGACTATTATTGCTCGTCAGATGATATTTTCCAACCAACTCGATGTGATTGCAGGTGTCGGAAATCCGTGGTTTGATAATGCCGGAAATCGTATTGCAAAAGGCGTATTCAAAAACATTGATTCTATCACTTTTCAATATTTGCTTTTCAACCGGCGCAGCCCTTGGTTTTTTACCGAAAGTCGCGACGAAGTTCAAAAAATATGCACCGGAGCATCTTCTCCCAATAAACTATTTTATCTTGCGCCGGTTGCCATGACCCTTTCGCAAATGCGCCCCGACACCTCAGTTATTCCGTTTGACATTCCCATCAATCCAGCATTATCAACCCTTGCCGAAATGTCGGTTGCGGCAGTGAATGTGCTTGACAACGATTCATCCGGGTTTTTTCTCATGATTGAAGGCGGTGCTATCGATTGGGCTAATCACAACAACGAATTACCCCGATTAATAGAGGAATACACAAGCTTTTACAATGCAATCGACTCAGTTGTAGCCTTTCTTGCCCAAACAGAACAACTCGACGAAACCTTGATTATTGTTACCAGTGACCACGAATGCGGCTATCTTTGGGGACCTGAAACCGATGGCAATAAATTTACCACTCCACTAAATAATGGCAAAGGCAATATGCCGTCAGCGGTTTACTACAGCACCAATCATTCGAACGCATTAATTCCGTTTTTCGCCATGGGCCCTGCATCCGATATTTTCTACAGCTATGCCGACGAAACCGACAGTGTTCGTGGAGCCTATCTCACCAATTCGGAAGTAGCCCAGGCGGTTAAAATGCTTTGGGGTAACACAGCCAGCATATTTGAAGCCGATCCGCTCAACAACGACAATCCTGTTCTAAGTGTGGCATTGCCTTGCCAGCAAGCAAAAGTCCAGTGGTTTGCCAACGGAAAACCCATAGAAAGCGCAAATGAAATACAATTTTCGATTCAAACCACCGTTTATTCTCCTGACACACGTTTCAGCTGTCAAATTACATGCGGAACAACCCAATTTTTCACATCTGAATATTCGTATCAATATGAATAGCAATTATACAACAACGAAAAACAAATTGCATTTTTCCTCTTCATTCGCAAAAGTGATTGCATTGACTTTGCTGGCAATTTACTTCAGGCCACAAACACAAGCACAAGACAATTTTGAAGGGACAGGTTTAAAAAACTACTTTTTTGTTGGTGGTGGTGTTGGCTTACAATTTGGATCAGAAACCAACATTGAAGCATCTCCTTCTTTTGGATATCATTTCAGCAATTTACTAAGTGCTGGTATTGGTGGATCATATCAGTACTACAGCATTCGGAACTCGGGTTTCCGTCTCAACATTTATGGAGGTCGTGTTTTTCTGCGCGCACAACCTCTGCGTCCGTTTTTTGCACATCTTGAATACGAAATACTCACATATTACACCAACATCTACAGTCCGATTAATCAGTACGAGCATGTAATCAGTGAAAATCTTTTGGGTGGTGTTGGCTATCGCGAATATTTTTCGGAACAATTCAGCTACTACATCATGCTCCTTTACAACTTCAACTACAATATTTATACTCCATACTCCAATCCGGTTTTTAGGGTCGGTGTCGAATTTGCTTTCCCTGCATCTAAAAAATAACATTTAACGCTATACTGTTCCGGTAATTTTCGACTTCAGACTACAGCAATAAAAATCTTCAAACAAGTCTCAGCTTGAAATTACAAAAACAATCATGATAAATCATCCCGAACGAAAAGCCGAACCTGTTCCTGCCGGAAACAGGCCATTAAAAATGAAACTGGCTGCAGGAAAATATTTCTGGTGTTCCTGCGGAAGAAGCACCAACGCCCCATGGTGCAACGGGCTGCATAAGAACACAGGAATTCGCCCGTTCCGATTTGTGATTGAGCAAGAATGCGAAGTTTTTATTTGTCAATGCAAAAAAACAAGCAATCCACCTTTTTGTGACGAATCGCATTTGAAATAAGCCATGCCGTGTTCTGCTTGAGGTCTACCGTAAACTGACCGAAAACAACCTTTCGCCAAAATTTTTCTATTTTTACACGTTCGTATTGTGAAAAATCGAATTCACGGCATCTTAGGGAGCAAATTATTTAGTCATGAAAACACAAATTTTAACTTTTGCCGTAATGCTCACTCTGAGCTTTGCTTCCTTGTCGCCTGTTTTTTCACAGGGCGGCACCATTAAAGGAATCGTTACCAACGATGAAAATGGCCAACCCGTTCCATATGCCAATGTCTATGTAATGTATGGAGATAATCTGATTGGGAACGTCTGCGATTTTGAGGGAAACTTCACTATCAAACCAGTTCCTCCCGGAACTTACACTCTTTATGTTAAATACACAGGTTATCAAGACGTTCAAATCACAGATGTTGTTGTTTCTTCAGACAGAATTACGTTTGTAGATAACGCAAAAATGACCGCTGGTATTTTTATTGACCCCAAAGTCATTATCACTGCTGAAAAAATCATAGATAAAGACATGCCCGAATTAAAAATCATCACCAAAGATCAGCTTGATGACATTCCAGGTCATGGAAACATAAACAACTTAATTGCAGTTACCACCAGCGATGTTCAAGTAAGTGACGACAACAATGAGATTTATTTCAGAGGGTCGCGGTCGGGCGATGCTTTGTATATTATTGATGGTGCCAGAATGCTTAATCCTGAGTCGATGTGCCCGTCGGTAGCCATCGGACGAGTACAGGTTTATACAGGTGGAGTCCCTGCTAAATATGGCGATTTCACTGGAGGTGTCATTGTAATTGAAACACAAAGTTATTTCGAGTGGTTGGCCGCCAAAGAATCGGAGCGGCTCCGCAACGGAGGTTTTTAAAATAATTAATCGCGTATGCAATTCCTGTTGAGCAGAGGAAGCAAGAGTCAGTCGGACGAAGAGATTATCGCACGTTTCAACGAAAGCGGAAATCCTTCCTACATTGGCATATTGTTCGATCGCTACGCAAAACTGGTCATGGGGGTTTGTCTGAAATATCTGAAAGACGAAGACGATGCAGCCGATACCACCATGACCATTTTTAAAAAATTACTGGAGACACTTAGCAACTACGACATTCGATTTTTCAAAAGCTGGCTCTATACCTACGCAAAAAACGAATGTTTGATGAAGCTTCGCAAAGCAAAACCAGTAGTATTTTCAATCGACAAAGTGGCATTTGCCCTTGCAGGCGAAGAAGAAGACGAAGACAGAATTGACCTCCCTATTGAACAGTTGAGCGCCGCAATCGGGAATTTGAAAGAAGACCAACGGGTATGTATCGAGATGTTTTATCTGAGCAGTTTATCGTACAACGATATCAGCGACAAAACCGGATACAGCTGGAAGGAGATAAAGAGCCACATACAAAACGGGAAACGGAATTTACGAAACATGTTAACGAGTACGGGAAATGAAAAATAAACACATCATATCGACACCGGAGACCGATGACGACCCTTTCCTGAGGGATGCTCAGGAAGGCTGGTCGCAGTTTCCGCATGCCGGCTCGCGATGGTGGAAGAAGCGTTTATCGTTCAGCTTTTTCCTATTCGGAAAATCGTGGGGCTGGCTGCCAGCCGCAGGCAAACTGGCTGTAGGCACATTTGCATCGGCTGCTATTATCACAGTAGTTGCTGTTACCATTCCTTTTGGAAACGACAAGAACAACGAACCACAAATGGTTTCGCAATCGCAACAGCAAACAAGCGGCAAAAACCAGACTATTGAATCGACAATCGAAGAACAAAAAGATATTAAAGACGAGGAACCCATTACAACTTTGGAAGATATTAAAGAGGGTGAAAAATATAATACAAAAACTGAATTAAGTAGTGGAGAAAAGTTAGACGACATGAACTTCGTTGCCACCGACAACGAAGACATGGATTTTTATGCCCCAACCGGAATTGCCGATATTCCTGTTCTAATGGAAACAATGAGTTCTTCAACCCTCGACGGTGGCGATTTAACCGGTTACGACGCAGCCCTGCCATTTGTATGGGTCGACCAATATCGCCTACTCGACTACGATGCATTAGCAACCAATCAGCCATCGTCGGCAAAAAAAGAATACGACAAAAGCCTTGATGCACGATTTAGCAATCATTCCGAAAAAACCAACATTGAAGAATCGGTCGTCATCGATACCATTCCATACAAAACTTTTGTTGGCGGAGCAATAATGAAGCTCAAATATGGCAATTACGACGAAGCTGAATATCAATTCAAACAACTTCTGGTTCAGTCGCCGAAAGACGAAAACGCCATCTTCTATCTTGGGGTATGTGCTTTCAAAAAAGGCAATTATATTAAGGCCATCAGCTATTTCGACCAGGCAATGGATGGCTCCTATAAAGCTTTTGCCACCGATGCACAATGGTACAGTGCACGTTCGCTTTTGCTTAAAGGCGACAAAGACAAAGCCAAAGCTATGTTAAAAAAAATAATTAAAGAAAAAGGCTTCTATTATCGCGATGCTCGCGATTTATTGAAAAAAGAGTTCGGTGAATAAACTATTTTTGATATTGATTCCGTTTTTATTTTACCTGCAAGCCGCAGGCCAAACCGTTACTGGAATCACAGTCAACACAAGTGGTAATCCGATTCAGGGAGTACATGTATCGTGCAAAGGCAAAAGTACCGGTGCTATAACTGATGCTTCAGGGAAGTTCAATCTTTCTGAAAACAGCAACTGCAATATTATTGTATTTAATCATCTCAATTACAAAACAAAAGAAATTCCTCTAAGCGAATTGAGAATCAACAGCACGGTGATTTTGCAAGATACAACCTATATGATAAATCCGGTTGACATCTATTCGAAACCAGTCATTGCCCTTCTTCCCGATACTCCCCTTTTTATTAACGATTATGAAATAGCCAACGGGCATATTTATCTTTGTGCTTTCATGAACAGACAACTCGGCAAGCCACAATTGTTGTTAACCGATATGAATGGAAAAATCATGGATTCGAAGTCGCTGGAAGAAACAGGCGATTTATACAAAGATCCGGATGAATCGGTATATGTTTGCCAAAAAGACTATGCTTTTCAATTGATTACTGAAAATGAAAAACTGTATTTCTCGGAAGCGTTCGAGTCGAAATATGTTTTAAATGCACGCGAACATTGGACTCATTCCCTGGGTGATAGTCTCATCCTTCGGTATTATTATTATCGTAATCAGGGAATGAGTTATTTTATCCGACAGCTCCCCAACGATTCTGCATCGGAATGGTTGGTTTATGTTGACGAAGAAGCTATCGATCGCATGAGCTGGGGTGGATTTTTCGACGGAAATGAATTTGATAAGCGTTTTGAAAGCCAGATTGTTTACAAACCTGTTCAAGTCCCTGTTTTCTTTGAAGAGAACAGAGTGCTGGCCTTTAATTTCATTAGTGGAAACATTGAATTTCTGGACAGCAGCGGAACATTGCAAAAGGAAGTAAAAATGCAATATGCTGACATGAATAAAATCAAACCCGAAATATATTACGACAGCTATACAGGCAAGTATTACGGTCGCGAAATCCGCGCCGGATTAAACAGAATTGTCGCCATAGACATTGAAACAGGAAAGGCTCTTGAATCGTTTAGCTTCAAGGGTTATCCATTTATCGAAAAGCTGAAAATATATAACAACGTATTGTACTTTTTATACAAAGACTACTCGGGCGATGAATACAAGCGACTTTACAAAAGCCCACTGATAAAAAAATTCTCAGGGAATTGATGTCTTTGAGAATACTTATTCTCTGTCTGCAAAGCAAAAAAACTCATAGCCCGTCTCAAACAAATCTCACCTCGGTGATTCCTTCTCCCCCAAATTCAAGTGCTGCATCTTTGTATTCGAGTATATCTTTATATTGAAACAGGTGTTTACGGATGACGCTTCTCAGAATGCCGTAGCCTTTGCCATGCAGAATAGAGAATGAGCGTACACCACTCAGCAAAGCATTGTCGAGAAACTTCTCCAGCTCAGCCAAAGCTTCTTCGGCACGCATTCCCCGGAAATCGAGTGTATAAACAGCTTCTTTCTTTTCGGCAACTATCTGGATTTTCTTTTTGACTGGAGCAGGCTTTGTGTTATTTTTCGGAACCAATACCAAACGGTCGGGATTCACGGTTATGGCTGCATTGCTGAACTGAACTCGCACCTTGTTGTTTTTGATTTCAAGCACTTCACCTGCATCGCCGCTTCCGTCCAATCGTACACGGTCGCCGGCAATCAATGGCCGCACCGGCATTTTTTCGGCAGGCTCCTGCTTTTTCATGGGGAGAGGCTCTATAATCTTTTCACTTTTTCTCACTAGTGAAGCTGATTTTTCTTCGAAATCTTTGCGAATGGCTTTCACCTTCTCTTTTTCGGCCTGCTCCTGTCTGATGTCGCGAATGGTTTTTTCTATAAGCGCATTCACGTCGTGCAAAATGGTCTTTGCTTCGTTTTCAGCTTTTGCAAGAATGCCAGCACGTTTTTCTTGCAAACTTTTATTCAGTCGGTTGTATTTTTCGATAAGCTCAGACACAAATTCTTCTCCAACTTCAATTTGACGGCGGCGATCGTCGAGCTTAACCTTTTCATTCTCTAAATTCTGAACCATTTTCTCCATCTCGACGCGTCCTTGACCCAGTTTTTCTGAGGCTTCTGCAATCACCTCTTCCGGAAGCCCGATTGAACGCGCTATTTCTATGGCAAAAGAACTTCCTGGTTTGCCAGTTGTCAAACGATACAAAGGTTTCAAATATTCATTGTCGAACAACATAGCTGCATTGGCAACACCAGTGTGGTTTGCCGCAAACATTTTCAGATTGAAATAATGTGTTGTAATAACACCATACACTTGTTTTCGATTGAGTACTCCCAGAACAGCTTCGGCAATGGCTCCGCCGCTTTCGGGCTCCGTTCCGCTCCCAAATTCGTCAATAAGAACCAGCGTTTGCGCATTCCCGGTTTCGATAAAGCGACGCATATTCAGCAAATGCGACGAGTAGGTACTCAGATCATTTTCAATCGATTGCTGATCGCCAATGTCGGTGAGAATTTGCTCAAATGCCTGCATCCGTGTTCCTTCGGCTACCGGCAACAAAAATCCGCACTGAAACATGTATTGCATTAAGCCTACCGTTTTCATGGCGACCGATTTTCCTCCGGCGTTCGGGCCACTTATAATTACAATTCGCTGGTCGGGGCGCAACTCTATATCGAGCGGAATAATCTTTTTGTTTTGTCGCTTGAGTGATTCTTCGAGTACCGGATGCCTGGCCTGCATTAAAACCGTTTCTCTGTTTTCGGAAAACACAGGCTTGGTTGCATTATGACTTATGGCCATTTTCGCTTTACCTCTTATGAAATCGATTTCGCCCAGAAAGCCAATATTGCTGAGCAATTGCGGTGTTAATGGTCTGATGTCGTCGGCCAAAGCAATCAGAATGCGATGAATTTCCCGTTTTTCTTCGTATTCGAGATCCTGAACTTCGTTGTTGAGTTCAAAAATTTCAATGGGTTCAATATAAACTGTTTGTCCGGTAGCCGATTCGTCAAGAATCACGCCTTTGATGGAACGTTTTTTAGCAGCAGGAACGGGAATTACCAATCGGCCGCCACGCATATTCAGGTTGGCTTCTTCCTCAACCAGTCCTTTTTCTTTCATGCTTTTCAGCATGGAATGTATGCTTTTTTCTATTTTGCGACGCTGACTAACAATCGACTTGCGAATTTCGGCCAACCGTTCCGAAGCATTACTGCGGATTTCGCCGGTTTCGTCCAGAATATCACCAATACGCTTTCCGAGCGCACGGTCAAATATCTGTTCTGCAACCAGCGCTCCCAACAGTGGCGTTTTTTCTTCGTTCTGACGCAACAATGCCAATAAGTCGTTCATCTTTTCGATGATAAAAGCAATTGTTTGCAGTGTCTCAATCTCTATTGGTGTTCCGGGCGTTTTGATGCGTGCGAGTTCTTCGCGGATATCGCCGAATGCAAGGGCTGGCAAGCCACCTTGATATTCGAGAATATACTTCATTTCTGCAGTAAGCGATAGAGCTCGTTCGATTTGCGTAGCCCGATTGGTAAAAAACTCACCCGAAGCCAGCTCGCACCCTACCGGAGTAAAACAGTCGGCCAGCAGTTTACTGCGGATTTCGGTAAAACCGAGTGAAGATTCTATGATGTCGAATGTGTTCAAGGCGAGTTTTAAGTTTGCAAAGATACAAAAACACATTGGCGTGCAATTCAATTCGCAACAGGCTTATCCGCAACAGTAAACATGTGGCTGCAAAAATCGTCTTATCTTTGCAAAAATTTTCGAGCTATGGCAGAATTATCCGAACAGGAATTATTGCGCCGCGATGCGCTGAAAGAACTGAAAGAGATGGGCATCGATGCTTATCCGGCTGCTTTGTATCCTGTAACAACCTATTCGGGCGAAATCCTGAACAAATACAACAATAATCCTGAAAAATTCAAAGAAGTTACCGTTGCCGGCCGGATTATGTCGCGCCGAATCATGGGTGCAGCTTCTTTTGTTGAAATTCAGGATACTGAAGGCCGTATTCAGGTTTATGTCAAACGCGACGATCTTTGTCCGGGCGAAGACAAGACAATGTACAATACTGTTTTCAAACGCTTGCTCGATATCGGCGATATTGTGGGAGTCCGGGGATTTGTTTTTGTGACTCAGATGGGCGAAATCACTGTTCATGCACAGGAACTTACTTTACTCAGTAAATCGCTCACGCCGTTGCCTATTGTTAAAGAAAAAGATGATAAAGTTTACGATGCTTTCACCGATCCCGAACAGCGCTACCGCAACCGTTCGCTCGACTTGGTAGTTAATCCTCATGTTCGTGAAACATTTGTAAAACGTTCACGCCTGGCTGCATCGATGCGCGAATTTCTTTCGTCGAAAGGCTATCTCGAAGTGGAAACGCCTATCCTGCAACCTATTTATGGCGGAGCAGCTGCCCGTCCGTTCAAGACTTTTCATAACACATTGCAAACCACATTGTATTTGCGAATTGCCAACGAATTGTATCTAAAGCGCTTGATTGTTGGTGGTTTTGACGGTGTGTACGAATTTGCAAAAGACTTCCGCAACGAAGGAATGGATCGCTTTCACAATCCGGAATTCACCCAAATGGAACTTTATGTGGCCTACAAAGACTACAACTGGATGGCCGAATTGGTGGAGGAAATGGTTGAAAAGATTGCAATCGACCTCACTGGAGCCACTGTGGTTCGTGTTGGCGAACATGATATCGATTTCAAACGACCATGGAAACGTCTTACCATGTTCGAAGCTATTCAGGAATACAATGGCATCGACATTTCGGGGATGAACGAAGATGAATTGCGGGCCACAGCTACTAAATTAAAAATCGAAACCGATGCATCGATGGGCAAAGGGAAGTTGATTGATGAAATTTTTGGAGAAACAGTAGAAGGAAAGCTTATTCAACCAACTTTTATTACCGATTACCCTGTTGAAATGTCACCGTTAGCCAAAAAACACCGCAGCAAAGAAGGATTGGTGGAGCGTTTCGAAGCTATTGTGAACGGAAAAGAAATCTGCAATGCCTACAGCGAGCTCAATGACCCAATCGACCAGCGCAGGCGCTTCGAAGATCAATTGGAGCTTGGTAAGCGCGGCGACGAAGAAGCTATGATGCTCGACGAAGATTTCCTTCGTGCTATTGAGCTCGGAATGCCTCCAACAGCAGGTCTCGGAATCGGAATCGATCGTTTGGCTATGATTATGACCAATAGCCCTTCAATTCAGGACGTTCTTTTCTTCCCGCAAATGCGACCCGAGAAAAAGAAAGAAGCCATCACTCCCGAACAACTTGTTGAAGCAGGTGTTCATTCCGATTGGGCTCCCGTTGTTATAAAAATGGGATTTACATCTGTTGATGACCTTAAAAACGCTAATCCAAACAAGCTCTTCAACGACTTGGGCGGAATGCGCAAAAAGCTTAAACTCGATATTACTATGCCCACGTTGGATGATGTTAAAAATTGGTGTGGCAAGTAAAAATCTTAGTTGCGCAAGTATAAAGTGAAATTAAAACCACTATTGCCATATTTCAACTGACTCAATATAGCTCCTTCGCTTTATTTTTAGTCACATTCATTTCTGTGACATGAACCTGTCGAAATACTGTTATGTTCGCAGACAGCTGGATATTATGTCTAGAGCAAGATGTCCTTTGCCTGTGGAGTCAAAGGAATAAGACTAAGGTAATCAGCTTGACTTAAATGCATTAAATAAGAAAATGACAACTTTGCTCTCTGCTATTTAAAATCGGGATTTATTTCTTATTCTTTCACAAACCGGCTACTGGCCTTTGTTCTGGCTGTTGTAAGCTGGAGAACATAAATCCCTGAGAGAAGACCTGAAACATCAAGCGAAGAAAAGCCATTGGTGAAGTTTTGCTCTATCAGCAAGCGACCCGAATAATCAAAGATGTTCAAAACACCATCTTCGCTACCACAAGCTACTTGAATCGTATTAGCCGCAGGATTGGGGAAAATGCTGATTTGTTGCATTTGCTGCTCGTCAACCGAAAGGGTTGTATGTTGAAAACGTTTAAAGAAATTCCAGATTTCGACAGTATATGAAATATCGTTAACAACAGGCATTAGCCATGTATGTGTAGCATTGGTTACTTTATAGAAATACACTTCCGACCCTTGATTTCCGTTGAGATACTGGTACAAATCAACCGTCATTCCATCCGAAGCCACATCGGGCAATGCAGAGTGAATAGGAATAATATCGGTGCCATCAAATTGCACCCAATAATCAACCAGTGCTTCAGCATCGTTTCCGTACAGATTGCCTGTGTAATACACTGTTGAATCGGCAGTGCCATGGAAATGCGCAACCGGAATAGGGCGAAAAGGGTTGCAGTTGCAGGATGTGCCAATGGTGCCAGCAACCGAAGCTGTAGCTGCAATTCGGGTTCCAAGTTGGCAAGCAAGACGGTTTGCCATAAAACCACCCATAGAAAAGCCACAAACATATACGCGTGTCGGGTCGATGTTGTATAAATCCGAAGTTGTATCAATCAATGCACTGATAAAGCCTACATCATCGATAGTACCATTCAGTGTGATGCCATAAATACTGGCGCCACTATTCCATGCCGTTCCGTATGGACTCGATACTGCCTGCGGATAAAGTGTAATAAACTGAGCTGAATCAGCCAACAGATGCATGCCGATACCACTAAAATTAGTCATGTTGTCACCTAGACCATGCAGACAAATCACCAAAGGCACAGGATTGCTTCCTGTGTACGACGCAGGTACATATTCTTTATATTGACGTGTCAAACCACCATGTAAAATAGTTTTGGTGGTTTGTGCATGAACACATAGAAATAAAGATGCAAAAAACAACGTAAGCAATGTGGTTCTCATGACATTTTTTTCAAAAATACAATTTTTTTATTTTCCGAACATCTGCAAGTCGTACAGTCGCCTGTAGTGACCATTCATCGCTAAGAGTTCTTCGTGTTTTCCTTGTTCAACAACTTTTCCCTGACTCAAAACAACGATGTTATCAGCTTTTATAATTGTTGACAAACGATGAGCAATCACTAACGATGTACGATCGCTCATGAGTCGCTCAAGCGCATCCTGAACCATACGTTCGTTTTCGGAGTCGAGCGACGATGTTGCCTCATCGAGAATGAGCACCGGTGGATTTTTCATGATAGCTCGTGCAATGCTAATTCGTTGACGTTGACCACCACTGAGCTTAGTTCCCCGTTCACCTATCGATGTTTGGTAACCATCGGAACTCTCCATAATGAATTCGTGAGCATTGGCAACACGTGCTGCATTTTCGACCGCTTCGGCAGAAGCATCGGGCATTCCGAATGCAATATTGTTGAAAAATGTGTCGTTGAACAAAATTGGCTCTTGATTCACTATACCAAACAGGCTGCGCAGACTTTTTATGCTTAACTTACGAATAGGAATGTCGTCCACCAGAATTTCGCCATCGGTAACATCGAAAAAACGTGGAAGTAAATCAACCAGTGTTGTTTTTCCAGCTCCCGAAGTACCTACTAATGCAACTGTGTGGCCTTTTGGCACCGATAAATTTATGTTGTTGAGCACATAATCGGTTTCGTAGCGAAACGAAACATCGCTGTAACGGATTCCTTTTTTGAATTCGCCCATATCTATCGGATTCTCGCAATCGTGAATACTAATGTCAGCATTAAGCAATTCTTCTACTCTATCGAGCGAAGCCAGTCCTTTTTGAACACCATAGTATGCAGTTGAAAAACTTTTAGCCGGTGCAATTATTTGCGAGAATATCATGATGTAAGCTATAAAAGCTTCGGGCGAAAATGTCGATGATTTGTCAAGAACCATACTAGCTCCGAGAAACAAAATCACAACCATCACCAGAATTGAAATAAATTCAGTGAGAGGTGAAGCCAGATTGCGACGACGAAAAATGCGAATCATTAAGCGAGTGTAGCGCCTGTTGGTATCGGCAGTCTTTTTATACACAACATCTTCGGAGGTGAAAGCTTTGATAATACGCAGTCCGTGAAGTGTTTCATCAATCATCGACGTAAGAAGTCCAAGTCGTTCCTGACTGGTTTTCGATTTCCTTCGAAGCGATTTGCCGATATTTCCAAGCACAACACCTATTATTGGCAACATGGCAATGATGATAAGAGTGAGTTTAAAATTCATCAGCATTAAACTGGTGAGATAAACCAAGATGGTTATTGGATCGCGAAAAAGTACCTGGATCGACGACATTACGCTATTATCAACCTCCTGAACGTCATTCGACATCCGACTCATAAGGTCTCCCTTGCGTTCATTGGAAAAATACGAAAGCGGTAGATTCAAAACTTTGCGATACATATTGTTGCGCATGTCTTCTACAATTCCATTGCGAACCGGAGCCATAAAATAGGTTGACAAATACGAAAACAGATTGCGCATGAGGAATAAAGCCACAATAATACTGCAAACAATAATAAGAGTTTGCTTGGTTCCATAATCGATCAGGAGCGATGAAATGAGATAGTTGAAGTTGTGCTGAACAGCTGAAAGACTCAATTCGAATGGCACCGTTTCGGTAACCAAATGATCCATACCAAACAACACACGCAAAAACGGAATGACCATGGCAATTGAAAACAATGACGACACCACGGTTAGGATGTTAAAAAGCAGATAAAGAAAGGTCTGACGCCAGTAACCTTTCAGCAGCTTAAGCATCCGTGAAATACTTTTCATAATGCAGATTAACTTGAGTTGCAGCAAAGGTAAGAAAAATGCCAAGAGAAAAATATCAAATTCCACAGACATCCCAGCATCGGTAATGACTTCGCCAACAAGCTCTGGATATTTAGACAACAGTTTATATAGACTCTGTTTTAAGTATCTGGCTCCTAATTCGTGGCGATTCTATTTTTGAAATTCAGCAACACATTTGCCTAGCTAATGCAACCAAATTTGCGTATTTCCGTTTTTTGCCTTAGGTTTGCAAAATAATCCAGGATAGCGATGTTAACATTTTTCAGGAAAGACTCAGAGCGGCTTGTATATGTAATTAAAAGTCGAAAACCGCTCAGCGACGCCGATATTGAAAAATTTCAATGGCTTTTTAATGGCTACGACGAGGTTTCGACCTCAGGCATCAAAGGCAAATTTATCGGGCCACGCCGCGAAATGGTAACGCCATGGAGCACAAATGCCGTTGAAATTACTCTCAACATGGGCATACAGGGAATCGAACGAATTGAGGTTTTCAGACCTGACGATGGAAAGATGGATCCGATGCTCGAAACCCAGTACCAAAAGCTGGAATCGGAAATATTCGACCAAAATCGCGAACCTGATTCTATTAAAACCATCGACAAAATTGAAGAATACAACGAAGAACAGGGGCTGGCTCTCAATTTCGAAGAAGTTCGATTTCTGAAATACATTAGCAAAAAAATTGGACGTAAGCTTACTGATAGTGAAATATTTGGTTTCTCGCAAATCAACTCCGAGCATTGTCGGCATAAAATATTCAATGGGCGTTTTGTTATCGATGGTGTAGAACAAGATCTTTCGCTTTTCGATTGGATTAAGCGTACTACCAGAGAAAATCCGAACGATGTTGTTTCGGCATACAAGGACAATGTTGCTTTTATCGAAGGGCCCGAAATGGAGCTTTTCTATCCCACATCCGACGACAAACCTTCGGAATTCACTACACGCAGGGTTGAATCGGTGATATCACTTAAAGCCGAAACCCATAATTTTCCAACTACCGTTGAACCATTCTTTGGTGCCTCAACAGGTAGTGGTGGTGAAATCCGTGATCGCATGGCTGGAGGAAAAGGCAGCATGCCTATTGTTGGCACAGCCGTTTACATGACCTCGAAACCAAAGCTCGAAGAGGCTGAAATCAACAACAGTGAAGAAGCAACAGAACGACGCAAATTCCTGTATCAAACTCCCGAAGAAATTCTCATCAAAGCATCGAACGGCGCATCCGATTTTGGAAATAAATTTGGACAACCGCTTATTTGCGGAAGTCTGCTTACTTTCGAACACGAAGAAAACGAAAAGCTAATTGCATTCGACAAAGTGATTATGCTTGCCGGCGGTGTTGGCTATGGCATTAAACAACAGGCAATTAAAGGCAAACCAAGCCCCGGCAATCTGATAGTGCTGATGGGTGGCGACAACTACCGAATTGGGATGGGTGGTGGAGCTGTATCATCGGTAGAAACAGGGAAATACGAGAATTCAATTGAGCTCAATGCCGTTCAACGTGCCAATCCGGAAATGCAAAAGCGGGTTTACAATGTAGTAAGGGCTCTGGCTGAATCGCCCGATAATCCCATTATTTCTATCCACGACCACGGTGCAGGAGGTCATTTGAACTGCTTCAGCGAACTGGTTGAAGACACAGGCGGCACCATTTATTTGGATGCTCTTCCCAAAGGTGATCCCACCTTATCGGATCTCGAATTTATCGGAAACGAATCGCAGGAACGAATGGGATTGGTTATCAAAGACAAATCGCTTCCATTAATTCAAAAAATAGCCGAACGCGAAAGAGCTCCATTATACGTGGTCGGAGAAGTGAAAGGCAACCACAAATTGGTATTCGAAGGTGCCGATGGTCGCAAACCATTCAATCTTAAACTTCAGTATTTGTTTGGCTGCACGCCAAAAACCATTATCGAAGATAACCATATCGAACGAAAATTTGCAGCTCCCGAATACGAGTTACGTCAGTTCTACACATACCTCCACGACGTATTATCGCACGAAACGGTAGCTTGCAAAGACTGGCTCACCAACAAAGTTGATCGTTCGGTTACAGGGAAAGTAGCTTTGCAACAGAGTTGTGGTCAGGTTCAGTTACCATTGAACAATCTTGGTATTTCGGCACTCGATTATTCTGGCAAAGCCGGAATTGCAACGTCGATTGGGCATGCACCCGCTGCAGGATTGATTGATGCTGCCAAAGGAGCAAGACTTAGCGTTGCCGAAGCACTTACCAACATTGTGTGGACGCCACTCAAAGATGGTATCCGCAGTATTTCGCTGAGTGCAAACTGGATGTGGCCATGCAAAAACAGTGGTGAGGATGCACGACTCTACGACGCAGTAAGTGCATTGAGCCATTTCTGTATTTCGTTAGGAATAAATGTGCCTACCGGCAAAGATTCACTATCGATGACTCAGAAATATCCGGATGGAAAAACGGTAACGGCTCCCGGAACAGTGATTGTTTCGGCAGTTGCACAAACCACCGATTTTACCAAAACCGTGAAACCTGTGTTGCAAAGCGAACCCGACACAACAATTATTTACATCGACTTTGCCAAATCGGGATATAAGCTTGGTGGAAGTGTATTCTTTCAAACACTCGACGGAATTGGCAACGAAGCTCCCGATGTAACCGACGCAAACTACTTTGCAAACACTTTCAATGCCATTCAGACTTTAATTTTGAAGAATAAAATATTGGCTGGACACGATATCAGTTCGGGTGGCATGATAACCACCTTGCTCGAAATGTGCTTCGCCAATCCGGCTGTTGGTCTCGACATAAATCTGTCGCCCATTACCGAAGCCGATATTCCAGCGATATTGTTTTCCGAATCGCCCGGCGTTATCATTCAGGTGAAAGACAGCAAATTTGTTGTTGATTATTTGTACAGCAAAAATATTTCATTCTTCCCCATTGGGCGCGTTTTAGGCGAACGTGTTTTCAAAATCATCAAAAACGTTCAATACGAGTACCTCAACATTGACGAATTACGCGACATTTGGTTCCGTAAATCGTATCTTTTCGACCGTTTGCAAACTGCTCCCGGTATGGCCGAAGCTCGTTTTAAAAATTACAAAAACCAACATTTGCTCTATCAGTTTCCTGCCGATTTCACCGGAAAACGCGAAAAGGATCAGGAAAACATTAAACGAAACATCAAAGCAGCCATTATCCGCGAAAAAGGAGTCAATGGTGATCGAGAGATGGCCTACAGCTTGTATTTGGCTGGCATGAGTGTGCGCGATGTTCACATGACCGACTTAATCAATGGCCGCGAAGACCTTTCCGACATCAACATGCTTGTTTTTGTTGGGGGATTCAGCAATTCCGATGTTCTGGGATCAGCTAAGGGTTGGGCGGCAGGTTTTCTTTACAACCCGAAAGCAAAAAAAGCTCTCGACGACTTTTATGCACGCGAAGATACATTAAGTCTTGGTGTTTGCAACGGTTGCCAACTTATGGTGGAACTGGGCATTTTTGAACAAGAAAATGTTGCGGCTCCCCAAATGCAGTGGAATGCTTCGAAAAAATTTGAATCGGGCTTCATTGGCGTTGAAGTATTAAGCAACAACAGTGTGATGCTCAAAGATCTTAGCGGATCGAGACTTGGCGTTTGGGTTGCGCATGGCGAAGGCCGTTTCTCTTTACCCGATTCCGAAGAAAAATACAATATTCCGATGAAGTACAGCTGTCAGGAATACCCGGCCAATCCGAATGGATCCGATTTCAATACAGCGGCTGTTTGTTCGTCCGATGGCCGACATCTGGCAATGATGCCACATATTGAGCGCTCTATTTTCCCATGGCAATGGGCGCATTATGAGCCTAGTCGGCGCTGTGACGAAGTTTCACCCTGGATTCATGCATTTAGTGCTGCTAAAAACTGGATTGCCAACAAACTAAAAAAATGAGCATCGGAGAAATCATCTACAGCCTCCTTCTGATTGCCACAACTACAGTTTTGGTATTTAAAGCCCGTTTTTTTAAACTTCAAGGCATCAGAAGTTGGTGGCTTGCTGCGGCTTTCTACCTAAAAGTGCTTGCCGGTTTGTTGATGACTGTGATTTACACCCGGTACTATCCAGACAGAAGCAAAGCCGATATTTTTAAATATTTCGATGATAGCGAAGTGATGTACCAATCGATTCATCATGCCCCCATGGACTATGTGAAAATGGTTTCGGGCATCCAAAACGATAATGCCCGTTTCGATTCGTTGTATTATTCGAAAATGAGCAACTGGTATCGTAAATATGAAACGGTTACCTATAACGACAGTCACACTATTATTCGCATCAATGCATTGCTCCGCCCCATCTCTTTAGGATATTTCCAGATTCATAATTTATTTTTCATCATTTTGAGTTTTATAGGGCTGGTGGCTCTTTTTAGAACGTTTTGTCAATATTTTAGTGGAAAGTCCGTATGGCTTTTTGCCGCCATTTTCCTGATCCCATCTGTGGTTTTTTGGAGTTCAGGTGCACTAAAGGAAAGTGTTTTGTTTTTTGCCATTGGAATATTTATGTATGCTTTCCAGCGATTATTGTTCATTTCGTTTACGATTCCACGTGTTTTGCTTGCCATTGTTGGCGTTTTTCTGCTTATTTTCACCAAAATGTATGTTTTGGCTGTACTGGCTCCCATATTGGCTGCTAATATATGGATAGTTCTTACCAATAATCGTCGTGCATTGTTTAAATTCATTATTTCAATTTTGTTTTTCATCAATGCGGCAATTCTTGTCGGAAAAATTTACCCTGAATACAATGCTTTCGAATTGTTGGTTGGAAAACAACACGATTTTATTGGACTGGCTCACTACGAAAATGCAGGTAGTTTCATCGATCCACTACCCATTGAGCCACATTTTGTCAGTTTTGCAAAAAACGCTCCCATGGCTATAGCAAACACGTTGCTACGCCCGTTTCCCAACGAAATAAGCTCTGTTTTAATGATTCCGGCTTTATTCGAAAACATATTGCTGGTTTTGTTCATATTGCTGGCTTTGTTTTTTCATCAATCTAAAATTCTGCACTGGCGTATTATTTTTCTGAGCTTGTCTTTTGCACTTATCCTTTCGGTAATTCTTGGACTCACTACCCCTGTGTTGGGAGCGTTGGTTCGCTACCGAATTCCTGTAATGCCATTTCTCTTTATCGCTTTGTTTTCAATTATCGATTTTAAAAAAATCGGTTTGTTTATCGGAATAAAACAAAAAACAGAATCATGAAACGCATTGTCTTTATATCGGGCGCCACCAGTGGTATTGGCGCAGCCTGTGCTGAAAAATTCGCCCAAGCTGGTTTTCGTCTTATTTTGGCCGGACGTCGGCACGATCGTCTCGAAAGTATGGTTGCCAACTTTAAAAACAAATATGGCGACAATTTCATGTCGCTACCCTTCGACATTCGTTCGCTCGAACAAGTAAACAACGCCATTTGCTCGCTCCCCGAAGATTGGAAACATATCGACATTCTCGTCAACAATGCCGGGCTGGCAAAAGGTCTTAGCACCTTGCAAGATGGAAACATTGACCATTGGGAACAAATGATTGACACCAATATAAAAGGTTTGCTTTATCTCACCAAGGCCATCGCTCCCGATATGATTGCCCGCAAAAGCGGACATGTTATTAATATTGGTTCCATTGCCGGACGCGAAGTGTACGCCAATGGAAATGTTTATTGCGCAACAAAATTTGCCGTTGATGCACTCAGTAAAGGCATGCGTATCGATTTTGTGCAGCATGGTGTTAAAGTGAGCCAAATTGCGCCCGGAGCTGTCGAAACCGAGTTCAGTATTGTGCGCTTTGATGGTGATGCCGAAAAAGCCAAAAACGTGTATAATGGTTTTCAACCACTATCTCCTGCTGATGTAGCCGATGCTGTTTTCTATGTAGCCTCCTTGCCTCCACATGTAAACGTAAACGATTTACTTCTCATGCCTACTGCACAAGCTGCGGCCGGTGTGATTCACAAGGTGCTGGAATAGCAAACAAGACGTCAAAGCTCCTTGCAAAAATTGTCTTAAAGAGTAAAAATTGCAATGATATGGATGTGTCGTTAAAAAGCACTCTTTCAGTTTATTACTAAAGGATTTTTACTTATTGACATAAACACACGAGGATCAAAAATAATTTTTATTTACCAACAATTTTTGCTTGAACAAACAGGGATATAATATCTTTGGTCAAAAAATCATACCTTAGCCTGTCAATAATTTTAGCGCTAATGCCAAGTCTTACGCTTCTTAATGCTTCGGCCGGATCGGGCAAAACCCAACGTATAGCGCTGGAATTCATGAAGCAAATTTTGCCCAACCCCTCCGAATCCGCCAGAATTCTGGCCATCACCTTTACCAACAGAGCTGCGGCCGAAATGAAAAGCCGACTTATCGAATCGCTTGCAACGCTTTCGGACGATCCCTCGAAAAGTAAAATGCTCAAAGGTTTATTGGACACTTTCCCGAACTGGGACAACGAAATACTACAGCAAAAAGCACATACTGCCCTCACCTATCTTCTGCACCACTATTCTGATATCTCGGTAAGTACTATCGACAGCTTTATGCAACGCATCATACGCACCTTTGCCCGCGACCTCAAACTTCCCATGAATTTTGAAGTGATGGTTGGAGAAAAAGAGCTGAGCGAACTCATTATATCGACATTGATCGACAATGCTAATCTTGATAAAAACATCACACTGATTCTCAAGCAAATAATTGCGCTACAAATTGAGGAAGAACGCTCTCCGTTGCGACTGACCGATTATCTTCTTCCTGTAACAACCCATTTAAGCAACGAAGCCTCTACTGAAATAACTGCAGCAGCTTTACACAATAGAACCGATAGCCTGATTACTGCATTCAATCGTCTAAAAGCCAAGGTAGCAAAGACAGATGCAATTATTGAACAAAAGAAAATCGATTTTCAGCAATTTCTGGCTGAAAAAAAACTTCTTCCCAACGACTTTAAAATCAAAAACAGGGTCTCAATTTATAGCTATTATACTAAACTTGTAAATAATCAAGAAATAAAAAAGGGAAAAACGATTTCTGCTTTTCTCGAATCTGGAGGTTTTCTAGTTAATGCCGATAGCGACACCGAATCGGTAATTATTGAAAAATTGTTTGAAATTGAAAGATTCGTCACCGATCGGAAGTTTGCACGCTTGTTATATTCACGCTTTCCTGTTGTAGCACTTATGGGCGAAATATGGCGCTTTCGCGAAGCGTACAAAACAGAGAATAGTATTTTGCCCGTTTCCGATTTCAACAGAATAATCAGAAGTGTACTGAGCAAAGAGCCCATTCCCTTTATCTATTTGCGGGCAGGAAGCCGCTACAAAACCATCATGATTGATGAATTTCAGGACACCAGCCTTATGCAATGGCTCAATCTGCTACCGCTGGTAAGTGAGTCGCTCGCCAAAGGGCAAAACTCGTGGTTGGTTGGCGATCCCAAACAAAGCATTTATCGTTGGCGCAATGGCCAGGTTGAAATCATGCTTAACCTTCCAGTCTTGTATGGGGCAGGACCTGAATTATTTTTCGAAGCAGAACAAATCGGAAACAGTTTCCGGAGTGAAGTAATGGAATCGAATTACCGGTCGTTGAAAAACATTGTTGATTTCAACAACTCATTTTATCAATTTATGAATTCGGTTTTTGCCGAGAAAATATCAGGAAACGAAGACAACAACATTTACAAACAGCTTTACAGCGATGTTGAGCAAAAAGCATTTCACGAGAAACCAGGGTATGTTGAATGCCGTTTTTATGAAGGGAAACTTAACGCTCAATTAACTGGATGGCTCAATGATATTAAAAATCAGATTCAGGATTGTGTTCGCCATGGTTTTCAGCTCAGCGACATCGCCATTCTTACGCGCGACATTGGTACCGGAGTAAAAGTAAGTTCTTACTTAATGAGCCTTGATGAACCCATTCCGGTCATTTCGCGCGAAACACTTCAGTTTCAAACATCGCCACATTGCAGATTAATCATGTGTACATTCCGACTCATTCACCGACCCGACGATGAGTTGAACGCTGCCGAATTGTGGTTTTTGCTCAATCAACCCGGGATGGAATCAATAAAAAACCGATTCGCTGATTTCCCATTTTACGCTCACTCTCAAAAAGGCAATTCGGGAGCAGTTTTGCAGAAAAAAATGAGCGAACAATTTGCGCGGCTCAATGAGCAGCAACTTCGCTTCATGTTACCATCGGATCAAATCGATATTATTATCAACGAACTTAATATCGCTAAAACGGGAGGATTTTTTCTGTTATTTCTCCGCGAAGAAATTTTTAAGCAACAAGACAAAACCGGATCTGATTACGAAAAGCTATGGGCTTGGTGGAACAATAACGGAAAAACAACCAGTGTAGTGGTTCCCGACGCCGGCAATGCTGTGAATGTGATGACCATACACTCTTCGAAAGGGCTTCAGTTTCCTGTGGTAATCGTTCCCAGCTTCAACATTAACGAAGCCTCCAAAGTGCATAAAAACCTGTTTTGGTTTGAAACCAACGAAGAGGAATGGGGAATTCCCTACTCGATCATTTCGTTAAAAAAAGAGGTCGAAGATCAGCGACTGGAGAAAATAACAACACTCGAATACACAAAAAGCCACATGGATAGCATCAACCTGATGTATGTAGCTACTACAAGGGCTGAACAAAATCTGTTTATTTTTGCTATGGTCCCCGAAAAAGTACTTAGTGGCGAAAAGCAAACCGATGGATCGGAAAGTTGGCTTTATCATTTTTGCAGCAACGAAAGCCGTATTTTTAAACACGAGAAAAAAGAAAACTTCCTTTGTTTTTCACTTGGCGAAAGCACCGATGCTATTTATAAAAAAGAAAACGAAAGCAATTCGTTTTTGATTGATAGTTTCAGTGTGAATCCGAACAAGCCACTCGATTCGCTCCGCAAGTCGGAAAAGCAGTTCGATACTACAGAATACCGTATTGCAGCAAAACAGGGGCGTGTTATTCATGAACTATTGGCCGAAATTTGTTCGACAGATGACATCGAAAAGATGGTGGAGAAATTTGTCGCCAACGGATTTCTTGAAGCCGAAACAGCAAATGGAACCAAGCAATTTCTCAATAATATTGCAAAACAATACCCATACGCCTTTCCTGGCAAGGCATTCACTCTCAACGAACGCGACATAGCAGACAATTCGGGCAACATTTACCGACCCGATCGTATGGTATTCGATTCGCAAAATCGTTGGAAAATAATAGATTTTAAAACCGGCAACCAAGTCAAAGAACACAAAAAGCAGGTTGAACATTATGCCAACCTGCTTTCAGAAAGCGGATCCGATGTCGAATCGGCCCATATTTTTTATATAGACATCAACGCTGGTGCAATTACAGTTGTTGACGTCATATAATTCCTACAACATCGAAATGGTGTAATCGTTTCCGTTGATAGTAACAACAGCGGTTGCATCGCAAGCACCACTGCCATAATCAACCGTCATTGAAAATGTCCCGCTGGTAAGTGTAAGTGTTCCTGCGGTTATCCAACGACAACCAACCTGCACCCTGAGAGGAGTGTTAATAACAACATCAAAATCGTCGCCTTCAACATTAACTCCACTGGCCGAGCCT
>PHDB01000042.1 GCA_002842495.1 Bacteroidetes bacterium HGW-Bacteroidetes-6
ACAGCGATAACCTGATTTTTGTTAAAGATATTCAGGGACGATATGAATTGGTGAATAAAAAATGGGAGGCAACGACAGGATTGAATCGATTGCAGGTTCTTGGGCAAATCGATAGCGAAGTTTTTCCTGAAGGTGAAGGCGATAGATTCAGAGAAAACGATCAATTGGTTTTCGATACCAAAAGTGTTGTTGATGTTGAAGAAATTTTAGGTTCGGGTGACTCGGCTCGATATTTTCAGTCGCTTAAATTTCCATTATTTGATGCTAATGGTAATATGAACCTTATGTGTGGTATGTCGCGTGATATTACAGAGCGACGAAAAATGCAGCAGGAACTTAAAATAAGTGAAGAAAAATTCAAGAATATTTATTATAACACTCCTGCAGGATTATATCGCACTGCGGTTGATGGAAAAGTGGTTGATGTCAATCCTGCATTACTGAAAATGCTGGGATATTCCGATTTGGAACATCTTCAATCTAAATCAGTGTTTGATATATACGTTGATTTGGAAGAAAAGAAACGTTTTGATTTGCAAATGGAATCCAAAGGGAAATTTACTGGGATTTCGCAATGGTACAGGAGCGATGGGAGCATTATTTGGCTCGAAGAGCAGGCTACAGCTATCAAAGATGAAAATGGAGTTATTCTTTACTATGATGGGAGTGTTATCAATGTGACAGAAAATAAACATGCTCAGGACAAGCTTTTAGATAGTGAGTTGAAATATAGGACGTTGTTTGAAGGAGCTGGTGATGCTATCATGATTATGCGTGGAAACTGTTTTATCGATTGTAATGCTGCGGCAGAAAACATGTTTGTTCTATCCAGAGATAAAATTATTAAATCAACCCCCGTTCTTTTATCTCCGGAAAAGCAAAGGAATGGTGAAGCTTCGGATGTTCTTGCTGCAAAATATACTTCAATGGCTATTAATAATAGTAGGTATGTTTTTGAATGGCTGCATAAAAGAGCAGATGATTCCGTTTTCGATGCTGAAGTGAGCTTGCAATTAGTCGAAATACAAGGAGAAAAACTTTTACAGGCTATTGTTCGTGATGTGACTGAACGGAAACAATTGCTTGAGAGTGTGAGTATTAGCGAAGAACGGTACCGTTTGCTTTTTGAAAATATTACACAGGGTTTTGCTCTTCATGAAATTATCTGCGATGAAAACGGATTACCAATCGACTATTCTTTTTTGAGTGTTAATCCGGCCTATGAAAAACTAACCGGTCTGAAATCTGAAAATGTAATTGGCAAAACAGTCAAGCAGGTTATTCCGGAACTTGAAGCGTTTTGGATCGAAACGTATGGAAAAGTTGCGCTTACAGGTGAACCGGTTTGCTTCGAAAATTACTCAGCAGGTTTAGGTAAACATTTTGAGGTTTCGGCTTTTTCGCCAGGAGAAGGTCGTTTTGCAGTAGTCTTTAGTGATATTACCGATCGGATTGTTGCACATGAAGAACTACAGAAAAGTGAAGAGAGATACCGATTAATAGCCAATAATACGGCCGATACTATAACAATCCTCGATTTCGAGTTTAATTATCTGTATTCAAGCCCTTCTGTTTTTAGATTGTTGGGCTATTCGGTTGAGGAAATTCTGACCATGAAAACGACTCAGATTATGCATCCCGATTCAATAGAAATAATGATGAACCTGATGCATGAGGAAATGGAGAACGAAATAAGTGGTAAAGCCGATCCAGGTCGAAGTCGCACTGTTGTACTAAAAGAGTTTCATAAAAATGGTTCTGTGCTTTGGGTTGAAAGTACCGCCAGTTTTATTCGGAACGAAAAAGGAGAACCAATGCAACTTCTTGCAATAAGTCGCGATGTGACCGAACGGATTAAAGCAGAGGAATTGTTGCAAAAAGCCAAAGAAGAGTTTAAGGCAATTTTCGAAAATAATTCAGCTGGAATAGCTATCATTCACCCGGATTCAAGTATTGTGATGGTTAATAATGCATATCTCGAAATCAGTGGTTATAGTCGCGAAGAAGTAGTTGGAGAGAGTTGGACAAAACACATTCATCCCGATGATTTGGACCGGTTGATAGAATACAACAATAACCGATTGGAGAATCCTACCGATATTTCCGATAAGTATGAGCTTTCATTTTGCAGGAGGAATGGAGAAGTCAGATGTGTATTAATGTCGGTGGCTGTTATTCCCAGTAGTAAAATGGTTGTAGCTTCGTTTTCAGATATTACTGAGAGGAAAAATGCCGAAAAAGCAATGATTGAGAGCGAAGAACGATACAGGGCAATTTTTAATAATTCAGTAGAGGGAATATACCAAACTACACCTGATGGCCAATATCGAACGATTAATTCGTCATTTGCGGAAATGTTTGGGTATGACTCGCCTGAGGATATGATTTCTTGTGTTAGCGATATCAGAACTCAGTTGTATCTTGACCCGTCAGATAGAGATCGATTCGTTGAAGAGTTGAATAAATTTGATGGAATTGTCAGGGATTTTGAAACTCAAATGAAACGAAAAGATGGTTCATCGTTTTGGGTTTCCATTAATGGCCGACTTATGTTTAGTGATAATCAGGAATCTTCATATATTGAAGGAACTTGTATTAATATCACTGAGCGGAAACTGGCTGAAGAAACGGTTCGTCTTTCGGCCGAAAAATGGCAGGCTACCTTCAATTCCATCACCGATATTATTACAGTTATTTCAAAAGAGCATGTGTTTTTGGAGATTAATCAGGCTGGCTGTGATGCATTGGGTATGACCCACGATGAAATTATCGGAAAAAAATGTCACGAACTTGTTCATGGGACTTTACATCCAATCGGTAATTGTCCATGTGTGGCCTGCATCAATATTGAGGCTGGTGGTGTTAGTCAAATATTTGAAAATGGGCGCTATTTTCAGCTCACAGCGTGGCCAATATTTGATGGTAACAATGAACTCTATGCCTTTTCTCATTCCGTGAAGGATATCACAGATCAGAAACTCGCAGAAATAGCTTTAGCTGCAAGCGAAGATAAGTTCAGAAATTTGGCGGAAAGTAGCCCATTTGCCATTATGATTTATCAGAATACCAAGTGGGTGTATTCAAATCCTGCGGGTGAACAAATTTCCGGTTATTCATTAAGCGAGCTACAGCAAATGTATTTTTGGGAATTTGTACATCCCGATGATATGAAGATGGTGAAAGAGCGTGGCTTGTTACGAGAGTCCGGGAATCAAACCGAAAATTCGTATGAATTCCGGATTGTTGCCAAAAACGGTGAGATGAAATGGGTGTATCTGACAGGAACAAGTATTAACTATCAGGATAAAAATGCAGCATTAATTTCAATAGCCGATGTGAGTGAACGTAAAATGGCCGAAGAAGAGCTCAGGGAAAGCCGGCAGCTTTTTGCCAGTCTTGCCGATATGTCGCCTGTTGGTATTTTCAGAACCGACCCCGAAGGAGCTACAACTTATGTGAATCCGAAATGGTGCGAAATGTCTGGGCTTACATACGACGAGGCATTGGGAGATGGTTGGTTGAATTCTCTTGTTCCTGAAGATGTTCAAAGCATTAAAGAAGGATGGTATCGAACAGTTCGCAAACAAACAACTTCAATTGCAGAATATCGGTTTCAACATGCAGATGGTGAAATAGTTTGGGTTTATGGAAAAGCAATTCCTGAAGTGATTGATGGAGTGTTGAATGGTTATATTGGAACAATCACTGATTTTACAGAAAGGAAGAAAGCTGAAATAGAACTTCTTGAAAGCAGGCAACTGTTTGAAAGCTTATCCAATATGTCGCCTGTTGGTATTTTTAGAACCGATGCAAAAGGTTTTACGACGTATGTAAACCCCAAATGGGTAGAAATTACAGGTTTATCGGAACGTGAAGCAATGGGAAAGCAATGGTACAAGGCTATTCATCCCGACGATTTTATGCAATCTATCGTGGGGTGGGATAACGCTGTTCTGAAAGAAGGCGAATCGATTGCTGAGTTTAGATTTTTTCATCCTGATGGTGAAGTTCGCTGGGTGTTTGGAAAGGCTGTTCCCGAAAGAAGGGATGGTGAATTGGTGGGTTACATTGGTACCATCACTGATATTACTGAACGAAAACTTTTTGAAAATACGCTTATTGAAAATGAGAAAAACCTGAAACGAGCAGAAATGGTTGCGGGTTTTGGCAACTGGGCATTTGACTTAAATAATAATTTTGTGCGTGTTTCGGAAGGAGCATCGCAAATTTATGGTCTTGAAGATCGACAGTACCTGATACCTGAAATTCAGAAAATATCATTGCCAGAGTATCGCGAAGCACTCGATCGGGAATTAGGGATGCTTATTGCCGGCGAAAAAGATTACGATATTGAATTTGAAATTACTCGGCAATCTGATAATCAGAGACGTTTGATACATTCAATCGCTGAATATGATTTGCAAAGTAATATGATTTTTGGTGTAATTCGCGATATTACGGAAAAGAAACAAATGGAATTGGCCTTGTTGAATCGCGAAAAACAAGAAAAAGAGTTGGTTGAACGAGAATTAGCAAAAACGCAAGATGCACTTGTTCGTTCAACTCGTTTGGCTGCGGTGGGCCAAATATCAGCTACTATAGCTCATGATCTTCGTAACCCTTTAGGGGCAGTACGTAATGCGGCCTATTATTTAAAGCGAAAACTCAGTAATGTGGAGCCCAAAGTGTTTAATTATTTCAATATCATTGATGGCGAAATAGAAACAGCCGATAAGATTATCAGCAATCTTTTGCAAATGGCCAAGGTGAAAGAACCCGAGAAAGTCCAGAACGATTTTAGAGAAGTGATAGCGTTAGCTACCGGAGAGCAATATGCAAAATTAAATATAGCTATTACTGTTCAGCTTGATAAAGAACCGTTTATCTTGCAGGTCGATAAAGTTCAGATTGTTCAGGTGGTTCGAAACCTACTCGAAAATAGTTCTCATACGGGCGTCGATAAGGTTGTGGTCGATATCAGAGGACAGCATTTAGAAGAAGAAGTTGAGTTGATTTTTTGTGATAATGGGCCTGGTATTTCCCAGGAAGTCCGTGATTCACTTTTTGAACCATTGATTACAACCAAAGCTAAGGGTACAGGATTGGGACTGACTATTTGTAAGCAAATTATTGAAAAACATGGCGGAACGATTTCTTTAGTTGATAAACCCGAAATGGGTGCATGTTTCAGAATTGTATTACCTCTTAAATAAAAAAATATGGTAGAAGAATTAAAAAACAATCGTATATTGATTGCAGACGATGAGCCTAATATGCGTTTAACATTGCGTGATATAATGGAGGATGTTGGCTATCATGTTGTTACGGCTTCGACGGGAGAAGAAGCTATCGATCTATGTAAAAGCACTGAATTCGATATTGTGCTTATGGATGTGAGAATGCCCGGGTTGAGTGGTGTTGATGCATTTCGCGAAATTCGTCGCTATAGGGAAGGAGTGAAAGTGATTTTAATGAGCGCTTACACAGTTGATGATCTTAAATTTGCAGCTCTCGACGATGGAGCAATTGCTTTCTTACCCAAACCTCTCGATATGCAAAAAACCATCGATTTAATCAACGATGCACGTGAAACAGCTATACTGGTTGTTGAAGAAGATGAAGCCGTAAGTAAACCATTGGTGGAAAAGTTAAAAACCGAAGGATATAAAGTTACTTCAACCCGGTCGCCACACGATGCATTGGAATTGGTAGAGCAAATCAAGTTCGATCTTATTTTTGTGGATGTAAACCTTCCTGTGATGAACGGATTGGAGTTGTATCTTGCAATTAAAAAGATCACTCCCTCTTCGGTAGCCATTATGATGACAGGAATGGAGGAGGAATTTTTAAATATTGCCAAGCAGGCGGTGAGCAAAAATGCATATACATTCATTCGTAAACCACTTGATATTGATTATACACTTTCAATGATTGAACGGGTATCGTACCGAAGAGCCTCAGGAGATAGCCGAAAACCGAATACTCAGTAAAAGAAATGATTATGACGAAAAATGCATCAATGTATAGAATATTTGTTCTCGACGATAACGAAGGGCAACTCAATACTATTCAGGCTATTCTCGAAGATGAAGGCTTTGATGTGTATGCGTTTTTGCGTGTAAATGACGCATTCGATTTTTTGAAATGTCACGAAGTTGATGTGGCAATTTTCGATTTGCGAATGCCTGAAATTACAGAATTGGAGCTTATTGAAAAGGTGCGTCCGATAGCAGATCGTATTCCTGTTATTATCAATACAGCTTATGGATCGTTCGATACAGCCAAAAAAGCAGTAAATGTAGGTGCTTTTGCGTACCTCGAAAAAGCCGGCGATCCCGGCTTTCTAATCAGAGAAGTGAATCGGGCTATCTACAATCGCCTTGAGAAAACCAAAGAATTGCTTGAAATTGCTGTACGGGAACGGACTTATGAATTAGAATTGGAAATTGAGAAAAGGAAAGAGATTGAAGATGCTCTGCGTGAAAGTGAAAAAAAATACCGTTTAATTGCTGAAAATTCATCGGATGTTATTTGGATAGCTGATATCACGGAGCGTAAACTGACTTATGTAAGTCCATCGGTTTTTGGTCTTAGAGGATTTACCCCTCAGGAGTCTATGGAACAGAATTTTATCGATTCAATAGTGCCTGAAAAGCGAGAAATATTATTGAAAATGATTTCTCAGGGGGTGGAAGATTTGAAAAAAGGGAATTCAGGGACCTACACTTTCGAAGTCCAACAATATTGTAAAGATGGTTCTTTGGTTTGGGTTGAAATGACAGCTCGATCATTTATTAATTCCGATAATGGTCATATAGAGGTACATGGTTCTTCGCGCAATATTTCGAAACGTAAAGAGGCCGAATTTGGATTAAAAGTGAGCGAGGATCGTTTCAGAGCCATTTCGGAGTACTCGCATAATGCTATTTGCATTGTAGATGAACAGGGTAAAATAATTTGGGCGAATCAAGCTCTGCTCAATTTGCTGGGTGTAACATCCGAGCAAATATATGCAGTGGAAAGTATTGATGTTTTTGTAGCTCCTGAATCGGTTGACTGGGTTGTAGAGAATTTTAGGAATTTTGTAAGCCAGAAAGATTATGTACATCATTGTGAATTTTTTGTAATAAATGCACGAGGCGAAAAATTGTTGATTGAGAAGAATATGACCGATTTTGTCGATGTAAATGGACGACGGAATCTGGCCATTAGTATGCTCGATATAACACGGCAAAGGCTTGCCCAGCGAGAACTCGACAATTCTCATGCTGAACTTTCCGCTATCTACAATAGTATTCCCGTTGCAATTCTTATCATTGATAAAGAGAAAAAGATTTATAAAACAAATAAGGTTACAAGCGAGATAGCCAATTGTGTTGAAGCTGACATTATAGCAAAACGTTGTGGTGAAATTTTCAGCTGTGTTAATCATTTAGATTCAGGTAAAGGTTGTGGTTATACTCCGAGTTGCTCGAATTGTGTTGTTGATAATTCATTAAACGAAACTTTGAAAACGCGGAAAAGCATTTCGAATGCAGAAGCTTTGATAGTATCAGTTGTAAATAAGGAAAATAAGTATAATTGGTTTTTGATATCAACTTCTTTTGTTGAACTTAACAATGAGGAATATGTTTTACTCTCGGCACAGGATATTACAAGCCGGAAATTGATAGAGCAGCAATTAGTGGAAAGCGAAACACGATATCGCAATCTTTTTGAGAAAAATTCTGCTGTTATGTTGATTATCGATCCAGAAACAGCTACAATTATAGATGTGAATGCAGCTGCTTTGAAATACTATGATTACACACCGCAACAGATGCAGAATATTTCTATTTTTGAGATAAATACTTCTGCAAAAAGGACTGTCCGCGACCGGATTCAGAATGTTTTGAACCATAAAGAGAAACATTTTTTTTCTCAGCATAAACTGGCAAATGGACAAATCAGAGATGTGGAGATTTTTAGTGGTCCGGTGCAGCAAGGAAATAAAATGTTATTATATTCAATTGTTTTTGATGTTTCGGATAAAAAGAAATACGAAGAAGCACTCATCAATAGCGAATTGCGATTTCGTACATTTATGAACTCTACATCTGATCTTATTTTTATCAAGGATCAGCAATTGCGCTATATCTACAGTAACCAGGCTAATGCCGCTTTTTTGGGCAAAAGTCCAGAAGACCTTATTGGACTTGACGATTTTTCGTTGATGACGGCAGAGGCTGCACGAAAATGCCGTGAAACCGACACATATTCTTTACAATCCTATAAGATAATGACCAACGAGGAAGTTGTTGGTGACAATGTTTACGAAACCACCAAATTCCCGGTTCAGTTACCCGACGGGCAGATAGGGCTTGGTGGAATTATTCGTGACATCAGCGATAGGTACTTTGCTTTCCAAACCATCAAGGAAAACGAAAGAAGACTAAGTATGCTCATGGGGAATTTGCAAGGTATGGTTTATCGCTGCATGAACAATCGTCAATGGACCATGCTTTTTGTTAGTGATGGTTGTAAAGAGCTTACCGGTTATAATCCGGAAGATCTTATTGATAATGCCAAAATTAGTTTTAACGATCTTATTCATCCCGATTTTCGTGATGATTTATGGAATAAGTGGCAGATTCAGTTGAAAAGCAAGGATACGTTTACCGACGAATATATAATTGTTACAAAAAGTGGCGAACATAAGTGGGTGTACGAAAAAGGTGCAGGGGTTTTTGACGAAAATGACAACTTGATTGCACTTGAAGGTTTTATTAGCGATATTACTTCGCTTAAACAAGCTGAAGATGCGCTCAGAGATAGCGAAGTGCGGTACAGAACATTGGTTGAAACTTCGCCGAGTGGTATTGCCATTATTGATACAGATGCTAAAATTGTATTTGGTAATACTCGATTGATTGAAATGTTTGGATATTCAACACTGGATGATATTGTTAATGTCGATATTCTTAATTGGATTACTGATGACACTGCGCTATCACAAATTGGGGAGCGAAAAAATGCCTTTCTGAGGTTGGGGCGCATCGAGAACTTTCGTTTGAATTGCCGTCATAAATCAGGAAAAATGATTCCGGTAGAGGTTAATATAACCGTTTTGAAATCTGCCTTGCAATCCGATTGGCGTATAGTGGTTGTATTTCAGGATATCACTTTTAGAATAAATGCAGAGAATAAACTGAAATTCAATACTCGTGTGGAAAAAACCATGGCCGAAACACTCGAATTTGTTTCAAAACCGGAAACAACCATTGGCGAGATAGCACTGAATATCGCCAGTAATATGGCTACCTTCCTAGGAAACCCTTTCATTATTGTTTCATTTTTTCCGGAGCTTATTGTACCGGATCCCGACGAGTTACAGCATCCGGTATCGAGTGGCTGTTTTATAAGTGGGGACTTAAATTTGATTTATCCAATCAATACATTGCATCCAATGTATCTGGAAATGTCGGTTATTATTCGAAAGTTAAATAAAAGCACTTTGTATGCAAAATTACCTGTATCGTTTGATAAAGAAGATTTCAGAAAGCAATATCCAGAGTTTCGGAATCTGATGATTGTACCTGTGAAAGTTAATGACAAAAAGATGGGATTCATCATGCTATCTGATATGGACAGGAAATTGTCGCACGAAGATCAGGAAATCGCCGAACGTTTTTCCAGTATTTTTGCTATTGCGCTTCAGCGCGAATTGATTCAGCGCGAATTGAAAGATGTAAATAATAAGTTTTTGCAATTGGCCGAGAATATCAGTGGCGTTTTTGTTATTTTATCCCGAAATTTTCGAAAGTTGCAGTATATCAATTCGGCTTGTACCGAAATGCTTGGAATTTCGCTTGATGAAATGTATCGAAAACCATTTGGCTGGCTTTCTCATGTGCATACATCCGACATTGCATTGCTTAGGAAATTCTTCCGCGATTTGCAGTTGTCTGGAGCTGAAAGCGATTCCTCTCTTGAGTTTAGATATCGAAAAGGAAAATCATCATTAATTTGGCTGCAAGTTACAGTTTTTCCCATTTTTAACGAGCGTGGTGAAGTAATCCGATTTGCAGGAACAGTATTTGATGTTACTGAGCGTAAAAATATGCAAATCATTGAGATGACTGCTCTTATTAGGGGCGAAAATAGCGAACGCCAGCGCTTTGCTCAGGAGTTGCATGATGGACTTGGACCTCTTATGAGTACATTGCGGATGTATATGCAAGCTATTGCACGTGCCGAAGATAAATTACAGTTATCCCGGTTTTCAGAAATGTCGGAAAAACTATTCCTCGAAGCAACACGAACACTTTCTGAAATATCAAACAATATCAGCCCTCATATTCTGACAAACTTTGGACTAAAGGAGGCCATTCGTAATTTTGTTGAGAAAATAACCAACATTCACCAAACTCAAATCAACTTAATATGTACATGCGAAAAGCGTTTTGGTCAATTAATTGAATCCACAATTTATCGGGTAATTTGTGAATTGATTAATAATAGTATTAAGCATGGTGAGGCGACGGAAATTACACTTGACTTAGATTATTTGGACGGACTGATTTCTATCAATTATAGTGATAATGGTAAGGGTTTCGATGTCGACAAAACACTAAAAGAAAGCAAAGGTATGGGTTTGAGTAATATTGCAAATCGTATTCAAAACATTCAGGGTGTTGTAACATTTACCAGTGTCCCTAATAAAGGTTTTTTGGCGCATATTGAAATTGAAGCTGAAGCCGAAGACGTTGTTTAGTGTTTTTTAATTGTGGTCGCATGTGAAATAGTGCTTATAAGAAAGCTTGTTTTTTATGTTTGGATTTTGATTAATAATGATGTGATCATGATGTTGGTAAGTAAAATGTTGTCTTTGAACTTGTTATGTTTTCATTAATACATGTTCGATGAAAATGATGTTTGTTTTAGTTTCCGCAGAACTGCTTCCACGAAACAATTTTCTGTGTGAGGTAAATTGTGCGTAAAAAAATCAGAGAGCAAACAGGAAAATATGAATTCCTGTTTGACTCCCTGAAGCCCCCCCCTGATATTGTTAGTCGAAAAATCTCGGTGACGGCTGTACAACATCGCTTTTGCCACCGAGCTTAATTTGGAGCAGTATTTCGTGGCTACCACCACTCATGGTGTTGTTGAGCGAACCTGCGTTCATATCGAACGAATAGTTGATGCGGAAAGTCTGATTAATTTGAACACCAGCCAAAACTACAAACGATTCATTGAGTCTGTAGCTTAAACCAGTGTACAATGTGTTGTTGGTGAACGACGAAAGATTGAATTCGTATTGTGTTCTGTACGAACAGCTGTTTACTGAAAAAGCCGGAGACAATACAAATTGTTCGTTTACTGGAATAATTCCACGTGTGTAAAAATAGTAATGACGGGGAACTGTGTATAGATTTGATGCGTTTTCGGAGTTGTTGATATGCGTCACCGAGGTGCCCACTGTCAGGTTTTTCCAGTTCATTTCAAGTCCGGCATCAAAATCGGGTTTCCATTTGTTTTCGAAAGTATAATTGGTGGGCTCGGCATCTTCGAAAACAATTCGGCCAAAGTCAATGTTTTTCGACAATACACCAGCTCCGATTCCCATACTCAGAAAGCTGTTTTCGCTTGTGTAAATACGATATGAGTATGCTGCTTTGATATTGTAGTTGTTTTCGAGACCCAGTTTGTCGTTTACCACATTCACTCCGGTAGCAAAATGAAGCTTGGGAAAATAATGCTGATAGTTAGCGAGCATTGTTACGGGTGCGTCATTCACATTTACCCATTGATATCGGGTGAGAAAATTGAATACCGATCCGTCGTTTTGACCTGTAGCTGCCGGATTGTAGTACAGACGTGTGAACGATTGCTGACTGAGTTGGATGTCGTTTTGACCCATTGCAGAAAAGACGGATGCGAAAAATGCGAAGATGAATATTTTTGTTTTCATGGTGTGTGGTATTTACTGAATTCTCTTGTTGTTTTTGTAAACTCCGATGAAACAATCGGGGTAGCCTGTTTCGATAATCTGATTACGCAGCGCAACAGCTTCATCGTATTGAGTGAAGGTGCCTGCGATGTAACGATAGAAGCCATCGGGATACTTTTCTTCAACAATGAGCAGGTCGGGGAAAGAATTGTTCAGCTTTTTGAAATAGCTGTCTGATTCAATTGGAGTGCGCGAAGCGCAAACCTGAACTTTGTAAACAATATTAACGGTATTTTCGGGAGTGTCGTTTTGTTTTTCGATTCCGGTTGTTGCTGCGTGCCCGCTGATAATTTCGCTTTCGTTAATATCGCTCACAGCAAGAACCTTGAAGGATGTGCGGCGATTGAGCTGATGTTGTTCCTCGGTTTGAGCATTGGCTATTAAAGGATTGGTTTCGCCATAGCCTTTTGATACAAGCCTTTCTTTTGATATTCCTTGTTTTACAAGATACTTTACAACTGATTCTGCTCTGGCTTGAGATAAACGCATGTTGTAATCGTCGGGGCCGCGACTGTCGGTGTATGAGCTGATTTCAACTTTGATATTCGGGTTGTTTTCGAGTAAATAAACAAGTTTGTTGAGTTCAACTTCAGACTCCGACTTCAGTGTTGCTTTATCGAAATCGTAAAAAATGTCCTTAATCACAATTTCTTTTCCTTCTTCTATGGGGTCAAGATTGAAATCAAAGTCAAATCCATTTGACTTTGTGTAATTGAAATTGGTCTCAAGGTCAGGAATGTCGAGTACTTTGGTTTGTGTCCAGTAGCCTTTGCGTGCCATCAGCAGAGTGTACGAATTATTGTCCTGCAAATGAGTGAATTCATAAGAGCCGGTACTATCCGTAGCGGTTTGGTCGAAATATCCGTTTTCGCCAATAATCATCAATTTTTGATTATCAATGGGCTTTTTGTTGCTATTGTCGACCACATCGCCTTCAACGGTAATTCCACGATTATCGGGAGTAAGAATATATGTTTTTTCAACAATGTCAGGGTAAATCTTCTTCTCAAATTCTGTTGTAAATGCATCATTGACGGTACGATATTCGTTTGCGGCAATTACAAGATTGGCTTCGTCTTTTTGTTTCAGAAATGCTTCGGTGTAGCCATTTTCGTCGGTTTTGAGTGTATCGATACCACTCTCCGAACGAAAAACAATCGTAGCGTTGGCAATGGGTTTGCCCGATATTTCATCGTTCACAGTTATATAAACTGGAATTAGCACCGGAAACCCATTGAATTGATAAATGTCGTCGGCACCATATCCACCCGGACGATTGCTACAGAACATTCCTTTCTCATTTTCGGTAAAAAGGAGATCGAAATCGTCGGCACCGGTATTAACGCCTGGAGCCAAACGAACAGCCTTTTGCCAGATTCCGTTGCGCAAAACAGACACAAATAAATCAAGCCCCCCAAAGCTATTATGCCCTTGCGAGCTGAAAATTAACAACGAATCATTAATTAAGCGTGGAAACATTTCATCAAGCGACGTATTTATAGATGTTCCCAAATTTTGGGGTTGACTCCATTCGTTGTTTTGTTGATGCGAAATGTAAATATCGCGTTTTCCCATACCGTTAGGCATATCTGAAACAAAAATCATGGTGTTTCCATCGGACGAAAGGGTTGGATGTCCGATGCTATAATCTTTTGATGACAGATCGATCTTTTTGGCTTTGCTCCATTTTTCGTTTTTCTTCTGTTCGCTGGCCAATATTTCGCAGTGCGATGGCTTGCCAAAGCAACGCATGAAATACATGGTTTTGCCATCGACTCCAAAAGTTGGACAAGCCTCGTTGTATTTCATCGAGTTCACCGGTTCTTTTAGCCATACAATTTCGTTTTGTTCGAAATCTGCGGTAGCAATTTTAGCTTTGAATATGTCGCTATAACCTTGTAACGTACGGCTATCGGTTTCTTTGTTTTTGAGTTTGCGCATCGACGAAAAATATAGCGCATTGCCCAAAATATTAATACCATAGTCGCTGTATTCACTGTTTAAATTCACCATATTAAAAAGTGTAAGATCAGCGTTTTTGCGAAGACCCTGAGATACAACTCGTATGGTATTCAAACGCGAACGGCTTTCGGATTGCATTAAGGAATCGTTGGCGTTGTATGCTTTTTCGCTCAGAACCTGTCGGAACAAATCGGCAGCTGTTTTGTATTGAAGAAGACGCAAATTGCTTTCGGCAAGATAGTAACGACATTCCATGCTTTCGTTTCCACTATCCAACGCCATGTTAAGATTTTCGACAGCTTGTGTAAACTGATTGACATTGAAGTAGCAAACTCCGAGCTCATAGGCAATGTCTGATTGGTTTTGACCTTTAGCAAGCAACCTGTTGTATTCGTTGATTGCTTGTTCAAACATTTTTCGGTTTTGTAGTTTTTTGATGTTCTCAAACGATTGCTGTGCTGCAATATTGAACACCATCAAGGCTGCTATTGTGGTGATAATGGCTTTCATGTTTTTTTTTATTAACGAATTACTAAAATGCTTCCGTTCAAGGTCTTCATAGTCCCGGCTTCAGGATTGGGCAAATAGATGATGTAGTAGTAAGTTCCTGCATCAACAGGTGTTCCGTTATAGGTTGCATCCCATCCTTCCGTTCCACTGTACATTTCTTGCCCCCAACGATTGATAATCGTAATAGAAATACCTTCGAGGAATTTGTCATTCACTCCATTTCCGTCGGGTGTGATGGCATTGGGAATATCGATGAGTACTCCCGACCAAATACGCTCATCGTAGCATCCTTCGGCTGTGATTGCCAGTATGCGGACTTCGTCTCCAGTGGTCAAATCATCAAAGTAATGAGTCCCTGTTGTGTTTTGTGTTACATAGTTACCATTCAGATAGTAAATATATTCGTTGTAAATGGCAGGAACTACTTCGATTCCTACTGCTTGTCCGGGAATAAACTCTTCAGTTGTTGCATACAGTTCGAAGTCGGGAAGGGGATTTACAGTAATCAGAACTTCATCGTAGCTGTAGCAACCATCGTTTTCGAAAATATAATACAATGTTGTGTCGTTTTGTGGTGAAATAAGGCCGAATGAGTAATCGCGGGTTGACCATTCGTTACCAATATTAATTTCGTCATTTAGAAGAACCAACACACTGTCGCCTGCACACATTACCAGGTCGGGTCCGGCATTTACAGCTGGTGCATTTTTTACATTAATGGTAATGCTGTCGGTGTCGGAACATACAAAGTTGGTCACAACCAATACTACTGTTTGAGTGTCAACCGGCACAACAAAAATTGTATCAATGGTTTCTCCGGTGCTCCACAGTTTGGTTCCAATATTATTGTCGGTGAGCATAACGGTGTCGCCAAAGCAAATACTTATGTCGGGACCAAGATCAACAATAGGTGTTTTGTAAACAGTAACTGTTACCGAGTCGCTTGTTGAGTAGCCATAATCGTCCCAAATATTTACGTAGTAAGTTGTGGTTGTAATTGGAGATGCAAATGGTTTGTAAACGGTATCGTTCGATAATCCGGTCGATGGAGTCCATTGATAATGAAGAGTGTCATTACTACTCAGATATACATCGGCAAGCAATTGAATTGTACTGCCGGAGCAAAGAAAAGTGTCGGGTGACATATTCATGTAAATTCCGGGAGGAATAATCGTTACTGTTGCTGTATCGGAACTTACACAACCATAATCGTCCATAACATATAATGTGTATGTGGTTGTAACCACAGGATATGCTTGAGTACTGAGGCTGTCTGGTGCGAACAGTGAATCAGATGGATCCCATACCGTTGTGAATGTGGTATCGGAAAATCCACTTCCATTTAGCCATGTGGTATCGCCAGCTAAAATGATACTGCCTAAACCTGCGTCAGCAATAGGTTGTGCATGTGTGAAAATTGTTACAGTGTCGTTGTTGCTGCAAAGACCATTCGAAACCTGAACAAAATAGGATGTAGTATCGGTTGGACTCACAATAATGCATGCGCTGGTTTCGCCAGTATTCCACAGATATGATATTCCGCCCGAAGCGCAAAGCAAAATGGAATCATTCAGGCAAATATGTGTATCGGGACCAGCATTGGCATGAGGAACTGCATTGATGATAACACTTGCATTTCCGGTTGTTGAGCAACCAAAAGCGTTGGTGATGGTGACCTGGTAATTGGTGTTGACCAATGGATTAACACTGATCGTTGCAGTTGTTTCACCATTGCTCCATAAATAGGAACTACCTCCATTTACACTCAGTATTGCTGTATCTCCTGGGCAAATAAAAACATTGGGAAGCAGCGGAGCTGAAGGAAGCGGGTTCACAGTTATTACTACGCTGTCGATGGCAGTACAACTTCCCAGTGAAACTGTGAGGTAGTAAGTTGTAGTTGTTGTGGGTGTAACATCAATAGATGGAGTTGTTTCGCCTGTGTTCCATAGAAACAATCCGTTGCCACTGCCATTAATAGTTAATGATTGGCCTTCACAGATTGCGGTGTCTGCCCCTGCATCGGCAGTAGCCGATGGGTAAACAATGATAATCGAACTGTCGATATTGCTACAGCCGTTTTCGAATCCTGTTACATAAATTACTGTGTCGGTAATTGCTGTTGTATTCAAGAAGTTAAAAGTGCTGCCATCTTGCCAAATATAAGTGTAAGCACCGGTAACATTTAATGTGATGTTTGAATTAGGGCAGGCATAAACAGTGTCGGTAGCATCAACAACGGGCAACGGAAGAATATTTACATTTACAGAGTCGGTTGCGGAGCAAATTCCATCACTGACTGTAACAAAGTATGTTGTTGACGTGTTGGGATCCGATAATATACTTTCGGTTGTTTCTCCTGTATTCCATTCATAGCTGGTTCCGCCAGTAGCTGTCAGCCAAATTGAATGACCAATACAAACATCTGCATCAGGGCCTGCATCGGCAACTGGAGGAATGTTCAGAAATACATTGACACTGGCAACAGCGCTGCAACTTCCTTGTGTTACTGTTACCTGATAATTGGCATCGCTCAGGGGAGCTACAACAATCGATTGTGTTGTTTCGCCGGTATTCCATTCGTAGGTGTCGCCACCCGTGGCTGTTAATGTTACAGAATCTCCGGAACATATACTTTGGTCGGGTCCGGCCGAAGCAAAAATGATAGGAAGTACTGTTACGTTGATCGTATCAGATGCCGAGCATCCACTGATTGTTGTAGTAACACTGTACTGAGTGTCGCTAATTGGATATTCAATCAACGATTGGGCAATGCATCCTGTGTTCCACAGATAACTGTCGCCGGCAACCGAAGTAAGAATCAGTTCAGAGCCAGGGCAGATTGTAGTGTCGGGACCTAAATCAACCAATGGAGTTGGAAGAACCGCAACCTGAACACTATCTGTGTTTTCGCAAATTCCATCGCTTACGGTTACATAGTACCAGGTATCGACTAATGGGCTTGCTACAATTGACTGTGTGTTTTCACCTGTATTCCATAAATAACTGATTCCTCCGCTTGCTGTAAGTATAGTGCTGTTTCCCGAGCAAATTTGAGTGTTTGAGCCCGCATCTACAACTGGCAGCGGATTAATAGTAACCGTTACATCATCGGTTGTGCTGCAATTGTTATCGGTTACAGTAACAGTGTAGGTTTCTGTTGCTATAGGAGTTACAACAATCGATTGTGTTGTTTCGCCTGTACTCCATTCATACGATGTTCCACCACTGGCGCTTAATGTGATTGGCTGGCTTATACAAACGCTGGTGTCGTTTCCCGCATTTGCAATTGGATAAGGATTTACTTGCACCCAAACATCATCGGTGACCGAGCAAACACCAAAGGTTGCTGTTACCGAATAGTTTTGTGAAACCAATGGCGCAATAAGAATTCCTTGTGTGTTGTCGCCTGTGTTCCAGATCCAGCTGTCGGCTGCAGTACAGAGAAGTATTCCGGTATTACCTTCGCAAATTGTAGTATCGCCGGTAATTACAATAGGTTGAGGTTGGTCGATTGTGATAACAATGTCATCAGTAGCATCGGGGCAGATACCATTTCCGAATGCAGTGAGTGTCAGTGTTACACTTCCATTGTTTATATCGTCAGGTCCCATAATATATACAGGATTCATCAATGCCGGATTGAAGAAATAACCATCGCCGGCAGTACTCCAGAAATAGGATGTGTAGTTTGTTGCTGAAGCACCAGTAACATTGAATGAACCTCCAATACAAATTGTGGTATCGTTTCCTGCAAATGCAGTAGTTGGAGCAGAAACATCAACGGGTAAATCTTCGCTGGTCGAACATCCGTTAGTGATTGCAACTACGGTATAGTACGTGGTCGACACCGGTGAAACATCAATGTCAGGTGTCCATGCAAGCAAATTATCGAACTCGTCGAACCACAAAATGGTGTTACCTCCCGAACCGGTCAGATGTGCAAAATCGCCTGCACAAATAGCAGTATCGCCCGATGTAACCAGAATAGGGTTGGGTTTAACAACTATTTTTACACTATCAGTAGCAGTTGCGCTTAGGGCATCAGTAACTGTATAATATAATGTATAGGTAGCAGCTGTGTTGCAAACAAAGATGATGTTCTGAGCTGCAGGGTTATCAATCCATGCAATGGCTCCAGTCCAGTTCGAAGTGTATGGCATGGTGCCTCCCGAAGGGTTTCCATTGAGGTGAAGTTCCTCGTTTTGGCAAATATAAATGATGTTATCGGTAGGGGTTATGCTAGTTGTAAGTTGTGCTATCGCTGACTGTGAAACGAATGCAAAGCATAGAGTGAGTAAAATGTAAAATTTTTTCATGGCGATGTTGTTTGAATCGTGTAAATATAACCACACCACGTGCCCATGGGTAGCGGTTTTATACAGTATTTCAAGTCAGGTGGTTTTACCTGTTCAATGCGTATTTGTAACGGTATTGTAATGGGTGTAATAATAATAACGTTCTTTTTTTTCAGTAATACATTTATTGATAGATACCTACGCCTAAATTATATTATCAGGCGAAAACGCGGCCGTTTTTCAGTATTATTACTCTTCGATTCATATTTTGGATTCACTACATTTATCGAAATTCAATTGCAGCCGTTATGCACGCATCGCAAGAAAAAATATTAATATTGTTGGAGAAAGCTGACAAAATTCCTGAAGTCAGGAACAGTATTGGTGTTTTGTCGCGTTATGCAAGGTTCGATTTGTATTCATTTACAGCCAATGGCAATGAAAGTGGTATAGATCATCCCGAATTAATAGCTTTGTATTCCGACGATTTTGATGAAGTGAGTCGTATCCGATCTCAATATGGAGGCGCTAACACTTTGTGGGTTTTGGTAACATCAAATATCAGCCGTGAATCAAAAAATCGTTTTCTTAATCAAGGTTTTATCAGTGTTGTTGCTCCTGAAGCATCACGAAAAACTTTACGTAAGATACTAACCGGATTAAGCCGCGATATATCATCGGTTCATAAAAGCAAACGAGTATTACTGAAAAACGAAAATCAGTTAGAACAACTAGCCGGTAATATTCCTGATGTTTATTTGGAAATGGAACGTAATGGTTTGATTATTGATGCCAGTCCATCATGCTTTCATCTGCTTGGAATTCAACCCGGTAAACTTATTGGGCATATGCTTACTGATATTGGTGTTTCAGGTCGCGAACAAATAGCTGTACTCAACTCAATTGCCAAAAACCAGCGTTATTCTTCCGAAATAATCCTGAAAGCAAAGAACGACTCTTTGTATCGTTGTAGTCTGATTGCCGATACCAATATGCGAAGTAAGAAGCCGGCTGTTGCATTTTATTGTCTTATTAGAATGGTCGGACCGGTTGACCCTGCAATGCAGATTATACCAACTAAGACTTCCTCCACCCATTCGCATTTGATTATTGAAGTACGAAATGGTATTGTTGCTCAATTATCTAATGATGCTGAAAATATTTTTGAAGCAAGTGGAATTGTTGGTCAAAAATGGAATTTTTTGAAAATAGACATTGATATTCCTGAAAATGCTTTTGGGAGAAATCAATCCGAAACTACATCGGATTTGCTGGCATTAACCGACAAACAGGGAGAATACCGGTACTTCAAAATTATTTCAGAAAAGCCTAATCATGTTGGCGGTATCGAATATACATTGCAGGATGTTTCAGGAATTTTAACTCATCTAAGGGTGAGAATGGTTCAGCTATTCGAAAGAGAAGAAAAAACACGGCAAGCTATTTCCGACGAAATTCGCGACGATATGGGAGCTCTTATTTCGGTTGGAAAAATGTTGATAGAGCGTATTGTTGGGCTTGATACGCCTCCATCAAATCCAAGCGATGATGAACAAGGTCAGATAAGTGTTTTTTCGCTATTAGAACGTACTTACAATAAATTGAAAATTATTTCGAACGAGATTTATCCAAGTGTTATTCAGCAGTTTGGATTAGAATCGGCTATGAAACAATTTGTTGAAAAAGCCATTAATAAACTACCCTGTAAACTACAGCTAAGTTGTCGACCCAATGCTTTTCGTACACATATTACAACTGAAATTATGATTTTTCGTGTTTTTGAAGAATCGGTTCAATTTGCTTCAAAAGCCCAGGCTGCCGAGATGTCAGTTTCATTCGAAGGGCGTAAAGATCATGTTTTGCTTAAGATCAATATTTTCATGAATGAAGAGATCAGAAACACACCAGAGAACTTTGAATTTTTTATGCAACTCAAGAGAAGTATTGAGATGAAACTTTTTACTTTTCGCGGGAGATTGATTTCCGATATAATTAATGAAAAATTGTTTACCTTTGATTTTATAATTCCAATTTAACGCATAAATAGATTGATAATGAGTAAAATTCAGGTTCTTTTGGTCGATGACCACGAGCTTTTCAGCGAAGGTATGAAGGTTCTTTTTGATGTGAGTCCCGAGGCTGTTATTTATAGTTCATGTAAAAACGGAATGGAGTTTCTTGATTCTATTGAAAAGAAAATGCCCGATGTAGTATTGATGGATATCAATATGCCAGTGATGAATGGAATAGAGGCAACCCGTAAGGCTGTTGCAAAATATTCTGAAATAAAAATCATAGCTTTGTCGATGTATGGAGAGGAAGAGTATCTCGAAAGTATGCTTGATGCCGGTGCCAAAGGTTTTCTTGTAAAAAACACAGGAATCGACGAACTCGAACGTGCTATAAAAACAGTATATGATGGCAAAAGCTATTTCAGTAGCGATTTGCTGTCGATCTTGATGAATTTGCTTCGCAACCCGAAAAAAGAGGAAATCAATAAAGAGCAGCAAAAGTTTTCCGAACGCGAACTCGAAATTTTACAGCTTATTTGCGATGGGATGACCAATCAGGAAATAGGTGATAAATTGTTTATCAGCCCCAGAACGGTTGATGGTCACCGTGCCAATATAATTTCGAAAGCCGAGGTGAAAAATACAGCTCAATTGGTTACCTATGCTATCCGAAATGGCTTCTATGTAGTGTAGCATATATTATGCATCAAAAAAAAGGCTTCGCTTTTTACGCGAGGCCTTTTTTAATATTGTAGTTAGGTTAAACTATGAGAGAATTTTATGATTTTCTTCAGCTTCCTTGATCATTTCCTGAAATTCTTCATTGGTAAACCCACTATAGATATAATTAATCGGATTCACTTTTTCACCGTTTCGGTGTACTTCGTAATGAATGTGCGGCCCTGTGCTGGGACCGGTATTTCCAAGTAAGCCGATAATTTGACCACGTTTTACTTTATCTCCAACATTGACCAACTTTTTCGACAAGTGAGCATACAGGGTTTCGAAACCATAGCCGTGCTCAATAACAATCACATTGCCATATCCGGTCATCGATCCCAGTGGATCAGTTACAATACCATCGCCTGTTGCATAAATTGGAGTGCCAATTTTCCCGGCAAAATCGATTCCCGGATGAAACTGCGAACCACTACGTGTAAATGGATTCTGACGCCATCCAAAACCAGACGAAATGTGAATTTTGTTTTTATCGACAGGCATAATGCTTGGAATTGAAGCAAGCATTCTTTCTTTATTTCTAACCATATTGGTTAAATCGCTAAACGATTTTCCCTGAGTAATAAGTCGGCTGTTAATTTCGCTTAGCTTTTTATAAGTCGATTTCAACAAATCACCATTTTCTACAACATCAAATTTTGCGCTGTAATCAACAGGGCCACCAATGCCAGCATTGCGTATTTCGTCGGAGAGTGGTTTCATCGCAAAAATGGTACGATACGTACGATCGTCTTTGTCCTGAAGCATCGAAAGAATATTCAAAACTTTATCAGCTTTGTTGTCGAGGAGTTGAATTTTCAATTGATAATAGTTGATTTCGCGAGAGAGCGAATTTTCACGCGGACTATTGGCAAAACGAAAATAGGAGAATGCAATGGCAAATCCAAGAATAACAGACAACCCCAACCCGCTCAACAGACGCGCTGTGATATACTTTCCGGACTTTTCAACCTGTTTCACCGATAAAGTGAGCGGGTCAATAATAAACTTTGCTTTTTTCCGAAACATGATGCAAATATACAAAAAATCATATTATATGTGTTTTTTATTTCAACGTTTTGTTGTTGATAAATTAGCATTGAGACAGTGTTTGCTACATTTATTTTGTTTCTTGTTATAAGAATGATTAGTTTCAGGTGAGGAATAATTTATTTTGACGATATTGATCGTTAATTAATCGTTTTCGGGCTTTTTGGTTACCTTTGTGAAAATATTTTAGTTATGAAAAAGATTATCAACTCTCCATGGGCACCTAAAGCTGTTGGCCCTTACAGTCAGGCTGTTATGTCGGGCAACACACTTTATATTTCGGGACAAATTCCTGTTGATGCCAGCATTGGAAAAGTGGTTGAAGGTGGTATTACCGAACAAACACATCAGGTTCTTAAAAATATTGGGCATGTGCTTGCCGAAGCCGGACTTTCGTACAAAAATGTACTTAAATGCACTTGTCTTCTCGATAATATGGATAATTTTGCAGCAATGAACGAAGTTTATGCGCTTTATTTTCCCGAAAATCCTCCTGCACGTGCTGCATACGGAGTGGTCCGTCTTCCTTTGGGCGTTATGGTCGAAATTGAATGTGTTGCCAAAGTTTAGCTTCAAATATTTATCTTTATGAGCACTGGTTTTATTGTTTGGGATGTTGATCCTGTCATATTCACTCTGGGCCCCATGCAGGTTCGTTATTACGGACTCTTATTTGCCATGGGGTTTCTTATTGGCTATTATATTGTTCGCTATTTCTTTCAGAAGGAAAAAGCTCCACTGGCTGAAATTGATAAAATGGCTTTGTATATCATTTTGGGCTCCATTATAGGTGCCCGACTGGGGCATGTTATTTTTTATGAGCCGGAAGAATATCTGAAAGATCCGATTCAGATTTTCATGATATGGAAAGGTGGTCTTGCCAGCCATGGAGGCGCTATAGGTTTAGCTATTGGTTTGTGGCTTTATTCCCGTAAGTCGTGGAATAAATCGGTGTTGCATATTATGGACAGAATTGCTGTTCCAACAGCTTTGGCTTCTTCGTTTATCCGCCTTGGAAACCTTTTTAACAGCGAAATTTATGGTTTCCAAACCGATTTGCCCTGGGGATTTATTTTTGTTCGCGATGGACAAACCATACCTCACCACCCAACACAGATATATGAGTCGCTGGGCTACTTGATTATTTTTATTGTTTTATTCATAATGTACAATCATCGAAAAGGCATTATTAATCGTGGATTGCTTGTTGGATGGTTGTTTACTCTTGTTTTTGTTTTGCGATTTTTTGTTGAATTCATCAAAAATGTGCAGGTCGATTTCGAAAAGAATATGACTCTCGATATGGGGCAATGGTTGAGTATTCCATTTGTTATGATTGGAATTTTGCTGATTATTCGCTCCAAAAAGCTGGGACCTGCTCCGGTTGTTGCGGTAGGAAGTACTCCAAAAGCGAAAAAGTAGATTACAAAACAGAACTAAATACTTGAAAATCTCGACTGCTTAATTGCAAGTCGGGATTTTTTTTGTCGAAAATGCCAAAACAGGCCGAGCCACTCCCGCTCATGGCTGCATATTTAGCTCCGGCATTGTAAAATGATGTAATGAGTGTTCTGATTTCCGGAAATTGCTTTTCTATCACTGGCTGAAAATCGTTTTGCAGATGTGATACCCATTTTTCAATGGGTAGCGAAGCTAGCTCAGAAATATTTTTTCGGTTTTTATTGGGAACAATAGATGAATATGCTTGTGCTGTAGAGATTCCTTGCCGGCCATCCGACAGATTACGGTGTTTGGCAACCAAAAGTGTTAATCGGGAAAGATCAATATCGAAAGGTGTTAGAATTTCACCTTTCCCTCTTGCAATTGAAGGCCGGGTTTCAACAAAAAACGGACAATCGCTTCCGAGTTCCGAGGCATATCGGTGTAGCTGATTGTTGGGTAAGTTCAAATTGAAAAAGCGGTTGAGCATTTTTAGTGCTGTAACTGCATCGGACGAGCCACCACCCAGTCCTGCACCTGAAGGAATGGCTTTCAGTAAATGAAAACATACCGGTGCTATATTATGATGTTTGTTGAGCAATTGCCATGCTTTAAATACTAAATTGCGTTCGGTTTCTATTTTTTCTACCGAACAATGCATAATAATTTTAGTTTTACCTGTTGCAGGCAGCAGTTCAAGTACATCGTACCAAGGAATGGGTACCATAAGGGTTTCAATATTGTGAAATCCGTCTTCTCGTTTCGAAAGAATATGTAGTCCCAGATTAATTTTTGCAGGTGCGAATGCAATCATGAGAGCAAAAATAGAGAAAAATACATAATAAAAGACATCCAATTATGCAATGGAATACTGTTAATGCAAAAAAGCAGACTAACATCTGCTTTTTGTGCCCGGAACAGGACTCGAACCTGCACATCCTTGCGAATACTAGTCCCTGAAACTAGCGCGTCTACCAATTCCGCCATCCGGGCAGATTTTTGTCAAAAGTGGAAAGTTTGTCAAGTTAAAAGTATCTATTACTGAATACAACCAACTTTTATCTTTTTACTTTAAACTTAAAATAGTGCCCAGGACAAGACTCGAACTTGCACAACCTTGCGGTCACCAGCCCCTCAAGCTGGCGTGTCTACCAATTTCACCACCTGGGCAGAAAGATAAAGAGCTATTCTTATTGATTAAGGGACTGCAAAATTATAAAAAAACTCAATACTCAAACATTTTTCGAAAAATATTTTTTCAGCCTCCAGCCCGTTTTGCTTTATAGCCTTTTTCTATGAGGAATTTTACCACTTTGTCGGCTACATGGCCTTGCAAAATGATTTCGCCATCTTTTTCACTTCCTCCTGTTCCGCAAAATGTTTTCAATTGCTTTCCCAGCTCTTTTAGCTCTTGAATGCTTCCTTCGAAACCTTTAATAATAGTTGCAACTTTGCCCCCACGGTGATTTTTCTCAATCCATACACGCAGGTTTTGTTCCTTCGGAGGAACTGTATTGTTGTTGTTGTTGTCCGGAGTTTCGATTTTTTTTTGCATTTCCGGATTGGTGCTATACACCAGGTTGCCGAGTTCGCCAAATCCTGATAATTTTTGTTTTGCCATATTTCTTTAGTTAAACATGGATATTAAGTGAAGCCGGAATCATTTCGAAAACAATTTTTGATTTTTCGAGAATATAGGGATCTCCATCGAAATGAATGAAAGCTGGTAGAGATGTTTCGACCTCAATTCTATTGGTTCGATAGATTTTCAGGAATCGGGTTCTGTCCATCTTCTTTAGAAAAAGCATAGGAGCCAGAAATACAGCAGCTACAGCGGCAGGTTTGCGCATGATGCATAAATCGATTAATCCATCGCTGATATTGGCTTTTGGTGCGATTGATGTGTTATTGCCAAATTGGTTTGAATTGGCAAATGTAATCATCAACGCATGTGTTTCGAACTTTTGTTCGCCTAAGTTGATTTTGTAGTGCTGTGGTTTATAGCGGACATAGTTTTTTAGTACAGCCTTCACATAATTCCGGAATCCCCGATTCTTCATTTCAGAGAACCTGTGGGCAATAAAAGCATCGAAGCCTACTCCAGCAACACTGAAAAATGGCTTTCCATTTAATAATCCGGTATCGGTTCTCACAATTTCATCCCCGAAAGCAATATCAAGTGCGTTACTCAGCTTTTTGGGCAGTTTGAGATGGCGGGCCAGGCCATTTCCGCTTCCCAAAGCTAATATACCCAACGAAACATGATCGAATTCAATTAAAACGCCGGCAACCTCGTTGATAGTCCCGTCTCCACCTGCTACAACAAAATGATTGAAACCTGCTTCGGCATGTTGGCGTGTAAGACCAATTGCATGCCCAATATGAGTGGTTTTTACTATTTTGCATTCAATTTTGTTTTTTGCAAAATAGGTAGAAATGAACAGCAACAGTTTTTCTTTGTTGTGTATGCCCGAAACCGGATTTATGATTAAAACACTTTTTCGTTGTTTCATTTTTTTGTAAGCCGGTTGTCGATTGTTCTATTGTTGAATTGTTGAATAATGGCTTTTAGCAAATCAAAATTGCTTTCTTCGTTCTCAATACCTATTGCTGCTTGCGTATTGTTTCTGCAATCAAAATATTCTTTTTGGCTATGCTGCATTTCACCATCAAATTCAATAAAGATATTTCCACGAATAACCATTTGATAAATAAGATTGGTTTGCATAACAGCAAAACGCCGAGCAGATAAATCGAAGACGCTGTTTCCGAATGAATATATAGTATCGTTGAGGTTGAGATAATCTGCAATTGAAGGTAGAATATCAGTTTGCTGGCAAATAATTTCGTTCCGCCCAACCAGATTGCTATCCGAAGGGTTGAACCAAATCATCGGGATGGCATAATTGTTCGGATACCGGGCAAAACAATCCGAATATAACTCGCTGGTATGATCGGCTGTGATAATAAACAATGTGTTTTTGTACCACGATGTATGCGATACTGTTTCAAAAAAATGCCGCAAAGCAAAATCGGCATATGCTATGGTTTCGTCTATTTCTTTCGGCCCTTTTGGAAATCGGCCTTGGTGTTGCTTGGGTATTGTGTAGGGATGATGCGATGAAAGGGTGAATACGCAGGTTGTAAAAGGTTCTTTGAATTCGTTTGTTTTACGAATCAGAAATTGGAGAAATGGTTCATCGAAAATACCCCAGCGGCCATCAAAGTCCGATTCGCTTCCATCGTATTCGTTTTTACCGAAGTATTTATTGTAACCAGCCGCACCCGCAAAACCGTCGAAATTCATTGTTCCATTAAAACCTCCATGAAAAAAGGCACTGGAATATCCGTACTTTTTGAGCATGCTGGCAACACCGGCAATGTTATTGCCCGAATACATTGATGTTACAAATGGATTTTGCATTATAGGAGGAATACTGCTTATGACGGCAGGAATACCTTCAAGACTTTTTTTGCCATTGGCAAACATATTCGAAAACAGCATAGAGCTACGCGAAAGCGAATCGAGAAATGGTGTAAACGACTGAAGACCATTATTGAGGCAGCCCATGTGTTCGGCAGAAAGACTTTCAACAATTATAATGACTACGTTTGTTTTTTTTACGGGTTCGTTGGATACGTTGTAATAATGTATCGGCGAAAATATGTATTCGACTTCGTCTTTGGAAAAATATGATTTTTTCTCCAGATCTTCTTTTCCGTATGTTTTGATAATCGTAAAAGTTGAATTCACTACAAGTGCAGCATATTCAGGTCCGGCAATACGAGTAGCATGTAGTATACTCAAAGGTCTGATGCGAAAACTTCCGCGTCCACCTGTAACAAGCAGAGCAACGAAAATAAGTCCAAAAACCAATTGTTTCCAATATTTAATTTGAATGAGGCTCAACTTTTTCAAGAAAATGGTTTTCTGAAGCGCAAATAGCAAAATAGCTATTAAAGCCAGAAAGATGAGTAGCATGTACCAGAAGTCGGCAAGAAATTGCCCCGTTAATCCCCCCATTTCGTCCTTCATGGCACCCATGAGATTGAAAATATCGGCTGTGGTACGTTTCAGAGTAAACCGAAAGTAAATCACATCAATTATACTTGGAGCCAGTAATGCAATATTGAGAACAATGAGCCAGCTCTTCAAAACGATTTTGAGAATTTTTTTCTGTAGAACCCGAATCGGAATAAAAAGAAACGGAATAGCAAGCAGATGAACAAGACAGAAAGTGCTGAAATCGAATAGCATGCCTCCCCATAAAACGGTATTGAACATTCGAAAACCCAGAGGTGCAAAAAGTGATGGGTTAAATAAGAGCAACATAAAGCGGGCAACCGACAGCAGAAGTACCGACACCAGCGCGTATTTTACAACTGCTGCAGCTATTCCTCTCGTCAGTTTGGCTTTCATGCTTCAAAAGTAAATAAAAAAAAGACTGCTCTGAAAAGAGCAGTCTTTTGTATTAATTCTTGGTGAAAATTAATTTTTTGTGTAGGTAGCAACAACCTGATCCACCTGGCCACCGCCATAGTTGATAGTGAATGACAAAGTAACAATTCTTGAAACTGTAGCACTAACAACTTCAAAAGCATTCAGTGTTGTTCCTGTGATGTCGGCAGAGGTAGCTGTGCCATCACCGTCCCAATCGTAACTTTTTGTTTCGTTGAACGAAATGCTCGAACCCGTAACTGTAGCAGAAACAGTCAGGTTAGGATAGTAATTGAAGTCGGAGATGATGATTTTGTTATAATCAACACCTGAAGCAGTAACAACTTCGGTATAGTCATAAGTTCCGGCACCAGCACCTGTAACAACAGCGTGAACACTGTAAGAACCAGCAAGAGCATTAGCGCGAACATAAACCATACGAGTTTCTGTTGTTGAGTTTCCAGCTTCGTCAGAAACAGTGTAAGTGATTTCGTAAGCACCAACCTGACTTGTGTTAACAGTACCTGTAACAGTTACTTGTGAAGTGAGATCACCGTCTTTATCGTCGTTAGCTGTGAATCCTGGATCGGTATAAGTAGCACCTAAATCAAGAGTCATAGTTGCACCACCGGTAAGGGTAATTGTTGGGTTGGTGATGTCATCTTCGGTACACGAAACACCGATAAAAGCTATTACTACAATAGCTGCTGCGATTTTTGCAAAGGTTTTTTTCATGGTTTTCAACTTTTTTTGTTTGACAAATGTACGATTTTTTTTTTTTTATGAATAAAAATGTATTAATTTTGCACGGTTAAACCAAAAAAACAAACCAGTTATGAAAAACATTTTTGCAATTCTCGCTCTCGTTGGTATGGTAGCACTTGTTTCGTGCGGTGGTTCGAAAAAAGATGATGAAAAAGCTAAACAAGATTCAATCAAGAAAGCTGATTCATTAGCTCAGGTTGCTAAAGCTGATAGCATTGCTAAAGCTGAAGAAATGGCAGCTGCCGATACTACCGCTGTTGATTCTACCAAAGAAGTTAAGTAATTTCAAACCCCAAAAAACCTGAAAAATGAAAAATCTGTTTGCAATTCTAGCACTTGTTGGCATGGTAGCTCTTGTATCATGTGGTGGTGCAAAAAAAGATGATGAAAAAGCCAAACAAGACTCAATAAAAAAGGCCGATTCATTAGCTAAAATTAAAGAAGACAGCATTAAAAAAGCCGAAGAACTCGAAAAAGCACGTCTTGATTCGATTGCTCAGGCTAAAGAAGACAGCATTAAAGCTGCTGAGAAACATGGTAACTATACCTATACTCCCAGCAACAACACTCACACAACTACAACCACAACCACAACAGCAACTACCAATACCGGTAATCCTGTTCGCGGAGGTCGCTAGTCATCAGTGATTGTTACTGTAATAAAAAAGCCACTCTTTTAGAGTGGCTTTTTTTATTTTTGTCTGTTTCTATAATAGCCCTGTTGCTTTGATTAGGTAATACAGCCCAACACAGATAACTGTTGCTGTAACGGCATAAAGTATTGCTATCTTAAAGCAACCTTGATCTTTGTTTTTATTTTGGGTTTCCATAGTTTGTGACTTCAATTTGTTTATTTTCTTTTTGTTTGTGAATAAGAGGTTGCCATGTACCTAGCCATAGCATTATAAAAAAACCGACTACATATGCTAATGCTACATGCCATCCATATTTGATGTACTTGCCAACTGATTTTGCTTCCGGGAAAAGATTCGATAATGCAACACCAGCCGACGAACCAAACCAAATCATCGATCCGCCAAAACCTACGGCGTACGCCAGAATTCCCCAATCGTATCCACCCTGAACCAGACAAAGCTTCGTAAGTGGAATATTATCGAATACTGCCGAAACAAATCCCAGCGAAAGTGAACTTTGCCATGAAGCAGGCGGCAGCTCATCCACCGGCATCATACTGGCAATGGTGACAAGCGATAATAGGAAGATGCTACCCTGTAGGGCTTTGGGAAGCTCTTTCCAGGGAACCGGACGCAGTACCATACTAAGAAAAATAGCAATCCAAACCCCGGCTGCTGGTAAGTCGAATAGATAATTTGTTGTAATGGTCAAGACCAGCAACATAAATACGATGAAAATTCTTAACCAGTCAATTTTTGGATTACCAATGGGGTCTGCCGTAATCGGATGATAACGATGTTGCTGAATAGAGCCAATAATGCCAAATATAGAAAATGCTACAAGTGAACCAATAAATGCTTTTGTGACCATTAATGGTGGTACGCCATCAATCCACATCAGGGTAGTGGTTGTATCGCCAACAACACTTCCGGCGCCTCCAGCATTCGACGCTGCAATAATGGCTGCCAGATAACCAATGTGTAGCTTGTTTTTAAATACCACTTTTGCAATAGTTCCTCCTAAAATTGCAGCTGCAATATTATCGAGGAACGACGACAAAAACATGATGAGAAATAGAAGCATGAGTCCCCCGGTCCAATTGTCGGGTAAATATTTTGGAAGCACATCGGGAACCTTACTTTCTTCGAATATTTTGGCAAGAATGGCAAAGCCAAATAATAAACCTGCAAGATTGAGCAGCGTTTTCCATTCTCCCGGTTCTGTTGCGCTTCCGGTAAAATGTTCGATAAATTGAAAATTAGAATCCCAGCCCAGTTTGAGTATTAAGACGGCTATAAGGCCACTTAATGCTACCCACATGGTGTGTTTGTGAAATATAGCGACTCCAACTAATGTAAGTCCGAAAATAATAAATTCTAGACGAATGCCACCAACTACGGGTACGCCTTCATTGCCTGCGAATGCATTTGCAGACGAAATAAAAAGTAAAAGCAGTATTAGTCCGCTTTTAAAAAAAAGATTGTTTTTCATACGGGTTTTGATTGAAATAATACAACCCCATCGAAATAAGATGGGAAATAATTGATTTATATCAAAATCCGGATCTAATTTCTATAGCAGCACAATTGCTGGTATATGGCTTGTGAATGAAATTTACTGATTGATTGTTTTACAAAAACCAAACGAAGAAATTGGGCCGAAGACTCTAGAATTAAACCTGTTTTAGAACTTTTGCTTTTTTTTACAACAAAATTGTCAGCGGCAGGAACTATACTTTCTTCTACAGGAGTAATTGTAGCTGTTGATTCGGCTGGCTGAATAAGACTGATATCTCCTTTGGATGAAAGATATTTTGCATCGTTAAATGCGAATACTGCACCACCTTGAATAAGAATAATCAAGAGATGTAAAACCGACGCAATAATAAATAGCTTCAGTAATCTCATGGCAAAATAACTTTGCAAATATAATTCAAATTATAGTTGACTGCACATCATTCAATATGCTATTAATCATTTAGAAAAGCTATTTGAGAAATTCAACAAATCCTCTTGTATAGCCATTTTCAATAGATATGAAATACGAACCTTGCTTCAACTGCATGCAATCAACTATTATACTCGAAGTAACAGGTTTGCTTTCAGAAGAAATGAGTCTTCCTTCGGCATCAAACAGCTGAATATTGAGTATTTGATCTCCAAATTGTTCTGGAATTTCAATTGTAATTTGTTCAATGCAAGGGTTCGGAAAAGCATTGAGTCTGAGTTGATTTTTTTCATTAATGGCTACCGAAAATTGATCAATAGGTAAAACTATATGTGAAGGATATATGTTGCTGCAATAGATGATGTTGTGAGCAATAGTTGAATCGCCTTCCACATACATGGTTCCGCCGTCATTCATATTTGCATTGAATCGGGGATAGTTCGACGAGGTAATGTCAACTCTGATTTGATGCCCGGCAACAAAAGTAAACGAAGTGGGATTCATTTCAATTTCAATGGGATATACCACTCCATTTTGCATGAAAGCGGTATCGGTAGTAGCAAAGCCATTTCTGAAACGTGCACGCCTGATGCCATCGAGTAAAATCATCGACCTGCCGTCGGGATATACATCGGTAATGCGAATCGAAAAATCGGTGTCTTTGCAGTCCGAACTAACATATAGTTCTGCTTTTGGATAACCTTGCATTTTTACGTTAGCGGTAAGAATTGGCGAAGTAAAAACAAGTACATCGGAGCGCGATTCTACTAATGGCGCCTGATCGTATGGCCCTTGCTGCAGATCGGCACGAAGAGTCGGACCGCCGATGGTTGGCGACGGATCGCGCGGGTCGTATGTCAGGTCTAAACTATCATGTGCCGACAAAGACATTACTGTTTTAAGGCTTCCGTTGCTATGCAAATATATATTGGTTTCCGAAAATCCGCTTTGTGGCCAGTTGCTTAGGTATTGCCATTGGTTTTCGCCTACCTGAAAGTTGATAAATGTACTTAATGTGTCCCAACCATTGGCATCGCCAAGTAAGTAGTATTTCAAAAACATAAGAGCAAGCGAATCGGATGCGCCTGCAGCCATGGGGTAGGTAAGTGCTCCGGCCGAATCGCTGCCAACATAAGCTGCACCATGTCC